>NZ_LYVN01000083.1 GCF_001990265.1 Sphingopyxis sp. KK2
ATCCTCGAAATATCGAAGGGCGGCGTCGATCATGCGATCGAGGCGGTCGGACGTCCCGCCTCGGCCAGCCTCGCCGTCGCCTCGCTGCGCCGCGGCGGCACCGCGACGATTCTGGGTATGATGCCCTTGTCGGAGAAGGTCGGCCTGTCGGCGATGGACCTGCTCAGCGGCAAGAAATTGCAGGGCGCGATCATGGGGGGCAACCGCTTCCCCGTCGATATCCCGCGCCTCGTCGATTTCTACCTGCGCGGACTGCTCGACCTCGACAGCATCGTCGCCGAGACGATCCCGCTCGCGCAGATCAACGAAGGATTCGACAAGATGAAGAAGGGCGATGCCGCGCGGTCGGTCATCGTGTTCGACCAATGACCACGGCGATGGACGCGCAGAAGCTGTTCTCGGGCACCGTCGCGCCCGAGGGCGCCGACCTGCTCGACGAAGCGAAGCTCACCGCCTGGATGGAGGCGAATGTCGAGGGCTTCGAAGGCCCGCTGACGCAGGGCAAGTTCGCCGGCGGCCAGTCGAACCCGACCTACAAGATCAGCGCGCCGTCGGGCAATTATGTGCTCCGCCGCAAGCCCTTCGGTCCGTTGCTGCCATCGGCGCATGCGGTCGACCGCGAATATAAGGTGCAGGCCGGCCTCTATAAGACCGGCTTTCCCGTCGCGCGTCAATATGGCCTGTGCACCGACGACGATGTCGTCGGCAGCTGGTTCTATGTTATGGGCATGGTCGACGGGCAGACGATCTGGGACGGATCGATGCCGGGGTCGACCCCCGAAAACCGCCGCGCCACCTATGACGCGATGATCGACACGCTCGCCGCGCTGCACAGCGTCGATGTCGAGGCGGCGGGGCTGTCCGATTATGGCAAGCCCGGCAATTATTTCGGTCGCCAGGTCGACCGCTGGACCAAGCAGTACCGCCTCTCCGAAACCGAGACGATGGACGAGATGGAGCAGCTGATCACCTGGCTGTCCGCGACCCTGCCCGAACAGACGCGCACCAGCGTCGTCCATGGCGATTACCGCATCGACAATATGATCTTTGCAAAAGACCGTCCCGAAGTGCTCGCGGTGCTCGACTGGGAATTGTCGACCTTGGGCGATCCGCTCGCCGACTTCACCTATGTCGCGATGGCGTGGGTCACCGAAAATGGTGGGCGTTCGGGGGTGATGGACCTCGACCGCAAGGCGCTCGGCATTCCCGAACTCGACGAGGTCGTCGAGCGCTATTGCGCAGCGACCGGCCGCACCGGCGTGCCCGACATGAACTGGTATTTCGCCTATAATTTCTTCCGCCTCGCCGGCATCATGCAGGGAATCAAGAAGCGCGTGATCGACGGCACCGCCTCGTCGAGCCACGCGAAGGAAATGTCCGAACGCGTGCTGCCGCTCGCCGAAAAGGCGTGGGACTTTGCGAAGAAGGCCGGCGCATGAACCTGTTCGACATGACAGGCCAGGTCGCGCTGATCACCGGATCGTCGCGCGGCATCGGCAAGGCCATCGCCGAAGCCATGGCCTTTCACGGCGCCAAGGTAGTGATTTCGAGCCGCAAGCAGGATGCGTGCGACGCGGTCGCCGCCGAACTCAACGCGGCCTATGGCGAGGGCACCGCGATCGCGGTCGCCGCCAATATCTCGTCGAAGGAAGGCCTGCAGAACCTCGTCGACGAGACGGTGGCGGCCTTCGGTCCGGTCACCGCGCTCGTCTGCAACGCCGCGTCGAATCCCTATTATGGGCCGTCCGAGGGCATCAGCGACGACCAGTTCCGCAAGATCATGGAAAACAATATCCTGTCGAACCATTGGCTGGCGCATATGTGTGCGCCCGCGATGCTGTCGGCGGGCAAGGGGTCGATCACGATCATCAGCTCGATCGGCGGCCTCAAGGGTTCGTCGATCCTCGGCGCCTATGCGATTTCCAAGGCCGCCGACATGCAGATGGCACGCAACCTCGCCGATGAATTCGGGCCGCAGGGCGTGCGCGTCAACTGCATCGCGCCGGGGCTGATCAAGACCGATTTCGCGCGCGCGCTGTGGGAAAATCCGGAGAATCTGGAAGTCTCGACGCGTCGGTCGTCGCTGCGCCGCATCGGCGAGCCCGAGGAAATCGCGGGGGCCGCGGTGTTCCTCGCCAGCCGTGCCGGCGGCTTCACCACCGGCCAGACGATCGTCATCGACGGCGGCAATACTTCGAGCGGAGGATAAGATGGGTGCATTGGACGGCAAGGTCGCGATCATCACGGGCGCCGGGTCGGGCATCGGCCGCGCGAGCGCGCTGCGCTTCGCCGCCGAGGGCGCGAAGCTGATCCTCGGCGACAAGACCGACGCGGTGCACGACACCGCCAAGGCGGTGATCGACGCGGGCGGCACCGCGATCGCGCTGACGATCGACGCGGGGGTCGAGGCCGATGTCGCGAAACTCGTCCGGGCCGCGCAGGAAACCTATGGCGGCCTCGACGTCGCCTTCGCCAACGCCGGGATCATCGGCGACATGGGTGGCATCTTCGATTTCGACCCCGCCGCCTGGGCCGAGACGCTGCGCGTCAACCTGATCGGCCCCGCGCTGATGGTGAAACATGCGGGCAAGGCGATGGTCGACCAGGACCGCGGCGGCGCGATCGTGCTGACCGCGAGCGTCGCGGGAATCAATTCGGGCGCGGGTCCGGGTGCCTATTCGGCGTCGAAAGCGGGCGTCATCAACCTCGCCAAGACCGCGGCGCAGCAGCTGACCACCAGCGGCGTGCGCGTCAACGCGATCTGCCCCGGGCTGACCGAAACCGGGATGACCAAGCCGACCTTCGACTATGCCAAGGCGAAGGAGGTCACCCACAAGCTGGGCCAGCTGAACCCGCTGAAGCGCGCCGCGCAGCCCGAGGAATTGGCGAACGTCGCGCTGTTCCTCGCGAGCGACCAGGCGAGCTATGTCAATGGACAGGCGATCGCGGTCGATGGCGGGCTCACCAGCTCGCACCCGGTGACGCGCCAGCTCCTGGGCCAGACCTCGCATTGAGGAGAGACGATATGCAATATCGGCAGCTTGGCGACAGCGGCATCGAGGTTTCGGCGATCTGTCTCGGCAGCTGGCTGACCTACGGGGTCGGGGTCGACGACAGCGCGGGCCGCGCGTGCGTCGATGCGGCGTTCGACATCGGGATCAACTTCATCGACACCGCCAATGTCTATGGCCGCGGCGCCGCCGAGAGCTTTCTTGGCGACGTGCTGAAGGATCGGCCGCGCGACTCCTATGTGCTCGCGACCAAGCTCTTCTTTCCGATGTCGGACAGCGACAAGGGCCTGTCGAGGAGCCAGGTGGCCAAGCAGATCGATGCGAGCCTGGCGCGGCTCAAGACCGACTATATCGATCTCTACCAATGCCATCGCTACGACCCCGACACCCCCCTCGAGGAAACGATGGCGGCCTTGAGCGAGGTCGTGCGCAGCGGCAAGGCGCGCGCCATCGGCTTTTCCGAATGGGCGCCCGAGCAGATCGAGGCGGCGGTCGCACTGGCGCCGCCGCATGTCAAATTCGTGTCGAGCCAGCCACAGTACAGCCTGTTGTGGCGGCGTCCCGAGGCGAAGGTGATCCCGGTCAGCATCGCGAACGGCATCGGCCAGATCGTCTGGTCGCCGCTGGCAATGGGCGTGCTCAGCGGCAAATATGCCCCCGGCGCCGAACTGCCCGCCGGCAGTCGCGCGTCGGGCGAAGATGCCCAATATATGGGCCGTTACATGACCGACCCGGTACTCGAAGCGGTCCAGCGGCTGAAACCGATCGCCGACAAGGCCGGCTGCACCATGGCGCAGCTCGCGATCGCCTGGGTGCTCGCGCAGCCGGGGATCACCAGCGCGATTGTCGGCGCGAGCCGCCCCGAACAGTTGCGCGAGACCGCGAAGGCCGCCGATCTGGCGATCGACCCGGCGTTGCTCGCCGAGGCCGCCGCCATAATTGAGGGAGTTCGCGTTTCGTGAGTGGGTCCAAGACACTGGGTTTCGACGCCGCGCGGCTCGACCGCATCCCCGCTTTCCTGCAGGCCAAATATGTCGACGCCGGTCGCCTGCCGCACGCCGCGACCCTCGTGTCGCGCGGCGGCGAGATCGCGCATCTGTCGCTGGTCGGCGAGGGCCGTCCGGGCGAGGCGCTGAAGGAAGATGCGATCTTTCGCATCGCGAGCATGACCAAACCGATCACCAGCATCGCCTTCATGATGCTGGTCGAGGAGGGCAAGGTCGCGCTTAGCGATCCGCTCACCAAATTTTGCCCGGAGTTCAAGGACACCGGCGTTTTCGTCGCGGGCGGCGGCAATGCCCCCTTCCTGACCCGGCCGCCGACGCAGCCGATCCGCATGGTCGACCTGCTGCGCCACACATCGGGACTCACTTACGGGTTCCAGGAGCGCACTCCGGTCGACGCCGCCTATCGCAAGGCGCGGATCGACGATTTCGACGCCGATTACACGATGGACAGCTTCATCGCGGGGCTCGCGAAAATCCCGCTGCAGTTCGACCCCGGCGCGCACTGGAATTATTCGATGGCGACCGACGTGCTTGGCGCGCTGGTCGAGCGTATCGAGGGCAAACCGTTCGCGCAGGTTCTGCAGGAGCGCATCTTCGGCCCGCTCGGCATGGTCGATACCGGTTTCAAGGTGCCCGCCGATCAGCAGCATCGGCTCACCGACTGTTACATGTTCGACCCGCAGGCGAAGATGAAGCCATTCGACAGCGGCGACAAGAGCCGCTGGGCGAAGGATCGCAGCTTCCATTCGGGCGGCGGCGGGCTCGTTTCGACGCTCGCCGACTATCATCGCTTCTGCCTGATGCTGCTCGGCGGCGGGCAATTGGATGGCACCCGCATCATCAGCCGCAAGACGCTGGCGCTGATGACCGCGAACCATCTCGTCGGCGGCGGCGACCTCGTCCAGCATAGCGTCGGCATCTTTTCGGAAGCCGAAAATGCCGGGGTCGGCTTCGGCCTCGGCTTTGCGGTGACCGAGCAGCCGGCGCAGACGCTGACCCCCGGGTCGGCGGGCGATTATTATTGGGGCGGCATGTTCTCGACCGGCTTCTTCGTCGATCCGGTCGAGCAGATCTGCATGGTCTTCATGACCCAGCTCATGCCCTCTTCCACCTATCCCGTGCGGCGCGAGGTCAAGACTTTTGTCCACGCCGCGCTCAACGATTGAACCAAGGAGCCATTCGATGTCCGAAGAAACCCCGAACAGCGTCACGCTGGAGAAAGACGGCAATGTCGCCGTCGTCATCGTCAACAACCCGCCGGTCAACGCGCTGAGCTGGCACGTCCGCGAAGGCCTTGCCAATCACTTCGCCGCCGCGCTCGCCGATGACAGCGTCGAGGCGATCGTGCTGCGCTGCGACGGCAGCACCTTCATCGCCGGCGCCGACATCAGCGAATTCGGCAAGGCGCCGCGCGGCCCCGATTTCAACGCGGTGCTCAACAGCATCGAACAGGCAACCAAGCCGGTCGTCGCCGCGATCCACGGCACGGCGCTCGGCGGCGGGCTCGAGACCGCGCTCGTCTGCCATTACCGCGTCGCGGTTCCGTCGGCGAAGCTCGGCGTGCCCGAGGTCAAGCTCGGCCTGCTGCCCGGTGCCGGCGGCACCCAGCGCCTGCCGCGCGTCGTCGGCGTCGAAGCCGCCGCGACGATGACCTCGCTCGGCGACCCCGTCCCCGCCCCCAAGGCGAAGGACATGGGCCTCGTCGACGCGCTTGCGGGCGAAGATAGCCTCGCCGCCGATGCGATCGCCTTTGCGCGTACCAAGATCGCCGACGGCCCCCGCCCGACGCGCGAACGCGCGGTGTTCGGCGACGTCGCGATCATCGAACAGCTCAAGACCGCGAACGCCAAGCGCTGGCGCGGGTTCGACGCGCCCTATGCCAACCTCGCCTGCGTCGAGGCCGCGACGCGTCTGCCTTTCGACGAAGGCCTCGCCTTCGAGCGGCAGGAATTCACCAAGCTGATGTTCGGCAGCCAGTCGGCGGCGCAGCGCCACATCTTCTTCGCCGAGCGTCAGGCGGCGAAGATCGACGGCCTGCCCAAGGACACCGCGCTGCGCGACGTGAAAAAGGTCGGCGTGATCGGCGCGGGCACGATGGGCGGCGGCATCAGCATGAACTTCCTGCAGAAGGGCATCCCCGTCACCATCGTCGAGATGCAGCAGGAAGCGCTCGACCGCGGCGTGGGCGTGATCCGCAAAAATTATGAGGCCTCCGCTGCGAAGGGCCGCTTCAAGCCCGAGCAAGTCGAGGCGATGATGGGCATCCTGACCCCGACGCTGAACATCGAGGATCTGGCCGACTGCGACCTGATCATCGAGGCGGTCTATGAGAATATGGACGTGAAGAAGGAAATCTTCGCGAAGCTCGATAGCATCGCCAAGCCCGGCGCGATCCTCGCGTCGAACACCTCCTATCTCGACGTGGACGAGATCGCGACCGCAACCAGCCGCCCCGGCGACGTGCTCGGCATGCACTTCTTCTCGCCCGCCAACGTCATGAAGCTGCTCGAAGTCGTGCGCGGCGAAAAGACCGCGCCCGATGCGCTGGCGACGGCGATGGCGATCGGCAAGAAGATCGGCAAGGTCGCGGTGGTCGCCGGCGTGTGCGACGGCTTCATCGGCAACCGCATGCTCAAGCCGCGCCAGGTCGAGGCGATGAACCTCCTCATGGAAGGTGCGACGCCGCAGCAGATCGACAAGGTCCATGTCGATTTCGGCATGCCGATGGGGCCGTTCCAGATGAGCGACCTCGCAGGCGTCGACATCGGCTGGCACCGCGACCCGACGCGCATCGAAAGCATCCGCGACGCGCTCGCCGCCAAGGGCCGCTGGGGGCAGAAGACCGGCAAGGGCTTCTACGACTATGACGAGAAGCGCAACCCGACCCCGAGCGCCGAAGTCGCCGAGATCATCGAAGACTTCCGCCAGCATTCCAACAAGGCGAAGCGCGAGATCAGCGACCAGGAAATCATCGAGCGCACGCTGTATCCGATGGTCAACGAAGGCGCGCTGATCCTGACCGAAGGCAAGGCGCAGCGCGCGTCGGACATCGATGTCGTGTGGATCTATGGTTATGGCTGGCCGGTGTATCGCGGCGGCCCGATGTTCTGGGCCGGCCTCGAAGGCACCGACAAGATCGTCGCGGCGCTGGAGAAGCATGGCTTTGCGGTCGCGCCGCTGCTCAAGGAAAAGGCCGAGGCAAAGAGCGGGTTCTAAACGCGCCTTTCGCTCAGGAAGATACGGCCGCCTGTCCCACTGCGGGGCAGGCGGCCTTTCTTTTGCCCCGCGCGCGCCGCAGGCATGAGCGAAGACTTGCGATTCAGGGTTAAAGCGCTGGCAAGACCTGCCGTTAGGGCAGAGCATGACGCCGATGTCCCTGATCGCCGCTCTCCTGCTCGCCGGAACGGCTGCCGCGCCGCCTCCCGTCGCGACGCCGCAGGCGAGCGCGACCGGCATCGCGCGCGCAAGGATCATCGCGCCGGCCGAGGTGCGGCGGATCAACGGGCGGATCGAGGTGCGTACCGGTGATCGCAAGGCACCGACGCAGGTGCACCGCACCGACCGCAAGGACGGCGGCGAGACCGCGGATTTTTACTGACCCGATCCTCCCCCGCTGAGGGAGGATCGGCTTATTTCTGCAACGTCTGGATGATCGCCGAAAAGTCGCGGCCGTCCTTGTCGGCCTCGACGAAGGCTTCATACAGCTCGCGCGCCTTCGATCCCATCGGGACAGCGGCGTCGACGCTGGCCGCGGCCTCCATCGCGAGGCGGAGGTCCTTGAGCATCAGCGCCGCGGCGAAACCGCCCGCATAGCCGTTATCGGCGGGGGTGGTCGGCCCGACGCCGGGGAGCGGCGCATAGCTGGTCAGCGACCAGCACTGCCCCGACGACACGCTGGCGATGTCGAAGAATTTCTGCGGATCGAGGCCGAGCTTCTGCGCGAGCGCGAGCGTTTCGCAGGTCGCGATCATCGACGCGCCGAGGAGCATGTTGTTGCAGATCTTCGCCCCCTGCCCCGCGCCTGCGTCGCCCGCATGGATCACCGCCTTGCCCATCTTCGCCAGGATCGGTTCGGCGCGTGCGAAGCCTTCGCCGGTGCCGCCGACCATGAAGGTCAAGGTGCCGGCGTTCGCCGCCGCTATGCCGCCCGAGACCGGCGCATCGACCGCGACGAGACCCTTGGCGGTCGCCGCCTCGATGTTCGACCGCGCGGTCGCGACGTCGATCGTCGAACAGTCGAGAAGCAAGGTGCCCGGCGCGGCATTGGGGAAGACGTCGCTTTCGTAGACGCCCGCGACATGCTTGCCCGCGGGGAGCATCGTGACGACGGCTTCGGCGCCGGCGACGGCTTCGGCCGCTGAGGCGGCGCGCGTGCAGCCCGCCTCGACCGCGCGCGCGAGCGCTTCATCGCTGAGGTCGAAGGCGCGGACGTCATGCCCCGCCTTGGCAAGGTTCGCGGCCATGCCGCCGCCCATATTGCCGAGTCCGATGAATGCGATTTTCATGTCACTCTCCCGCAGGATTTTTCCGTTTGAGCCATTGTGCGATGGCGCTCGATATCAAAGTGAGCAGCGCGACGACTGGAAGGACGAGAAAGGCGACAAGCCACCACAATAGTCCTTCGAAACCGCCCTGATCGTATAAGATGCGCTGATCTACGACATAGGCATGGGTCAGCAGATGGACGGCCACCAAGGCCGCCGCCACATAGGCGGCGTTCCTCGAAACCAGCCGTCGGGGCGTCGTCACCGCCCCTTCCACACGCCTTCGCGCTTTTCGATGAAGGCGGCCATGCCTTCGGCCTTGTCCTCGGTCGCGGCGAGGATCTGGAACAGGCGGCGTTCGTAGATCAGCCCCTGGTCGAGCGTCGTTTCGAACGCGGCGTTGACCATGTCCTTGTTCACCATCGCGGCCATCGGCGGCATCGATGCGATGAGCGCGGCGATCTTCACCGCTTCGTCGACCAAAGTTTCGTGCGGAACGACGCGCGCGACGAGACCCGACCGTTCGGCTTCGGCGGCGTCCATCATCCGGCCGGTGAGGCACATTTCCATCGCCTTCGCCTTGCCGATCGCGCGGGTCAGCCGCTGCGACCCGCCCATACCGGGCGCGACGCCGAGCTTGATCTCGGGCTGGCCGAATTTCGCCTTCTCCGACGCGATGATGAAGTCGGCCATCATCGCGAGTTCGCAGCCGCCGCCCAATGAGAAGCCGTTGACCGCGGCGATCCACGGCTTGCGGACCTTCTTCACGAAGTCGCTCGTCCATTTCGAGAAAAAATCCTCAAGGTAGAAATCAGCCGCCGGCTTGTCGGCCATTTCCTTGATGTCGGCACCTGCGGCGAACGCCTTGTCGCCCGCCCCGGTGAGCACGGCGCAGCGCTGGCTGTCATCGGCTTCGAAGGCAGCGAAGGCCGCGATCAGGTCGCCCAGCACGCCCGAGTTGAGCGCGTTCAATGCCTGCGGGCGGTTGAGCGTAACGAGCGTGACGGCGCCGCGCTGTTCGACGAGGAGGGTTTCGTAGGTCATAGGGGTTTCCATTCTTCCAGAGCGGGGAGCGGTGCGAAGATCGAAGCGATCAGGTCGTCGCTCACGCCCTCGGCCGTCGCCGGATTCCATTGCGGTTTATTGTCCTTTTCGACGATCACCGCGCGCACGCCCTCGGCAAAGTCGGGACGCGTCAGCACGCGGCTGCCGATGCGATATTCCATCACCATGTTCGCGGCGAAATCGGGCAGCGACAGGCTGTCGGCGAGCTGGCGCAGCGCGACCTTGCACGTCTGCGGCGACTTGGTGCGTAGCGCGGCAAGTTCTTTCGCCGCCCATTCGCCCTTGTCGGCCTCAAGTGCGGCGAGGATATCCTCAAGCCGATCCGAGGCGAACAGCCGGTTGATGTCGGCGATATGCGCGAGGATCTTCGCCTCGGGCGGAGCCAGTGACAATTCGCCGAGGATACCGCCGATGCGGTCGGGGTGCTCGGCGATCCGCGCCTTGGCCTCGGCGAGCTTGTCCGACGGGAGATAATGGGTGGCGAGGCCGAGCGCCAAGCACTCCGCCCCGTCGAGCCGCGCGCCGGTGAGCGCGAGATACGGACCGACGCGCCCTTCGAGCCGCGAGAGATACCAGCCGCCGCCGACGTCGGGAAACAGGCCGATCCCCGTTTCGGGCATGGCGAGCCGCGTGTTCTCGGTCGCGACGCGATATGTGGCGGGCAGCGAAATGCCGACGCCGCCGCCCATGGTGATGCCGTCCATGAAAGCGACCACCGGCTTGTCATAGGTAAAGAGCAGATGGTTGAGCTGATATTCGTCGTGGAAGAAAAGGCGGCCCGAGGCGCCCTCGTCGGACAGCGCCGAATTGCGCAGGAAGGCGATGTCGCCCCCGGCGCAGAAACCGCGTCCTTCGCTGTGGTCGAGCAGCACCGCCTGCACCGCGGCGTCGTTTTTCCACGCGACGAGCGCCTCGGTCATGGCATGGACCATGTCGAGGTTGAGCGCGTGGATCGCCTTCGGGCGGTTAAGCGACAGGCGGCCGGTGGCGCCTTGCTGTGTGACGAGTACGTCTTCGGTCATAAGCCCTCTCAAAACCTTCTCCCGTCGGGAGAAGGATATCGAAGCCTTACCGCTGAAAGCGGTTAGGCGGAGTTGGATGAGGGGATCCGCCGTCGCTTTCGTGCGCGACCCTTGAACCCCTCACCCAGCTACGACTAGCCAGCAAGCTGGCAAGTCTGCGCAACCCTCTCCCAACGGGAGAGGGGAAATCCTACTGCCGCAGCAGGTCCCGTCCGACGATCATTCGCATGACCTGGTTGGTGCCTTCGAGGATCGAATGGACGCGCAGGTCGCGCCAGAACCGCTCGATCGGATAATCGCGAAGATAGCCATAACCACCGAACAATTGCAGCGCGTCGTTGACGATCTTGCTGCCGTTGTCGGTCGCGAGCCGCTTCGCCATCGCCGAGAAGCGCGACTTGTCGGGCGCGTTCGCGCTGACCTTCGCCGCCGCGAGATAGAGCAGCGCACGCGAGGCTTCGAGGTCGGTCGCCATGTCGGCGAGCATGAACTGGGTGTTCTGGAAATCGGCGATCGGCTGGCCGAACTGCTGGCGGTCCTTGGTGTAGGCGATCGCCTCGTCGAGGCAGCGCTGCGCGCCGCCGAGCGAGCAGGCGCCGATGTTGAGGCGGCCGCCATCAAGCCCCGCCATCGCGAAGCGGAAGCCGTCGCCTTCGGCGCCGACGAGGTTTTCGACCGGCACGCGGCAATCCTCGAAGATCACTTGCGCGGTCGGCGAGGCGTTCCAGCCGAGCTTCTTCTCGGGCGCCCCGAAGCTGAGGCCCGGGGTGTCCTTTTCGATGACGAGGCAGGAAATCCCCTTCGACTTTTCGTCGCCGGTGCGGACCATGCAGACATAGATGTCGTTATAGCCGGCGCCCGAAATGAACTGCTTGGTGCCGTTGAGGACATAATGATCGCCGTCGCGCTTGGCCGTGGTCTTGAGCGCCGCGGCGTCCGAGCCCGAACCCGGTTCGGTGAGGCAATAGGAGGCGATTTTTTCCATGCTGACGAGGTCGGGCAGGAAACGCGCCTTGACCTCGGCGCTGCCGAAGCGGTCGATCATCCAGGTCGCCATATTGTGGATCGAGACATAGGCCGATGTCGCGGGGCAACCATAGGCCATCGCCTCCATGATCAGCGCCGCCTCCAATCGGCCGAGCCCGATGCCGCCCGATTCCTCGGCGACGTAAATAGCGCCGAAGCCGAGCTCGCCCGCGGCCTTCCACACCTCGACGGGATAATGGCTTTTTTCGTCCCATTCGGCGGCGAAGGGCGTGATGCGGTCGGCGGTGAACTTGCGCGCCATGTCCTGGATGGCGAGCTGGTCGTCGGTAAGCTGGAACTGGTCGGTCATGCGTTCTTCTCGATTAGAATGGCTTCGGCTTCGATTTCGACTTTCCACTCGGGGCGGATCAGCGCGGGGATGACGAGCATCGTGGAGGCGGGGCGGATGGCGCCGAACATCGCGCCATGCGCGCGCCCGACAAGGTCGGCATCGGCGGCATCGGTGATATACATGCGCGTGCGCACGACATCGGCGGGCGAACCGCCGAGCGCTTCGAGCGATTCGCTGATGATCGTCAGGCAACGCGCCGCCTGAACCCCGGCGTCGCCCGGGGTCGAGCTGCCGTCGGGTTCGATCGGCGCGCAGCCGGCAACGTCGATGCGGTTGCCGACGCGCACCGCGCGGCTGTAGCCATAGACGGGCTCGAACGGCGAGGCCGAGCTGTGGTTGCGACGCTCCCCCGTCGCCGCGACCGGATCAGCCACAGCTGACCCGCTCGATCTTCATCGCGCCGTCGTAGGAGACGGTGAGCCGGTCGGGGCGGAAATCCATCGTCACCGCCATGCCCGGCGCGACCCAGCGCAGGGTGCGCGCGCCGGTCGCGCGGAGCAGCGCGGCGCCGGTTTCGGCGGTCGCGGTCTGGCCGACGAAGCTTTGTCCGGCGTCGCCGTTGCACGCGGCCTCGGCGGGCGGGGGCAGCGGCGCGGGCTCGGCGCCGCCGTCGGCGGCCTGACAGGCGGCGAGCGGCAGCAGGGCTGCGGCGGCAATCCAGCGAATGTCCATCATATCTCTCCTTCGTCGCATCAGGCCCAAATCAAGCCGCGCAGCGCGTATAGCGCATCGCATTCGCCGCGGCACCATCGCCATGGTCGCGGCGGACGAGCGTCTTGCCGCCATCGGTGACGCTCAACACCATCAGCCGGTCCCAGTCCATGCCCTCGCCGCTGAATTTATAGTCGGCGACGAGGCGGGTGGCGCTGCGTTCGCGCACCCGCGCGAGTTCGCCATGCGATTCGTGGAAGCGCAGGTTCGCGGCGTCGATGACGAGCGCGGTGAGGTCGGTGCCGGGACGCTTCGGACAATCGCTCGCGTCGATCGCCCATCGCCCCTGGATCGCGGCAGGAATCGCCTTGTCGCCGCTGCCGATGCCCGGCTCGACGGCGGCGGGCGGCTTGACCGCCGGATCGGGCGTATAATCTTCGGGCGGCGCCGGTTCGGGGATCGCGGGCGGCGGCGCGGGGTCGGCGTCGGGCACGGGCGCGACGCTCGCCTTTTGTTCGGGCACGGGCTTGTCGGCGCTATCGCCGCAGGCGGCGAGCATCAGAACGCCCCCGGACAGGAACAGGGGGAACAGGGTGCGGGTCATCGTCTTTCTCCTTTGCGAGGAGAAATGCGCGGGGTTCGGGGCGGGTTTCATTCACCGCCCCCTTCGCCGAGCACCTGCCGGTTAAATTCGGCGGTCGCGAGCCTGTTGTCGTTGAAGCGGTACCAGCGCGGCGCAGGCAGGCCCTTCTCCCACGCGAGCGCCTCGGCGAGCGTGCCCTGCGCCGACGGGGTGTCGGGCATCAGCGTGCCGATCGGGTCGGCATAGGCGGTGTCGGCGCTGACCAAAGTCCAGCCCGCGGCGCGCAGCGCGCGGACGAGATCGCCGATATGGAGCGCGGCAAGATCGGTTTCGTGGAGCAGCATCACCTGCACCGGCTGGCGCCCGATCGCCTGTTGCATCAGCCCGTCGGCGAAATCGGCCGCCTCGACATGCCAAGTGACGTAGAGCCGCCCGAGCGCCGCGCGATCGATCGGCTTGCCCGCCTTCGCGGCGTCGCGGGTGAGCGCCTCGAGATGCCAGTCGGCCGATTCGGCGGTGACATAGCCGTTGCGCAGGCCGCGTTCGGCCAGCCCCGCGCGCAGCGCGTCGCGCTTGACCTTGTCGGCGCCGCCCTCGTCAAGGAAGGGAAAGCGGAACCAGGGGCGGTGGCCGGGCTGGTCCTTGAGCCAGGCCTCGGCCTTGTCGATGTCGGCAAGATAGGCGTCGGCCGCCGTCGCGTTCAGATGCGGGTGGGTGCAGCTGTGGTTGGCGATGACATGGCCCGCCGCGACATAGGCGGCGATGCGCACCTCGCCGCCGACCCCATCGCCCGACCCGATATGGCAGGGATTGACGAAAAACACCGCCTGCGGCGCTTCGGCCGCCTTCAGCTCGGCGATGATGCGCTGCGTTCGTTCGTCGGGGGAGAAAAAGGCCCCCGCGCCGCGCGGCACATCGTCGAAGGACAAGGCGATCCTCTTCTGCGCCGCCGCCGGGACGGGCAGCAGCAGCAGAATCAGGAGGGGAAGGAGCAGCCGGCGCAGCAACGCCGGCTTATCCCATCGTCGGGATGACGAAGGCGTTGCCGCCGTCGGGTGATCCGTCGGGCCAGCGTGCGGTGACGGTCTTGACCTTGGTCCAGAATTTCACGCCTTCCATGCCGTGCTGATTGGTGTCGCCGAACGCCGACCGCTTCCAGCCGCCGAAGGTATGATAGGCGACCGGCACCGGGATCGGCACGTTGATGCCGACCATGCCGACATTGACGCGCGCGGCGAATTCGCGCGCGGCGTGGCCGTTGCGCGTGAAGATGGCGACGCCGTTGCCGTACTGGTGCTTCGAGGGCAGCGACAGCGCGGTTTCGAAATCGGGGGCGCGGACGATCTGCAGCACGGGGCCGAAAATCTCTTCCTTGTACGATTCCATGTCGGTGGTGACATGGTCGAACAGGGTCGGGCCGATGAAGAAGCCCTTTTCATGACCCTGCAGGCTGAAGCCGCGGCCGTCGACCACCAGTTCGGCGCCCTCGTCGGCGCATTTCGCGATCCAGCCCTCGACCTTTTCCTTGTGCGCCTGCGTCACCACGGGGCCGTAATGCGCTTCGGCATCGGTCGACACGCCGACGCGCAGCGCTTCGATCGCGGGGATCAGCTTGGCCTTCAGCCGCTCGGCGGTCTCGTCGCCGACGGGGACCACCACAGGAAGCGCCATGCAGCGTTCGCCCGCCGAACCGAAGGCGGCGCCGGCGAGGTCGTTAACGACCTGGTCGAGGTCGGCGTCGGGCATGACGATGCCGTGGTTCTTCGCGCCGCCCATCGCCTGGACGCGCTTTCCGTTGGCGACGCCGCGGTTGTAGACATAATGCGCGATGTCCGACGAGCCGACGAAGCTGACCGCGCCGATGTCGGGATGATCGAGGATCGCGTCGACCATTTCCTTGTCGCCATGAACGACCTGGCAGATACCCTCGGGCAGCCCGGCTTCGAGGAAGAGTTCGGCGAGGCGCACCGGAACGCTGGGGTCGCGCTCGCTGGGCTTGATGATGAAGGCGTTGCCGGTCGCGATCGCGACACCCGACATCCACAGCGGGATCATCGCGGGGAAATTGAACGGGGTGATGCCCGCGCCGATACCGATCGGCTGGCGCATCGAATAGACGTCGATGCCCGGGCCGGCGCCCTGCGTATATTCGCCCTTGAGCACATGCGGGATGCCGCAACAGAATTCGATGACTTCGAGGCCGCGCTGGATGTCGCCCTTCGAATCGGCGATCACCTTGCCATGCTCGGAGCTGAGCAGGTGCGCGAGTTCGTCCATATTGGCTTCGACGAGGCGCTTGAATTCGAACATCACGCGCGCGCGGCGCTGCGGGTTGGTCGCGGCCCAGGCGGGCTGCGCCGCCTTTGCTGCGGCGACCGCCTTTTCGAGGAGCGCCGCGTCGCCCAAGGCGACCTCGGCCTGCACGCCGCCGCTGTTGGGGTCGAAGACCTGGCCGCTGCGGCTGCTGCCGCCGGCACCGCCGACGATGAGATGGTCGATCTGTCGCATGCTTGAGTCTCCCGAATATGTTGCCGTTGCCTCAGCCGAGTTGCAGGGCGATTGCAAGGGATAGACTTGCAGGACGATGCTGCATATTTGCAGGCCATGGACTGGGACAAGCTGCAATATTTCCTGAACGTCGCGCAGCAGGGCACGCTCGCACGCGCCGGGCAAGCATTGCAGGTCGATGCGACGACAGTCAGCCGACAAGTGAGCGCGCTCGAGACGGCGTTGCAACAGACCTTGTTCGAACGCGCGCCGGGCGGTTTCAATCTCACGGCGGCCGGCCGCGCGCTCGTCCCGCATGCCGAGGCGATGGCGGCGGCGGCGGCACGCATCCGCTCGGTCGACGACGGCGGCGCGGCCTTGTCGGGACAGCTTCGCGTCAGCGTGTCCGAGGGGTTCGGCAACAGTTTCATCGCGCCAAGATTGGCCGGCTTCGTCGCGGCGCATCCCGAACTCGAGATCGACCTTGTCGCCTCGTCGGGTTTTTTGAATCCGTCGCGGCGCGAGGCCGATATGGCGGTGCTGCTCGCGCGGCCGCGCAAAGGCCCGCTGATCACGCGCAAATTGTCCGACTACAGCCTCGGCCTCTACGCCCCCGCGAATCGCACCGACTGGCAGGAAGCGGTCGCCGCGACCCCGCTGTCGCGCGCGGGGGTGCCGGTGATCGGCTATGTCCCCGACATCCTCTACGCCCCCGAACTCGACTATCTGGGCGAGATCGAACCCGGACTGCGCGCCGGGGTGCGCTCCTCCTCCATCCTCGCGCAAAGGCGGATGATCGCGGGCGGTGCAGGCGTGGGCGTGCTCCCCTGCTTCCTCGCCGCAGGCGACCCCGCGCTGGTGCGGGTGCGGCCCGAGCAGGTCATCGCGCGCGCCTTCTGGCTCGCGCTCCACCGCGACGTCGCGCCGCAACCGCGCATCCGCGCCTTCATCGACTGGCTCGACGGCGAGGTCAGGGAGAGCCGGGGGTTGTTGGTGCCGGCATAAAGCCCCTCCCCTTGCCGTCACCTCATCCTTTCTTCGTCGTCCCCGCGAAGCCGGGCAGCGAAAGCCGCTACATCATTTCAAGAAAGCTGGATCGCTTGAAGAGTCACGGGCCTCTCCGAGCCCTTCGCGGGGATGACGGGGTGAGACCAATCCTGACTCGTCTTGACAAGCGCGACCCTCAAAGCGCTAATAGAACAAATCAGGAACATATGCCCCACGAGTCGCTCCCTTCTATCGCCGGCCTGCGCCGGCGTCTCGCCCGGATCGCCGGCGAGGCCGAACCGCGTGGGCAAAGCGCGGGGCGGCTGGCGAGCGGGCATGCGGGGTTCGATGCCGCGCTCGGCGGCGGGCTCGCGACGGGGCGCCTGCATGAATTTTTCGCCGCCGATGTGCTCGATGCGACGAGCGCCGCCGCCTTTGCCGCGCTGCTCGCGCTGCGCACGTCGGGGGACGCGCCTTTGGTGTGGCTGCGCACCGCCGATGCTGCGCGGCGCGGCGGGCATATCTATGCGCCCGGTATCGCCGAACTTGGCGGCGATCCCGAGCGGCTGCTGCTGATCGAGGCGCCCGATCCCAAATTGCTGCTCGCCTGCGCCAATGACGCGATCCGCTGCGCCGGGTCGGCGGCGGTGATCGTCGAAAGCTGGGGCCGCTGGCCCGCGCTCGATCTCACCGCCGGGCGCCGTCTCGCGCTCGGTGCGCGCGATGCGGGAACCACGCTGCTGATGCTGCGGCTCAATGCGGCGCCGAGTCCGAGCGTCGCCGAAACGCGCTGGGGCGTCGC
>NZ_LYVN01000084.1 GCF_001990265.1 Sphingopyxis sp. KK2
CTCCTCCGCCACCGCCACCCCCGCCGGTCGTGATCATCGTTCCGCCGCGGCCGCTGCCGCCTGGCAATGCTTCGTTGACCCAGATTCTGCCCGGCCGCGCGATGGACGGCCGCTTCGTCACCGCGAACAGCAATATCACCGGCGACCGCGCCTTCTGGCAGATGAAGATCGCGCTCAACGTCGCGGCGATCGGCTGTCGCGGTCTGGAGGAAGCGACGCTCGTCTCGTCCTACAACACGATCATCAAGGCGCATGGCAAGGCAATCAAGGCGACCGAGAAGAGCGTGATCACGCAGCTCGGCAAGGAAAATAAGACGAACGGCGTCAAGGAACGCGACCGCCTGTCGACGCAGTTGTTCAACTATTTCGCGCAGCCGCCGGCGCAGCGCGAGTTCTGTGTGCGCGCCAACGAGATCGCCCAGATCGTTTCGACGACCCCCGCCGCTGACGTCGTCGCGCAGGCGCCGGGCCATCTCGCGCGGCTCGATCAACCCTTCGTCGATTTCTACGAAGCCTATGCGAAATATCAGCTCGACGTGATGGAATGGGACGCCAAATATGCGCCGCCGCCGCCGATCATGAGCGCGCCCGCGCCGCTGACGACCAACCCCAGCGTCCTCTATGCGCCGACGACGACGGCGCCGACCGCCACCCATGGCCCGACGGCGACCCCGGGGACCAATCCGGCCGGCTAGGAAATATTGCATGCGCCCCTTGGCGTCGGGGCGCAGCATTGTTAGCACGGACGGGACATGACCAACGCCCCGCCTCCGCCCTCGACAGCAGCCCAGTCGGCGCGCACGATCCTGACGCGGCTGCACGAGGTGATGGCGGCGCGCACCCATGCGCAGGGCAAGCTCAACCAGGTCGTCGGCATTATCGGCGAATGCCTCGATAGCGAGGTTTGCTCGATCTATCTGCTGCGCGAAGGCGCGCTCGAACTTTATGCGACGCGCGGGCTGAAGCAGGAGGCGGTGCACGTCACCCGCCTCGGCCTCGGCGAAGGCCTCGTCGGCATGATCGCCGAGCAGATCGAGACGCTGAACCTCGATGAAGCCGCCGCACACCCCGACTTCTCCTATCGCCCTGAAACCGGCGAAGAATTGTTCCACAGCTTCGCCGGGGTGCCGATCATCCGCCGCGAGCGCGCTGTCGGCGTGCTCTGCGTGCAGCACGCCGACCCGCGCCGGTATGACGATATCGAGATCGAGACGCTGCAAACCGTCGCGATGGTGCTGTCCGAGCTGATCGCCAACGCCGACCTCGTTGATACCACCGCGCGCATCGACGCCGCGGAGGCCGACCAGTCGACCCAACGGCTCAGCGGACAAAAGCTGGTCGACGGCATGGGCCGCGGCGTCGCGGTGTTCCACCAGCCGCGCATCGTCATCGAGCATACGGTCGCCGAGGATACCGAAGCCGAGCGGCACCGCGTCTATGCCGCCTTCGACAAGATGCGCGAACAGATCGACCGCATGGCGAGCCAGGCCGAATTCGGCGTCGGCGGCGAGCATGACGAAGTGCTCGAGATGTACAAGATGTTCGCCTATGACGAGGGCTGGTCGCGGCGGATCAACGAAGCGATCGACAGCGGCCTGACCGCTGAGGCGGCGATCGAGCGCGTCCAGCAGCGCACCCGGATGCGGATGCGGCAGATCGACGACCCGCTGCTGCGCGACCGCATGCACGATCTCGAGGATCTGTCGAACCGGCTGATCCGCATCGTGTCGGGGCAACTCGGCACCGCAGCGCAGATGGGGCTACGCCAGGATTCGATCCTGATCGCGCGCAACCTCGGCCCCGCCGAACTGCTCGAATATGACCGGCGCCGCCTGAAGGGAGTGGTGCTCGAAGAAGGTTCGCTCACTGCGCATGTCATCATCGTTGCGCGTGCGATGGGCGTGCCCGTACTCGGGCGCGTGCGCGACGTGCGGACCGTGATCCGCGAGGGCGATATGCTGCTCCTCGACGCCGCCGACGGCGCGCTGCATGTGCGCCCCACCCAGTCGATCGACGACGCTTTCGACGCCAAGCTCGAAGTGTCGCAAAAGCGCCGCGCCAATCTCGCCGCACTGCGCGACCTGCCCGCCGTGACCAAAGACGGCGTGCCGATCGACCTGATGATCAACGCGGGCCTGCGCGAAGACATCGCCGCGCTCGACCTCACCGGCGCGCGCGGTATCGGCCTGTTCCGTACCGAATTCCAGTTCCTCGTGTCGGCAACCCTCCCGTCGCGCGAGCGCCAGCAGCGCCTCTATCGCGACGTGCTCGACGCGGCGGGCGACCGCCCGGTGATCTTCCGCACCGTGGACATCGGCGGCGACAAGGCGCTGCCCTATATGAACACCGACACGGCGCTCGAGGAAAATCCAGCGATGGGTTGGCGCGCGCTGCGCCTCGCGCTCGAACGCGAAGGGCTGCTCAAGGTCCAGGCGCGCGCACTGATGGAGGCGGCGGCCGGACGGACGCTCAACGTCATGTTCCCGATGGTGTCCGAACCCTGGGAATATGAAGCTGCGCGCGCGCTGTTCGTCGGCCAGCGCGCCTGGCTCGCGAGCCACAACAAGAAATTGCCCGTCGCGATCCGCTATGGTGCGATGCTCGAAGTGCCGGGGCTCGCCGAAACGCTCGACCTGATGCTGCCGCACCTCGACTTCCTGTCGATCGGCACCAACGACCTCACGCAATTCCTCTTCGCCGCCGACCGCGCGCATCCGCGCCTCGCCGAACGCTACGACTGGCTGTCACCGACGGTGATGCGCTTCCTGTCGCGCGTCGTGAAAACGGTGCAGGGATCGAAGGTGAGGCTGGGCGTCTGCGGCGAAATGGGCGGGCGTCCTTTGGAAGCCATGGCGCTGCTCGGCATCGGCATCGAGCGCCTTTCGATTACCCCCGCCGGGGTCGGACCGGTGAAGGCGATGATCCGCTCGCTCGATCTCGCAGCGCTACGCCGCGACATGCCGGCGATCCTCGCGCAGCCGACATCGACCCCGCGCGCGCAATATACCGATTGGGCCAAGGCGCATCAGGTAGATCTCGGCGACTGATCGCCGTCGGTGGGCCGGGTCAGGCGGCGACCGGAAGCGCCGGACCGCTGGCTTCGTCGGCGGCCTTGTTCTTGACCTCGCCGGTCATCCGTTCGGCCATCCATACACAGGCCCACGCCAGCGCGATGCCGACGGGCACGTCGATGACATAATGCCAGCGGCTGGCGATCGATGTGACGAGGATGAAAAACAGGATCATCGAATAGAGCGGCAGGAGTATCCGGCCGTGTCTCCAGGCGAAGAGGAAGAAGAGGAAGGCACCGGCGGCGTGCAGCGACGGCATCGCCGCGAGGCCGACAGTGAAATTGGCGCCGCCATGCTGCGCAATCCACGCCGGCCCGTGATCGATCGAGCCCCGATAGAATTCCAGCATGCTCATCTGGCCCGTGGTGATGCCCGGATCGACGCCGCGTTCGTAAAGGAACGGCCCGATCGCAGGTGCCACCAGATAGGCAAGCGCGCCGAGCGCCTGAACCAGCAGCACCGAGACGACGAGGGTACGGAATTGCTTGGGCGTCTTGACTGCGTGATAGAGGAAACTTGTGTAGAAAAGCGCCATGAACGAGATCATGTAGAAGTTGGATTCATAAGAGATGAACCCAAACAAGTGGGTACGCAGATAGATGCAGGCGTCGACCACCGGCCGTACAAGCTCGTCGGTAGCCCAATAGAAATCGTCGAACATGACCGGATTGATGTGCGGGATCCACAGCTTCAGATTGAAGTGCGCAAAAAGGATCACGACATAACATGGCAGGGCGATGAGGAAACTCATTGCGACATCGCGCTTGCCCGCGACGAAGGTGATCGCGCCAAGCAGCGCCACCCCTATCAACGGATAGAGATAGTGAACGCCGACGAACGCCGCGCGGTCGCCGGAGGGCAGCACGACCGGCAGCCCGAGGGCGAGCGAAAAGGCGAACATGATCGCCAGGGTCGCGCCGGCGATGACGATCTCGGGTGGAAGGTTGCGAAGGCTGGGCCGCATGGTTCACCGCATCAGGAATTGGTCCGCTGCAGCGAACGCGTTACTGGACGCTCTCCCCGCCGGATTTCCTTGCCAGATCAGGGTTAACGAAGCGCTAAAGCGCCGATGGCGGCCGACCTCGAAATCATTGTCACGCCGATCTTGTTTATGTTATGTTCTCACTCCACATGCCGAGGAGAGAGATATGAGCGAGACCCCTGCCCGCGCCACCGGCCAATGCCATTGCGGCGCCATCCGCTATTCGATGCCGACCACCGTCGTCCACCATGCGCTGTGCAACTGCCAGGATTGCCGCCGCCATGCCGGCGCGCCGCTCGTCGGCTGGGCGCTCGTCGGCCAGGATGAGCTGGAAGTCACCGGCACGCCCAAGATCTATGCCTCCTCGGACCATGGCCGCCGCCACTTCTGCGGCGACTGCGGCACCGGCCTCTTCTACACCAGCGAAGCGGTCTTCCCGGAACAGATCGACGTCCAGTCGGCGACGCTCGACGACCCCGACCTGATCCCCGCGCAGATCCAGATCCAGACCGCCGAGCGCATCGGCTGGATGGAGACGCTGAACGACCTGCCCGCGTTCGAGCGCTATCCGGGCTAGCGCGCTGCGTCCGCCTCGACGACGGCACGCACCAGCTTCGCGATGTCGAGCCGGTTCTTGTCGTCGTCATAGCCTTGGCGAACGATCACCAGCTGCCGCGACGGGATGACGACGACATATTGGCCGCGGTTGCCGAAGGCGCCGAACGCGTCGGCGGGAATCCCCTCCGACTTGTTAAGCAGCCAGAAGCCTGCGCCATAACCGAAAGGCCCCTCTGGTTGCGGCCCGCTCGGCGTGGTGACGAAGCTGCGCCAGTTTTCAGGCAGAAGCCGGCGACCCTGCCACATACCGTCATTCTGGTAGAGCAGCCCCAGCCGCGCGAGGTCGCGTGCGCTGGTCCACACCTGGCTCGACAATATATAATCGCCGTCGACGTCATGCTCGATAAAGGTGCGCGTCATGCCCAGATGGTCGAAGAAATCGACCGGATCGAGCGCTGGGCCACGCCGGATCATCGCCGATTTGGCATTAAGTTCATCGAGCGCCCTTTGCCGCGCGGCTTTCAACGACTGGGCCGCGAGCAACGTGTCGTTGTTGGCGTAGCGGAACGTGCTTCCTGGCGGGTTCAGCAGCGGCCATTGCACCGTCCACTGGCGTACCGACGCGCCGCCCATATAGATGGCGTCGCTGCGATTGCCCGCGGTATCGCTGGTCAGGCCGCTCGCCATGCGCATCAATTGCTCGGTGGTGATCGCGGCGCGCGGGTCGCCCGGCGCCTGCCAGTCGGCGATCATCGCGGGCTTCGCGACGTCGATATCGCCCTCCAGAACGGCGTTGCCGATCAGCGTCGCCGCCATCGACTTCGCGACCGAAAAGGTCCGCTGCGCGGTGTGGATGTCGTGGCCGTCCTGATAATGTTCGACCGCGATCCTGCCGTCCTTGACGATCAGTAGCGCGCTGGTGCGGCCGCCAAATTCAGCGCTGGCCATAACCGCCCGTTCGTAGCGCGTCGGCGCGCGCGGCAACGGCGCGCGGGCGTCCTTGTCGCCGAGCGGCCAGGCTTTGTCGTCGAGCTTCGGCCGGCCGGGGCGATAGTCACTGCGGTCGCGCGGCGCGGCACCGATCGGCAGCGTCACGCATCCCTCGCGGCTGTCCCATTCGGCGATGCGCGGCGGCATGTCGTCACGGTAGCGGACCGAAACGCTCTTCGCCTTGTCGTCGACATCCGCCTTGAGCGTGCGGACATCGGCCTCGATCTCGGGATAGATGCCGGTGAGTTCGTCGCGCTCGATCGCGTCGAGCGACTTGCCCGCGCCGTTCCACAACGACGAACAGGTGAAGGCCGCGCGATAGCCCGCAGCCCAGGCGCGGTTGATCTCGGCATTGGCGTCGGCCGCCTGTGCGGGTAGCGCCGCTGCGGCCAGCGCGATGCCGAGCATGCAACGCGACAGCATCTCAGGGACGCTCGCCAAAAGCTTGGCGCTGCGGCTTTTTCGCGCGGTCCCACCAGGCACGGCGAATGACGTCGGCGATACGTTCGGGATCGGGCGAGCCGAAACGGACGAGCAGCCCCGGCCAGCCCTCATAATGCGCGGTCTGCCAAAAGGTCTCGGGGTCGGTTTCAAGCAATATATCCTTTTCTTCATGTGGTGCCATGACATGAAAGCTCCCCGCCCCGCGTCCCGGCGAGACGAAAGCCTTGCCGTTCACTTTCGGGCAGGGAGTGCCATAAAAGGGCGCCATTTCGACATCGGGCAAGGCGCAGGCAAAGGCGACCACATCGTTCCAGCTGTCGAACTTCGGTATCGTGCCGCCGTGCCCGATCAGTGTCTCGGTCACTTGGCGCGCACCGCGACCTGCTCCACCGCCTCGCCGACCGGCTGCATCGGCTGGAAGCGCATGCTGTCGACGACCAGCCGGTCGCCCACGATCGAGAAGTCGAACAGCGCCTGTCCGCCGCGCGGACAGCAATTGCCATCGCCGTCGCGCGCGATCGGAACAACCGCAAACATCTCGGCAAAGATGAAGTCGGCGGGTCCACGCAGCCAATAGCCCTTGGGAAGCATCGCGCTAGCTTCGTCGTACCAGCTCTCGAGGTCGACCTGACGCCATGCCGGCTTGTCATCCGCTCCCGCGAACAGCGCGTCGGCATTGCCCGCGCCGCTACCCGCAAGCGTGCCGGTGACATGGACGAGGCTGCGTTCGCTGTCGCTGGCGACAAGGTCAGGCGTCCCGATCGAACCGCTGCTCTCGGCAAAGCCCGCGAGCCAGGCCTTGCCCGCCGCATCGCGCGCGACCACCACGACCATCAAGGCACCCGGCCCGTCGCACGGCGCAAGCGACAATTTCTGCCACAGCAGGGTGCCGCCGCGCTCGGGCACCTCGATCCGTCCGCTCGCTTCGACCCCGCAGCGTCCGCCGAAATCATAGAGGCAGGTGTCGGCGATCTTCGCGATCCGTTCCGGCGCGAGCGAAATCTTCCCCGCGACGTCGGCCCGGCTGCATTCGCTTTCGACGCTACCGCTCGGACACGAGATGACGGGGGTCGCGATGGCAGCGAGCGCGAAGGTCAAAGACATGGCTGTTTCCCGGACGTGGTGCGACCCGATGAGATGGCTAGGGCGAAGCGGCGACCGAGGCAAGCGCGCCTTAAGGAGACAAAGGATACGGACGCACGCATCCGAAATGTCTCCTTTGTCGCTTTAAGACCGGTGTGGACCGCTGTGGCCAGCAGCAAGCGGTTCGAGATGAGCAGAACCGTCATCCCACAGGTAGATCATGCCGGGATTTATTAGGAAAGCGGTTTTTGCGGGGACGAGCGGACGGTAGCGGTCACTCCCTTATCTTGTCACTCCCGCGAAAGCGGGAACCCAGTGTGGGGTCAGCTAAAGCCGTCCTCACCCGCGCGCCTTCCGCTGCTCGTCCCACCAGGCGATGCGTTCGGCGATGCGCTTTTCGAAACCGCGATCGGTGGGGCGGTAAAAGGTCTGCGGCCCCATCTCTTCCGGCCAGTAATCGGCGCCCGAAAAGCCGCCCTCGGCGTCATGGTCATATTCATACCCCGCACCATAGCCGAGTTCCTTCATCAGCTTGGTCGGGGCGTTGAGAATGTTCGCGGGCGGCGCGAGGCTGCCGGTGTCTCGCGCCGATGCGAACGCCGCTTTCTGCGCGGCATAGGCCGCGTTCGATTTGGGCGCGGTGGCGAGATAGAGGCACGCCTGCACGATCGCGAGTTCGCCCTCGGGCGAGCCGAGGAACTGGTACGCATCCTTCGCGGCGAGGCATTGCACCAGTGCCTGCGGGTCGGCGAGTCCGACATCCTCGCTCGCGAAGCGAACGAGCCGCCGCAGCACATAAAGCGGCTCCTCACCCGCGACGAGCATACGCGCCATATAATAGAGCGCCGCCTGCGGGTCCGATCCGCGCAGCGCCTTGTGCAGCGCCGAGATCAGATTGTAATGCCCGTCGCGATCCTTGTCATAGACCGGCATACGGCGATGAAGCAGTTGCGCGAGCCCCGCCGGATCGAGCGGCTCGGCGATGCCCGCCGCGAACAATGTCTCGACCTGGTTGAGCAGGAAGCGCCCGTCGCCGTCGGCGCTCGCGGTCAGCGCTTCGCGCGCCGCATCGGTCAGCGGCAGCAGCTTGCCGACCTCGGCTTCGGCACGGGTCAGCAAGGTCGCCATAGCCTCCTGGTCGAGCCGGTGAAGGACCAGCACCTGCGCGCGACTGAGCAATGCGGCATTCAGCGCGAAGCTCGGATTCTCGGTCGTCGCGCCGACGAGCACGACGGTGCCGCGCTCGACATAGGGCAGGAAACCATCCTGCTGCGCGCGATTGAACCGGTGGATCTCGTCGACGAAGAGCAAGGTGCGCTTGCCCGCCGCCGCCATCTTCTCGGCATCGGCGAAGACCTTCTTAAGGTCCGCGACGCCAGAAAAGACCGCCGACAGCGGCGCGAAGCGCATATCGACTGCCTCGGCGAGCAGCCGCGCGATGGTTGTCTTGCCGGTGCCGGGCGGCCCCCACAGGATGATCGACGACAATTGCCCGGCGGCGACCATACGCCCGATCGCACCGTCGGGTCCGGTCAGATGTTCCTGCCCGACGACTTCGCCGAGGTCTTTGGGGCGCAGCCGTTCGGCCAGCGGCGCCGTTCCGGTCGGGCCGCCGACGGTCGTCACCGGCGCATCGTCACCGAACAGGTCGCCCGCCACGACCGCCTATCTCCGCCGCTGCTTCTGCCGGATCAGCCGCACATAGGTGTCGGCAACGGTCTGATTGATTGCGTCCCATTGATATTGCTGACTTTCGACGAGCGCCGCAGCACCGTGCCGCGCCCGCAAGTCGAGGTTCTGGCAATAATGCTGGAGATGATCGGCAAAGCCGGTGATCTGCCCGGGCGCGACGAGATGGCCCGTCACCCCATGTTTGACGATGCTTGCGCTGCCCGTCGCGCGCGCCGCAACAACCGGTAACCCGCACGCCATCGCTTCCAGCGTAACATTGCCGAAGGTTTCGGTGACCGAAGGGTTGAAGAAGACGTCGCACGACGCGAGCGCGCGCGCGAGGTCCTCGCCGCCCTGGAAGCCGACGAACTTCGCCTGCGGCAGGCGCGATTCGAACCACTCGCCGGCGGGGCCTTCGCCGATCACCACCACCTCATGCTTCACCTTGCGGCGATTGAGCACGTCGATCGCGTCGGCGAAGACGTCGAGCCCCTTTTCCATCACCAGCCGGCCGAGGAAGGCGATGACCGGCACATCGTCGGCGATGCCCAGCCCCTGCCGCCAGCCCATGTCGCGGCGCTCGGGGTTGAAGATGTCGCGCTCGACGCCGCGTGCCCAGATGCCGATATCGTAATTCATCCGCTGTTCGCGCAGCACCTGCGCAAAGCTTTCGGACGGCGCGATCAGCGCATCGCATTTGCGATAGAGCTTGCGCAGCCAGGCGACGATCAGCGGCTCGACGAAGGACAGGTTATAATAGCGGAAATAGGTTTCGAAGCGCGTGTGCACCGAACAGGCGACCGGCAGCCGGCGGCGGCGCGCCCAGGCCGCGGCCTGGCGGCAGACACGGTCGGGGCTCGATATATGCATGACGTTGGGCGCGAAGGCGGCCAGGTCCTCGCGCACCCTGCTCGAGAAATGGAGCGGAATGCGATATTCGGGGCGGTTCGGGATCGCCATCGACGGCACGCTGACCAGGTCGCCGGTCGGCTCGAAATCGGGATTCGGGACGGTCGGGGAATAGACGCGCACGGCGGCGCCCTCGCTCAGCAGATAGCCGACGAGCCGGTTCAGCGCCTTGTTCGCGCCATCGACGGTCATGTTGTAATTGCCGCTGAAGAGCGCGATGCGGAGATCGGAAACTTCCATCCGGCCCCCGCTAGACCCCTAGACGAGCAAATTCAATCTCAGTCGCCGGTCTCCGACGGCGCTTCGAGTTCAACCACGACCGGCGGATGCAGGCGCAGCCGGTGGACGCGGCGCTCGTCGGCCTCGGTTACCTCGATACGCCAGCCGCTCGGGTGGAGCAGGATTTCGCCGACCTCGGGGACATGCCCCGCGAGCACCGCGGACAAGCCGCCCAGCGTGTCGACATCTTCCTCGACCTCGGCAAGCCGCGGGTCGATCGCCTCGCCGATGTCGTCGAGTTCGGCGCGCGCATCGGCGTCCCAGCAGCCGTCGGCGCCAGGGCTGAACAGTTCGACGGGCTCGTCGTCATGCTCGTCCTCGACCTCGCCGACGATCTCCTCGACCAGATCCTCGAAGGTGACGAGGCCCTCGGTCCCCGAATATTCGTCGATCACGATGGCGAGGTGCGTGCGCTTGGCGCGCATGTCGGCGAGCAGGTCGAGCGCGTCCATCGACTGCGGGACATAGAGCGGCTGGCGGATCAGGTCGAGCAACGGCGGCGGGTCGCGTTTCTCGGCAAGCACCGCGAACACGTCCTTGACGTGGATCATGCCCACGACCTCATCGAGCGTCTCGCGATAGACCGGCAGACGGCTGTGCCCGGCGTCGGCAAAGATAGCGACGACCTCGTCGAAGCTCGCGCTCTCAGCAATCGCGATGATTTCGCCGCGCGGCACCGCGACATCGTCGACGGTCTGCTGGCCGAAATGGAGGAGATTGCGGACCATTTTGCGCTCGATCGGCGACAGGTCGCCGACGACGCTGCTGCCGCGGCGTTCCGGCCCGTCTTCCTCGGCCTCGTCGATGACCTCTTCGATCTGCTCGCGCAGCGACGGTTCCTTGTCGCCGCCGAACAGCAATGTCTTCAGCCCGGACAACAGTCCGGATCTACTACTGTCCTCTTCCGATCGGTTCGAAGATCCCTGGTCGTCGGGCATGGTCGTCTGGGTTTCCCTGTTAAATGTCGTCCGCATATGGATTGGCGAGGCCCAGCGATGCAAGCGCTTTCACTTCGAGCGCCTCCATAGCGCCCGCGCTCGCATCGTCCATATGGTCGTAACCGACGAGGTGGAGCGTGCCATGGACGATCAGGTGCGTGGCGTGATCCGCCAGCGCGATGCCCTTTTCCTCGGCCTCGCGCGCGCAGGTTTCGCGCGCCAGCACGATGTCGCCGAGCAGGATTTCACCGTCGTCGCTGTTCGCGAGTCCTTCGAGCAGATCCTGCTGCACTTGCGGAAAGGAAAGCACGTTGGTTGGCTTGTCCTTACCGCGAAAATCGCGGTTGAGCGTGTGGACCTCAGCATCGTCGGTCAGCCGCACCGACACCTCGACCAGCGGCGCAGCATCGGCGAGGCCCGCAAAAGGGGTCAGCGCCAGCGCAGCGGCCACCGCATCGGCGGCGCGCACCTCCCAATCGAGCGGGTCGGGCCAGGGGGTGGCGGAATAAGTTTCGACGGTCAGCATCAGCCTCGCAACTATCGGCAAGCGCCGATGTTGCACAGTCCTAATGCATATGCTTCAGCTTGTCGGGATTGCGCATCACATAGATTGCCGTGACCTTGCCGTCCTCGATCTCGAGCGCGGTCGTCTGGAACTCGCCGTCGGCCTCGCGGGTGACAAAGCCCGGCAGCCCGTTGATCGTGCCGGTATGGACCAGCGTAGAGCCATATTTTCCAAACAGCACGGCGAGGCTGCGGTGCAGCTTCAGCACGATGTCGTGGCCCATGACCGGCCCCATCGCGGCGGGACGCTTGCCGCCGCCGTCGGCCCACATGCCGACATCGGCGGCGAGCAGCGCGCCGAGCGCACCCATGTCGCCGCTACGCGACGCCGCGAAGAAAGCATTGGCGATTTCGAGCCCCTGTTCCTTCTCGAGCTTGTAGCGCGGGCGCGCGTCGCGGACATGGGTGCGAGCGCGTGCCGCGAGCTGACGCGTCGCGGCGGGGTCGCGGTCGATCGTCTTCGCGACCTCGTCGAAACCGACGCCGAAGACGTCGTGGAGAAGGAAGGCGGCGCGTTCGAGCGGCGACAGCCGTTCGAGCGCCAGCATCAGCGGCAGGGTTACGTCGTCCTCTTCCTCCTCCTCGACCAGCGGGTCGGGAAGCCAGGGACCGACATAGGTCTCGCGCCGGTTCTTCGCCGACTTGATCTGGTCGAGGCAGAGCCGCGTCACGGTGCGGCGGAGGAAAGCGGCGGGTTCACGCACCTGGCTGCGGTCGGTGCCGAGCCAGCGGATGAAGGCATCCTGCACCACATCCTCGGCATCGGCGACCGAGCCGAGCATGCGATAGGCGACGCGGGTGAGGAGCGGACGCAGCGGGTCGAAACCCGCCGCCGCGTCCGCCGCATCACTGGCGCCCTGGATGCCCCCGGCCGACATCAGGCCGCCTTCGCCGCGGGCATGTCGTACCAGAGGTCGAAGCCGACCGCGATGCGGTTCCAGCCGTTGATGACATTGATCATCAGGGTCAGCTTCACCTGTTCCTCCGGCGTGAAATGCGCTTCGAGTTCGTCCTTCACCGCCTTTTGTGTGTGGCCCTTTGCGACCGTGGTCAAGGCGTCGGTCCAGGCGAGCGCGGCACGTTCGCGGGGCGTATAGACCGGGGCTTCGTGCCAGGCCGACAACAAATAGATGCGCTGCTCGGTCTCGCCCTTGGCGCGCGCCTCAGTCGTGTGCATGTTGATGCAGTTGGCGCAGCCGTTGAGGATCGACGAACGGATCTTCACCAGTTCGATCAGGCTCGGTTCGAGGCTATCCTGCACGGCGAGCGAAAGCGCCATCCACTGCTTCATCAGCTGCGGCGCGGCGGCGAAGGGGTCGGTTACCTTGATCATCGTCTGTCTCCTTGCTTGGGTTGTGCAGACTTGACGAAGCGGCGCCGGCCGATGTGACATGCGACGCGAAAAAAGTTTCGCTGCGAGGATTTTTTGGCTGGCGCATGGTCAATGAGAAACACTGGGTTGCGACAATCACGCTTTGCCACACCCGAAAGCTGGCGTAGCAGTAACCATCATTCACCAAGCGAGGGGGGAGCGTCATGAAATTTCTCGATGGCTATAGCGAACAGGCCTATGCACTGCTGCGCATCGTCGCGGGCCTGTTGTTCATGGCACATGGTGTACAGAAGTTCCTGAACTTCCCCGCGCCCTTTCCCTATCCGCTGAACCCGATGCTGACCGCGGCGGGGATCATCGAACTCGTCGCGGGCATCATGATCGTCATCGGCGTCTTTACCCGCCCCGCCGCCTTCATCGCCAGCGGCATGTCGGCGGTCGGCTATTGGGTCGCGCATGGCACGCAAGGCCCCTTCCCGATCGCCAATGGCGGCGAGACGATCGCGCTTTACTGCTTCCTCTTCCTGTTCATCGCAACGCGCGGCGCGGGTATCTGGAGCGCTGACGGGGCGATGAAAAAATAGGCAAAAAATGGGGCAGCCCCTTGCGGAGCCGCCCCTGCAGTTGCGGGCTTCACATGGTGAAGGTCGTCAAAGCTTGCGCGTGTTCGTCTCGATCAGCTTCTTCGCTTCCTCGATCGCCTTCGCGGTCGTCAGCGTCTTGTCCTGGATCTCGTTCGCCATATCGAGCAGGCGGCCGCTGATCACGGTGCCCGTCTGCGCTTCCTCCTGGATCGCGATGCCGCCCTTGGCCAAAGCGACGCGGTCCCATTCGGCGCGGACGGCAGCCCAATAGTCCTTGGTCGCGGCCCAATAATCGTCGGCCGCCTTCACATCATACTGGTCGTATTTGATATAGGTGTTGAGGACATATTCCTGGACGATCGGGACCAGCTTGCCGTCCTTGATCCCCATCTTCGTGTTGTCCTGCCAATGGACCCAGCCGTCGGGCGATGGCTGTTGGCGATTGATCGAATAATAGCGGTCGTAGACCGGATTGCGCACGGCATCGCGGCGCGCGAGCGGGCGCCACGTCCAGTTCGAGCGCCAGCGGCGGATGCCCGCCTGCGTCTCGAACTGTCCCCAGCCGCCGTAACGCGGGCTGTCGTCGACCTGATAGACGGTCTGCGACCAGCGGCCGGTGCGCATCTTTTCGGGGACATCCTCCCACGTCCAGCTGTTGCGGTCCGAATAGACGAGCACCTTGGCGGGTTCATATTCCCAGTCCTGGCGCCAATGCTTGATGATCATGCTCTTGTCGTCGTCGCCGGTGATGACGAGCATATGCTGCAAGCGGATCACGCGACCCGTATCTTCGATCACGCGCACGACCTCGTTGCCGCCCGAACGCTTGGGTTCGAGGACTTCGTAATCCGGGTCCCAGCGCGTCGATTCCTGCATGTTGAAGCTGACGCGGTAATTGCCCGCCATCGCAAGGATGTCGGCGCGGTCCTGTTCGAAATTGGCAGCCGCGGCGTCCGCCGCGATCGGCGGGTGGGCCAGCGCCGCGACCGGCAGCGCGGCCGAGAGCAGCAACAGGCCGGCGGCCAGCGAGCGATAGGTGTTTTTCATCGGTGCAGTCCTTCTTGTGATCAGAAGCGGAAGCTGAGCGACACGCTCGCGTTGCGGCCAGGCTGGGTATAGGCGTCGGCGCTCGCCGGCGGGACGAGCGTTACCGGCACGGTCGCGGGGACCGACGAGACGAGCGCGAGACCGCGCACGTCGCTCCACCAGCTATATTTCTTGTCGAGGATGTTGAAGACGCCCGCGCGCAACGTCAGCCCGTCCATGATCCGTACGAAGGCGGTTGCGTCGAGGATGGTGAAGGCATCGGAGCGATAGCATTGCGGGGTGCAGACGCCGTCGGTCCGCGACGCTTCCTTGCGCGCGCTGTGCGTCATGATGATCTGGCCCCCGAAGCGTCCGTCGGTGTCGCGATAGCCGACCCCCGCCACAAGCTTGAGCGGGTCGATTGTCGACAGCGGAGTGCGCGCGCCATTGGGCTCGATCACGTCACCCGTCGCATAGGATAGGGCGAGCGTCGTATAGAGGCCGGACGACGCTCGCCCCTCGAAGCGTGCCTCGGCCCCCTTGACCCGGACACGATCGAGATTCACGAATTGATAGACCGCCGGATCGGCGGGGGTGAAGCTGCCGCTCACCACTTCCTGGCTGATGAAATCCTTGTAACGCGAGGTGAAGGCGGTGAGATCGAGGCTGACATTGTCGCTCGAAAACCGCACCCCGCCCTCGAAGCTTTCGCTGCGTTCGGGGCCGAGATCGGGGTTGGGCGCCGAGGTGTAGCCAAAGGCCAGATTTTCGAAGAACTGGTTCACCTGCCCCGGCTCGGGCGCCTTGAAGCCGGTCGCATAATTGGCGAACAGCCGGACCTGGTCGGTGATTTTCCACACCGCGCCGAATTTCGGCGAGACGCGCGAGCCGTCCTGCCCCGCACCCGCGAAGGTCGGCAGCAGCGGGTCGTTATCGGGCGACAGCTCGTACCAGTCGAAGCGCAGCGCGGGGTAGAGCGTCAGCGCGCCGTCGGCGATCGCGATCTCGTCGCCGACGAACAGGCCGGCGCGGGTGAAATCGGTGCTCGGGAAGGCACGGGTCGGGAAGACCTCGCCCGCCGGGGGAATGGTGCCGTCGCGCAGGCCGCGCTGGCGCGTCTTGCTGATGTCGCCGCCGAAGACGAGCCGGTGCGTGATCGCCCCGGTGGCGAAATCGGCGCGCGCGTCGGCGGCGGCACCGATCACGCGGTTCTCGAAGGTGTTGAGGCGCGTGCGATCGGCGGCCGGCGTACGGTCTTCCTCGGTGTACTGATTGTCCTCGCCATCCTGCCAGTAGAGCGCGACGCGGGCGAAATCGATCATCCCCTCGCCTTCCCAACTCCAGTCGAGCGACACGCGCTTGCGCTCGCCGCTATCGAAGCCTTCGAGCCGATCGACCGTGGTGGTGATCCCCGTCAGCCCGTTGGTATAGAGATGGGTGTCGAGATATTCGCCGGTCAGCCGCAGCTTGTGGCCATTGGCGGGATCATAGACGATCCGCGCCAGCGCCGCGTTCGATTTGCCATCCTGCGGATTGGGCTCGGTACGCGCAGCGCCGGTGCCGCCGACGGTTCCCTTGTTGTCGAGTTCCTTCCAGTCGCGCCGGGTATAAGCGGCCATCACCGACCAGTCGCCGCTGCGGCCTGCGATGATCGCCGTTTCGCTGAATTCGTCGTCGGCGCTGCTGTATGCACCGCGCACGAGTCCGCCGACCGACTTGCCGCCGGTCAGGAAATCGGCGGGGTCGCTGGTGACGAAGCTCACCGCGCCGGCAAGGCCATCGCTGCCGTAGAGCGCCGACGAGGGACCGCGCAGGATTTCGACCGACTTGACGAGACCGAGGTCGACATAGTCGCCGCGGCCCGCGGCCTGCGCGCCGAAGCTGAAACCATCGGGGACGCGCACGCCATCGACCTGGATCAGCACGCGGTTGCTGCCGATGCCGCGAATATTGAAGCTGTCGTTGCCCGCGCGGCCCGTGGCACCGAGTGCGGCGCCGAAACGCGCGGGCTGGCGCTGGACGCTGACGCCGGGTTCGAAACGGATGAGGTCGCGAATGTCGGTCGCCAGTTCGTTGGCAATCTGCTCTTCGGTGATCAGCGAGACGGTCAGCGGCACATCCTCGACGCTCTTTTCGGTGCGCGTTGCGGTGACGACGATCTGGTTCTTGCGCGCGGCCCAATATTCGCCGTCATTGTCCTGCGCCATCGCGGGCTGCGCGGTCGCGGCGAGCGCGATGCCGAGCGCGGTACCCGCAGCAAGACGGGAGACGGACGAACGCTGGATAGTCAATTTTATTCCCCTTGGCAGTTTGCGACTGACTCGCAATAGCGGCGCCATAACAGCAAGGGCGCGGCGGTCAAGCATTATGCTATTGAGAATCGTTTGCGTATCTGCACGGGACCGCACGCCGCCAAGTTCGCGGGGGAACTAACGCATTGCCCTCCCCCGCCCGGCGCGGCATGATGGTGGTCGGGGGGACAGGACCGATGGCGGCAGAGGTCTTCATCAGCTATTCGTCGAAGGACCGCACCATCGCGAACATGGTGTGCGCGCTGCTCGAGGAACGCGGCCATCGTTGCTGGATCGCGCCGCGCGACATATTGCCCGGCACCGAATGGGGCGAGGCGATCATCACCGGGCTGAAAGGCGCGCGCGTCTTCGTCCTCGTCTTTTCGCAGCACGCCAACACCTCGCCGCAGATATTGCGCGAGGTCGAGCGCGCGGTGCATCTCGGGCTGCCGATCATCCCCTTTCGCATCGAGGACGTCGTCCCCGAGCGCAGCCTCGAATATTTCATGAGCGTCCCCCACTGGCTCGACGCGCTGTCGCCGCCGGTCGAGGACCATATTTCGCGGCTCGGCGATGTGGTGAGCCAGCTGGTGTCGGGCGTCACCGACGCGCGCGACTATCGCTCGGTCAAGCCGCGCGGTGCCGCAGGGCTGAACTGGAATAATGCGTTGGTGCGCGCGGGCACCGGCGGCGCGGTGCTCGCGCTGCTGCTGCT
>NZ_LYVN01000085.1 GCF_001990265.1 Sphingopyxis sp. KK2
CCTGTATCGTCATCATCATGAAAACAAATGGTAAAACAGACAGCGACACCCGATCCCCCTCTTCCGCTCCATCAAGCGCCTTTGGCCTTGGATTGGCGCCTATAACCTCCATATTGGCGGGGATGGCAATTCAGATTCGCACCTCGCTCGACGAAATCGACACCGCCCCCGATTACGTCCCCCACCGCCCCGCGCGCCCCGACAAGGTCGAGGGCGGCAAGCGCTTCGAGCTGGTCAGCGAATATCAGCCCGCGGGCGACCAGCCGACCGCGATCAGGGAGCTGGTGAGCACCGCGCTCGACGGCGAGCGCGACCAGGTGCTGCTCGGCGTCACCGGCTCGGGCAAGACCTTCACCATGGCCAAGGTCATCGACGAGCTGCAACGCCCGGCGCTGATCCTCGCCCCCAACAAGATCCTCGCGGCGCAGCTCTATGGCGAGTTCAAGAGCTTCTTCCCGAACAACGCGGTCGAATATTTCGTCAGCTATTACGACTATTACCAGCCCGAGGCCTATGTGCCGCGCAGCGACACCTACATCGAAAAAGAGTCGAGCGTGAACGAGGCGATCGACCGCATGCGCCACTCGGCGACGCGCGCGCTGCTCGAACGCGACGATGTCATCATCGTCGCCTCGGTCTCCTGCCTCTACGGCATCGGCTCGGTCGAGACTTACTCCGCGATGATCTTCGACCTCAAGAAGGGCCAGGTCGTCGACAATCGCGAAATCATCAGGAAGCTCGTCGCACTCCAGTACAAACGCAACGACCAGGCGTTCGCGCGCGGCAATTTCCGCGTGCGTGGGGACTCTCTTGAAATCTTCCCCTCGCATTATGAGGACATGGCCTGGCGCATCAGCTTCTTCGGCGACGAGATCGAGGAAATCACCGAATTCGACCCGCTGACGGGCAAGAAGATCGCGAACCTCAATTCGGTCCGCATCTATGCGAACAGCCATTATGTGACCCCCGGCCCGACGCTCAAACAGGCGTCGGAGGCGATCAGGCACGAGCTGACCGAACGGCTCAAGGAACTCGAAGCCGAAGGCCGCCTGCTCGAGGCCCAGCGGCTCGAACAGCGCACCAATTTCGACCTCGAAATGATCGCCGCGACCGGCAGCTGCGCGGGGATCGAGAATTACAGCCGCTTCCTCACCGGCCGCCTCCCCGGCGAACCGCCGCCGACCCTGTTCGAATATCTGCCCGACAATGCGCTGCTCTTCGTCGACGAAAGCCACCAGACGATCCCGCAGATCGGCGCGATGTCGAAGGGCGACCATCGCCGCAAGATCACCCTCGCCGAATATGGCTTCCGCCTTCCGTCGTGCATCGACAATCGGCCCCTGCGCTTTGCCGAATGGGACGTCATGCGCCCGCAGACGGTCAGCGTCTCGGCGACCCCCGGCACCTGGGAAATGGACCGCACGCAGGGCGTGTTCGCCGAACAGGTGATCCGCCCCACCGGCCTCATCGACCCGCCGGTCTTCATCAAGCCGGTCGAGGAACAGGTCGACGACCTGATCATGGAGGCGAAGGCGACCGCCGCCGCGGGGTACCGCACCCTCGTCACCACGCTCACCAAGCGCATGGCCGAGGATCTCACCGAATTTCTCCACGAAGCGGGGCTCAAGGTCCGCTACATGCACTCGGACGTCGAAACGCTCGAACGCATCGAGATCATCCGCGATCTTCGTCTGGGAGTCTTCGACGTGCTCGTCGGCATCAACCTGCTGCGCGAGGGACTCGATATTCCCGAATGCGGGCTCGTCGCGATCCTCGACGCCGACAAGGAAGGGTTCCTGCGCAGCGAGACCAGCCTCGTCCAGACGATCGGCCGCGCCGCGCGCAACGTCGACGGCCGCGTCATCCTCTACGCCGACCGCATCACCGGCAGCATGGAACGCGCGATGCGCGAAACCGACCGCCGCCGCGAAAAGCAGGAGGCGTATAACGCCGAGCACGGCATCACCCCGACGACGATCAAGCGCAACATCGGCGACATCATCGCGCATGTCGCGTCGAAGGACGGCGTGACGATCGACATCGGCGAGGACAAGCCCGCGCACATGGTCGGCCACAACCTCCGCGCCTATATCGCCGACCTCGAAAAACAGATGCGCGACGCCGCCGCCGACCTCGAGTTCGAGCAGGCCGGCAAGCTGCGCGACGAAATCCGCCGGCTCGAAGCCGACGAACTCGGCCTGCCCCCCGACGAACAGGTCGCCCCGCGCGTCGGCCGCTCGAACGAGGGCAAGCCGGGGACAAGGAAGACGCGGTATGGCAAGTCGAGCAAGACCAAATGGGGCCGGTGAACGCGTGACGACGATCCGCTGGGGCATGATCGGTTGCGGCAACGTGACCGAACGCAAGAGCGGCCCCGCCTATCAGCAGGTCGAAGGCTTCGCGCTCTGCGGCGTCTATAACCGCACCTTGGCCAAGGCGGAGGATTATGCCGCGCGCCACGGCGTCGCGCGCGTCTTCGCCAGCGCCGAGGCGCTGATCGACGACCCGGAAATCGACGCCGTCTATATCGCGACCCCGCCCGACAGCCATGAAGGTTATGCGCTGATGGTTGCGCGCGCGGGCAAGCCCTGCTGCATCGAAAAGCCGATGGCGCCCGATCATGCCGCCTGCGTCCGTATCCGCGACGCCTTTGCCGAACGCGATCTGCCGCTCTTCGTCGCCTATTACCGCCGTACGCTTCCCCGATTCCGACAGGTCAAGGCCTGGCTCGACGAGGGCGCGATCGGGACCGTGCGCCATGTCCACTGGACGCTGACCAAACCCGCGAGCCCCGCCGACGTCGAGGCGACCAACTGGCGCGTCGACGCGGCGGTCGCGCCCGGCGGCTATTTCGACGACCTGGCGAGCCACGGCCTCGACCTCTTCGGCTGGCTGTTCGGCGAGGTGGCCGACGTCGCGGGCTTCGCGGTCAACCAGCAAGGCCGCTACAGCGCCGCCGACGCGATCACGGGCTGCTGGCTGCACAGCGGCGGCGTGACGGGATCGGGAAGCTGGAACTTCGGCGCCGCCGGGCGCGAGGACCGCGTCGAGATCACCGGCAGCACCGGCCGCATCCTCTTTTCGATCTTCGATGACGCCCCGCTGCGGCGCGTCCGCGGCGACGAGGCCGTCGAACTGGTCGTCGAGCATCCGCCGGCCATCCAGCATTTCCATGTCGAGGCAATGCGCGACCATCTTGCGGGGCGCAGCGCCCATCCCTCGACTGGAGGCAGCGCGGCGCACACCGCCTGGGTAATGGACCATATCCTGTCGCGTCGGTAAGCGGCGCGACGCTGAGCCGCGGGCAAATTCGGATGGTCAGGAAGCGACCAATTGCGGACGTTCAAGGTCAGAAACCACGCAAGCGAAGCCGCGCTTATCAATATTGCATTGCCTCTTCCTCTCTAAGCAAGGCACAGTCCTTGCGATATGGTCAATGTAACAATTCAACAAACGAGCGCGCCGAGCGAGGGTGACCGGGTAGCCATTTTGGATGTGCTTCAAGAATTTACTCGCGCCAGCGTTCCCATCCTCGATAATCAAGACTTCGCTATCTTGCTGAAGGACGATGCACAGAGTGTCATCGGCGGTCTGGTCGCTACTTCCCGTTGGGGTGGCTTCCACATCGAGATGGTTGCTCTGCCCGCTTCTCTGCGGCGCAAGCGATATGGCTCTACCCTGCTACAGCTAGCTGAAGCGGAAGCTCGTCATCGTGGGTGTCATCACATTTACCTCGACACGCAGGCTTTCCAAGCCAAGCCCTTTTACGAACGCCACGGCTTCGTGGTTTTCGGCCAGATTGATGGGCCGGCACCATATTATCCGCGTTACTTCATGCAAAAGAAGTTGCGATAATCTTTTATCCGAAAGGAAATTGTCCGCTTCACACCCCAAATCCGTCATCATGGCAGGCATGAATCAGGCCACGCCGCCCGGCTTTCATCGCCCCCTTCGACCAAAGCCCACCCACAACCGACAAGCGGCCTTGCCGCCTGCGCGCCTGCTGCATAGGGTCCGCCCCGAAAACGGGGAGTCACCATATATGAAAACCGGTCCGTCGCTCATCGCCCTGGCGCTCGCCTTTGCCGCGCCTGCCATAACCCATGCGCAGGATGCGCCCGCCGCCGACAAGGCGAAGGCCGAAAAGCCCGAAGACGTCACTCCGCAGGTCCGCACCACCAAGCTCAGCGGCACCTTCGGCGGCCAGCGCATCAATTACGCCGCGACGATCGGCGAGACGATCATCAAGAACAAGGACGGCGTCCCCGAGGTCGCGGTCGTCACCACCTCCTATGTCAAGGAGCCGCGCGACCCGAACCGGCCGGTGACCTTCCTGTTCAACGGCGGCCCGGGCTCGGGCACCGTGTGGCTGATGATGGGGGCTTTCGGGCCGAAGCGCGTCGCCATCCCCGGCACCGGGGTCGACGACGGCGCGCCGCCCTATCCGATCGTCGACAATCCCGACGCGCTGCTCGACGTCACCGATGTCGTCTTTATCGACCCGCCGGGCACCGGCTTCTCGCACCTGATCGGCAAGGCCGACCCCAAGGATTATTACGGCGTCACGCAGGACGCCAAGCTCGTGGCTTCGGTCATCCGCCTGTGGCTCAACGACAATGGCCGCTGGAACAGCCCCAAATATCTGGGCGGAGAAAGCTATGGCACCACCCGCTCGGCGGCGGTCGCCAACCAGCTGATGAACGAGACCTATAACGATGTCGCGCTCAACGGGATCATCCTGATCTCGACCGTGCTCGATTTCGCCGCGGGCGCCGACACGCCGGGCAACGAGCTGTCGCCGATCACCAACCTGCCCTCGATGGCGGCGACCGCGCTCTATCATGGCAAGGCGACCGCACCGTCGGTCGAGGGCTTCGTCGAGGAAGCCCGCCAATGGGCGATCGGCCCCTATGCCACCGCGCTGCTCAAGGGCCAGAAATTGCAGGGCGAGGAGCGCGCCGCGATCCGCCGCGACCTTGCCCGCTTCACCGGCCTCTCCGAAACCTATCTCGAACAGGCGGACCTGCGCGTCACGCCGCAGCGTTTCTACAAGGAATTGCTCCGCGACCGCGGTCTGACCGTCGGGCGCCTCGACAGCCGCTACACCGGCAAGGATTATGACAATGCCGGCGAGGGCCCCGACAACGACCCCAGCTTCTATGGTATCGACGCCTCCTATACGGCCGCGATCAACAGCTGGGCGCGCGATGGCCTGGGGTTCAAGACTACCCTCGAATATCAGTCGATCGGCAGCATCGGCGGCCAATGGGACTGGCGCATCGGCGGCCGCGACACCAACGCCTATATGAACGTCGCGCCCTATATCGGACAGGCGCTGCGCGAAAACTCGGGGCTGAAAGTGCTCGTCGCGCAGGGCTATTATGATTTCGCGACGCCCTTTTTCGCCGCCGAATATGCGCTCTCGCGCACCGGCATCCCGCAGGACCGCATCCACTACACCTATTATGGCGCGGGCCACATGATGTATATCCGCGACGAAGACCGGCATAAATTGTCCGAGGATGTGCGGGCGTTCATCCGGGCGCGTTAAACAAGGGGCGCCATCGGGCGCCCCTTTTCATTTCAGCGCAGCACGCCCTTCGCCGCCATCGCGCGCGTATAGAGCAACATCGCGACGATGATCGCCGCGATCACCGCAGTGAAGATCATCGGGCCGATGCCGAACAATTGCTGCAAGTCGGCGCCCCGCACCCCGAACTGATAGGTGCTGTTGATCGCCAGCCCGAGCAGCGAGATGGCGAAGGCGGCGACCGCGTGTCGGCTGCGCGCTAGCAGCAGCAGCGAGCCGATCAGCGAGCCCCAGACGCCGAGCGCCCAGCCGACATTGGCCCAGAGCGGAAAGCCGAAGAGAAACGCCTGCTGCTCGGGCGTCATGCCCGCCAGATAGCCCGCATTCTGCGTCTTGGTCATTATGTAATCGAACGCGCCAAAGGCGTTCCACAAGAGCGACACGCCCCCGACAATCCACAGGTGCAACGGCGTTTTCACGGCAATGTTCATGACGATCCCCTCCCAGAAAAAGCTAGACCAGATTACCAGATTTCGCGCGTGCCAGCAATGCGGTGATATAGTCGCGCAATACAGCGATGTTGCGGTCGAAATAGCCGATGTCGCGATAGGTGCGCGCCTGCATCACCGCGCCCTCCATCACCGTCAGCACGAACTCGCCGAGCGCCTTGCGGTCGGTGCCGGGCGGCAGGCGGTCGCCCGCCGCCTCGAAACAGCCGGCGATCGCCGCCGACCAGTTGGTGAAATTCGCCGCCATCAGGTCGCGCACCTGCGGGTCGGGCTCGTGGATCTCGAGCGCGAGGCTGCCGATCGGGCAACCATAAGTGCAATCGGTCACGATCAGGTGGGTGCGATAGCCCGCGAGCAGCGCGAAGACGCGCTCGATCGGGTCGTCGACCCCCTCCCAATTGGGCGCGAGCAGCATCTCGTCGATCCCGTCGCGATACAGTTCGAGCACCCCGACGAGCACGTCCTGCTTGCCGGGAAAGAAATGATAGAGGCTGCCCGAATGGACCTGGCTGCGCGACAGGATGTCGGCGACCGACGTCGACAGATAGCCCTTCTCCCAGAACAGCTCCATCGCGGTCATCAGGATGCGGTTGCGCGTATCAGCGGCGTTCATGCCCGGCCTCCCGTCTTTCTTGATTGAACATTCAACCAAGCAATTTGTCAAGACGCTTGGCAAGTGCATCGCGAGGCCCGATATGCGCCGCATGTGTGTCGTTGCCCTCGCCTGGCGGGTCCATGAGGACTGGCCGATCATCCTCGTCGGCAATCGCGACGAATTTCACGCGCGCCCCGCCTCGGCGCTCCAGCCGTGGGACGACGGCAGCGGCATCGTCGCGGGCCGCGACCTGCAGGCGGGCGGAACCTGGCTCGGCGTGCAGCCGGCGCAGCGCCGCATCACCGTCGTGACCAACGTCCGCGGCGCGCTGCCCGACCCGGCAAAGGACTCGCGCGGCGCGCTCGTCGTCGACATGCTGCGCGGCGAAGGCGCCTTTGCCGACCCCGCGCTCGAAGACCTCGACCGCTTCAACGCCTTCAACCTGTTCGCGGTCGACGGCGACGAAGCCCGCCTCCTGTCCAACCGCCCCGCCTCGCATATCGAAACGCTCGATCGCGGCATCCACGCACTCGCCAACGAGCCCATCGACAGCCCCTGCCCGCGCGCCGATCGCCTCGCGAGCCTGCTGCGCCATCAGGCGAAAAAGCCCGATCCCGATTTCGGCGCGCTGATGGCGGCTTTGACCGAGCGCGACGCCCCCGCGCTGTTCCTGCCCGGCGAGACCTATGGCACGCGCTGCTCGACGCTCGTCGCGGTCTCGCGCGCCGGGCAGGTGATGATGATGGAGCGCCGCTATGACGCGCAGGGCCGCACCACCGGCCGCACCAGCCTGACGCGCGACTGGGGCGCCTGATAGGAAAAGGGCGGCCGTCCCATCGGAACGGCCGCCCTTGATCTCGTCGAGCCGGTGGCCCGCGCTTATTTCGGCGCGATCACCATCAGCATCTGACGGCCTTCGGTGCGCGGATGCGCCTCGACCTTCGCGATTTCCGCGGTCAGTTCGGCGACGCGCTGGAGCACGTTGAGGCCGAGCTGCGTGTGGCTCATCTCGCGGCCGCGGAAGCGCATGGTCATCTTGACCTTGTCGCCTTCCTCGAGGAAGTCGAAGACCTTCTTCATCTTCACGTCGAAATCATGATCGTCGATGTTCGGACGCATCTTGATCTCTTTGATTTCCTGCGTCTTCTGGCTCTTGCGAGCGAGGTTCGCCTTTTTCTGGGCCTCGTATTTATACTTGCCCACGTCGAGGAACTTGCACACCGGCGGATCGGCGTTGGGGGAGACTTCGACCAGGTCCAGCCCCACCGAGGCCGCCTGTTCGATCGCTTCGGCAGTCAGCATCACGCCCAGATTTTCGCCTTCCTCGTCGATGACGCGGACTTTGGGGGAGGCGATGAATTCATTGTATCGCGGGCCGTTCTTGGGCGGCATGGGCGCCATCGGGCGGCGAATGGTGGGCGGTGGTATAGCTGTATCTCCTGGTCGTTTATAACGCGCGCGCGGAATCGATGCGATGGCGCGCCCCGCTCATATAGTGAACGCGCGGCCGTCGTAAAGGCTGCCTGTGGCAAATGGGTGCCGCTTTTCCCCCGACTGTGGCGGCTAAGCCACGCTCGGGCCGCTCACCATTTGGTCGGCGCGGGCTCGACGACGCGGAAACCGCCCGCCCCCACTTCGCTGACCTCGAGCGCGCGGATCGCGAAGCCGCGGTTGTTGAAGCGGAAAATGCCGTCGATACCGCCGAACCCGTCGGCCGCGAGCAGCTGGTTCACCGGAAAGCTCGTCCCCGGCTTCCATTCGCGCGCAATCCGCACCGTCAGCAGCACCGAATCATAGCCCAGGCTCGCGAGCCGGTACGGCGCCTTGCCGAAACGCGTGCGATATTTGCCCGCAAGCTGGCCATAAAGCCCGTCGGACACGCTCGCGAACCACGCCCCGCGCATCGCCGGGGTGCTGCCGAGCGACGCGTCGGTGTTCCACAGCTCGGTGCCCAGGATCTGCTTGCCGCTCGTCCCCTTGATGATCGGCACCGCGCGGATCGCATTGCCGCCCGAATCGGCGATCAGCACCGCGTCCATCGCGCCGCCATTGGCGAGCCGCCGCGCCGCGCCGGTCAGCGCGGTGGCGCTGCGGTCATAGCTTTCGACCGCGACCAGCGTACCGCCCGCTTCGGCCACCGCGGCGCGGAACGCCGCCGCCGACCGGTCGCCATAGACATTCTTGGGCACCAGCGCGCCGAAACGGACATGCCCCTTGCCGCGCGCATAGGCGACGACGCGCTCGACCGACTGGCCGGGGACGAAGCCCATGATGAAGACGCCGTTGCCCGCGACGCCGCTGTCGTTCGAAAAGCTCAGCACCGGCACCTTCGCCGCGCGCGCGACCGGCGCGACCGCCGCGACATCCTCGGTCAAGAGCGGGCCGAGGATCAGCTTGTTGCCGTCGGCGACCGCCTGCTGCGCCGCCGCCGCCGCGCCGAGCGCGGTGTCATAAGTCGTGATGCGCAGCCGCTCGGTCTTGGTGTCGAGCAGCGCGAGCGTCGTCGCATTGGCGATCGCCATGCCGACATCGGCATTGGGGCCCGTCTGCGGCACCAGCAGCGCCACGCGGTGACGGTCGGTATCGGTCGGCAGCCCGGGTTCGAGCGTGTCGACCGGCTTGTCGGGCGGCGGCGCGGTGGTCGGGCCGTCGGCCTTGGGCACCATCTGGCACGCGCCGAGCAGCCCGGCGAGCGCCAGCACCGCGACCTTGCGCAGCATCTGCCGCCGCGGCGACGCAATATTTTGGCGCTCGCTGCCGATTTCTGCCATCTGCAGCATCATGCCGGATTCGACCATCTCAACTTCTCCCTTGCCCGGTCTCTATATCGTCGCGACCCCCATCGGCAACCTCGGCGACATATCGGCGCGCGCCGCGGCGACGCTCGCGCACGCCGACCTGATCGCGGCCGAAGACACGCGTGTGACAGCGAAACTGCTGGCGCATCTGGGTTTGCGGATTTCGATGACCCCCTATCACGATCATAGCGACGAACGCACGCGCGCCGCGCTGGTTGCGCGCATGGAGGGCGAAGTCGTCGTTTTGGTGTCGGACGCCGGCACCCCGCTGATTTCGGACCCGGGGTACAAGCTGGTGCGCGATGCGCGCGCCGCCGGACGCCATGTCTCCACCCTGCCCGGCCCCTGCGCCGCGATCGCCGCGATCACTTTGTCGGGGCTGCCCAGCGACCGCTTCCTCTTCGCGGGTTTCCTGCCCAGCAAGGCCAAGGCGCGCGCCGACACCATCGCCGAATTTGCGGCGCTCCGCGCCACGCTCGTCTTCTACGAAAGCGGCCCGCGCCTGTCGGCATCGCTGTCCGCATTGGCCGAGGGGCTCGGCGACCGCGAAGCGGCGGTCGCGCGCGAGATCAGCAAGCTCTACGAACAATGCGTCACCGGCACGCTCACCGAGCTTGCCGCGCGCTACGCCGACGCCCCGCCCAAGGGCGAGATCGTCGTCATCGTCGGCCCGCCCGGCGAGGCCGTGGCCGAGGAGGCCGACGACGCCACGCTCGACGCCGCGCTGCGCGAGGCGATGGCCGACAGGCCGGTGGCGCAGGCGGCGAAGGCGGTCGCCAAGCGCTTCGGGCGCGACCGCCATGACGTCTACGCCCGCGCGCTCGCGCTGAAAGATTCCGCGAAAGGTGGCGATTGAAACGCGCCGAGGCCGAAGCGCGCGGGCGCAAGGCCGAACGCCGCGCCGCCTGGTGGCTCCGCCTCCACGGCTGGCGCATCTTGGGCCAGCGGCTCCGCGTGCCCGTCGGCGAAGTCGACCTCGTCGCGCGCCGCGGACGGACCGTCGCCTTCATCGAGGTCAAATGGCGCGACCGCGCCAAAGACCTCGACCTCGCGATCGACCATTATCGCCTGCGCCGCGTCGCCGCCGCCACCGAAATGCTCCGCCCGCGCTTTGCGGGACCACGCGATGACATCAGGATCGACGTGATGCTCCTTGCGCCCGGGCGCCTGCCACGCCATCTGGTCCACGTCTGGCAGCCCTGACGGCGCCCAAGGAGAAACACATGACCCTGCGCGCCGCCGTGCAAATGGACCCGATGGATGGCATCAACATCAATGGCGACAGCAGTTTCCACCTGATGCTGAAAGCGCTCGAGCGCGGCTACACCCTCTATCACTACGACGTGCGCGGACTGACGTGGGAGGCCGGGCGGCTGACCACCAGGGCGCACCGCATCGTCGAGGCACAGCGCGAGGCCGGCGCGCACTACAAGTTCGGTGAAGAGGTGCTGCTCGACCTCGGCCGCGACATCGACGCCGTGCTGATGCGGCAGGACCCGCCCTTCGATCTCGGCTATCTCACCGGCACCTGGCTGCTCGAACGGCTCGCGGGGCAGACGCTCGTCGTCAACGACCCCGTCTCGGTGCGCAACGCCCCCGAAAAGGTCTTCGTGCTCGACTTTCCGCAGTTCATGCCGCCGACGATGGTGACCCGCAGCCTCGAGGCGACGAAGGACTTCCAGTCGCGCTACGGTGCCGTCGTCATCAAGCCGCTCCACGGCAATGGCGGCAAGGCGGTGTTCAAGATCGACGCCGACGGCGGCAATCTCGGCGCGCTCGTCGAACTCTTCGGCCAGGTCTGGCCCGAACCCTTCATGGTCCAGCAATTCCTGCCGAGCGTGTCGAAGGGCGACAAGCGCATCGTGCTCGTCGACGGCGAGGTCGCGGGCGCGATCAACCGCAAGCCCGGCGAAGGCGAATTTCGATCGAACCTCGCGGTCGGCGGCTATGCCGAGGCCGCCGACCTCACCCCGCGCGAGGCGGAAATCTGCGCGGCGCTCGGTCCCGCGCTCAAGGAACGCGGCCTGATCTTCGTCGGCATCGACGTGATCGGCGGCGAATGGCTGACCGAAATCAACGTCACCTCGCCCACCGGAATCGTCGCGATCGACCGCTTCAACAACAGCGACACCGCGGGCATGATCTGGGATGCGATCGAAAGGCGGATCGCCAGCACCGCATGACCGACTTCATCCTCAACCTGATCGAATCCTGGGGCTATGCGGGGATATTCCTGCTCATGTTCCTCGAAAATGTCTTTCCGCCGATCCCGTCGGAGGTGATCATGGGGCTCGGCGGCATCGCCGTCGCGCAGGGCCGCTTCGATTTCTGGACGCTGGTCGGGGTTGCGGTCGCGGGGACGACCGCGGGCAATTGGGTCTGGTACGCGATCGGGCGCTGGATCGGCTATGAGCGGCTCAAACCCTTCATCGATCGCCACGGCCGCTGGCTGACGCTCGACTGGGACGAGGTCGAGAAACTGCACGGCTGGTTCCTGAAATATGGCCCCGCGATCGTCTTTTTCGCGCGCTTCATGCCCGTCGCGCGCACCATGGTGTCGCTGCCCGCGGGCATGGTGCGGATGAACCAGGCGAAGTTCCTCGTCTGGACCGCCGCCGGCTCGACGATCTGGATCGCCGCGCTCGCCGGCGCGGGAAGCTGGTTCGGCAGCCAGTTCGCCAATCTCGACGCCTTTGTCGGCCCGCTCGCGCTGGTCGCGATCGGCACGCTGGTGCTGATTTACATATGGCGCGTGATTACCTGGAAGCCGAAGGGCTGACTCCCCCCTTCTCCCCTTGCGGGAGAAGGAATTCATGCCTCAAGCCCGCGGATGCGCATTCCTGTAAATGTCGAGCAGATGCGCCGCATCGACCGCCGTATAGACCTGCGTCGACGCGAGGCTGGCATGCCCCAGCAATTCCTGCAGCGACCGCAAATCGGCGCCGCCCGCGAGCAGATGCGTCGCAAAGCTGTGCCGCAACGCGTGCGGCGTCGTCCGCTCGGGCAGCCCCAACGCCCGCCGCGCCGACCTTATACTCGCGCGCACCACGCCCGGCTGCAAAGGCCCGCCGCGCGCGCCGAGGAACAAGGGCGTCTCCTTGCCCATCGGCCAGGGGCAGGCGTCGACATAGCGCGCCACCGCCGCTGCCACCGCGGGCAGCACCGGCACGACACGCGTCTTGTTCCTTTTGCCCGTCACGCGCAGCACATCGCCCAGCGGCAGCGCCGCGCCAGTCAGCGCCAGCGCCTCGCCGATGCGCAGCCCTGCGCCATAGAGCAGCAGCAGCAACGCGAAATCGCGCGCGCCGACCCAGCCCTCGCGGGCATTGTCCTCGACATCCTGCGCCAGTTGCAGCGCCTCGGCAGGCGCGACGGGGCGCGGCAGGCCCTTCTTGACGCGCGGCCCGCGCAGCGCGGGCAGCACCGCCCCCTCCCCGCCGACGAAGCGCAGGAAACCACGCAGCGCGCTCAATTCGCGCGCCGCCGATGCATTGCCCAGCCCCTCGGCGCGGCGGGTGGCGAGATAGGCGCGCAGGTCGTTGGCGCTCGTCCGCCGCAGCAGCGCGACGTCGACCGTGCCGCCATGATGCCCCGACAGAAAGACGGCAAAACGCTCGGCGGTCGCGACATAGGCGCGCCGCGTATGCTCCGACCGGCGCCGCTCATGCGCCAGATGGGCATCCCAGTCGCGGATCAAATCTTGCGCCAAAGTCCGTCCTCTAGATCCGTCATCGGATTGGAACCCTAGCCTAGTCCGTCCGAACCACCTCGGAAAGGATCGAGTCGAGCAGCAATATCCCGTCGCCCGTCACCGCCAGCCGGTCGCCGTCGGCGCGCATCAGCCCCATGCCCGCCAGCCGCGCCACAGCGTCCGCATCCACGAATGCCGCACGCTCCAGCCCGCTCCGCGCCTCGACCCGCGCCAGATCGACGCCTTCGCTCAGCCGCAGCCCCATCAGCATCGCCTCGGTCGCGCGCTCGTGCGCGGGAAGATCGCTCTCGACCTTGATCCCATGGCTGTTGCGCTCGACCGCCGCGATGAAATTCTCGGGCTTCTTGTGCCGCTCGGTCGCTTGGCACAGCCGCCGCCCATGTGCCCCCGGCCCGACCCCCGCATAGTCGCCATAACGCCAGTACGTCAGATTGTGCCGGCTCTCCTCGCCGGGCCGCGCATGGTTCGACACCTCGTAACGCGGCAGCCCTGCGGCGCGCGTCATCGCCTGCGTCGCGTCGAACAGGTCCGCCGCGGCATCGCCGTCGGGAATGACAAGCTCGCCCTTCGCCGCGAGCGTCGCAAAGCGCGTCCCCGGCTCGATCGTCAGCTGGTACAGCGACAGATGTCCCATCCCAAACGCCAGCGCATCCGCCAGCTCGCGCTCCCAATCGGACAGTGCCTGCCCAGGCCGCGCATAGATCAGGTCGAAACTCGCGCGGCCGAAACAGCTTTGCGCCGCCGCGATCGCCCGCCGCGCCTCGTCGCCGCTATGCGCCCGCCCCAGAAATTCAAGCACTTGCGGATCGAAGCTCTGAACCCCGATCGACACCCGATTGACCCCGGCGGCCGCCAGATCGGCGAAAGCGGCCACTTCGACCGAATTGGGGTTCGCTTCGAGCGTGATCTCGCAATCTTCCGCCAGCCCCCAGAGCGCCGCCGCCTCGGCGATCACCGCCGCCACCGTGGCGGGCGGCATCAGGCTCGGCGTCCCGCCTCCGAAGAAGATCGACGACACGCGCCGCCCCGGCAGCAACGCCGCCTCATACCGCAAATCCGCCAGCAAAGCCGCGCGCCAGACCTCCTGGTCGACGCGCTCGCGGACATGGCTGTTGAAGTCGCAATAGGGACATTTGCTGACGCAAAAAGGCCAATGGACATAAAGGGCGAGCGGTTCGGCCATGCGGGGCGATATAGTCGCTCCGCTCGAAAAGTCAGCCTGCGCGCGTCATGCGGTAATCGCGACCCGGCCCGCTCCGTACCAGACAAATCCGCAGTCACGCGAGCATGCGGCATCGCGCAGCGCCGCATCGCTATCGCGGAAGATCACACCATTGTTCGCGTAGCGAAACTCGACGCTCGAATAGTCTGACAGCCTGCCCGCTAAAATCTCTTTTTTGCCAGGAGCGATGATTGCCGTTTGCGCCAGCCGCTCGCCTTTGGAGACGTAAATGACCTGCAGCGCCGAATCCGACCGATTGGTCACTGTCGTGACATCCGATGGCTGAGCGCAGCTCGAAGCCGTAACCGTCGCAATCAAAAGAACAGATTTGCCGAACATGACGCCCTCCTATTCTGTGATGATGCAACATCTCACAAAAGGGCATGCGCCACAACGCCTCAGAAAGCACCCGCCACCAGCTTGGCAAAAGCATCGGCCCGGTGGCTGATCCGATGCTTCTCCGCCGGATCGATCTCCGCGAAAGTCAGTATGTTACCGGCCGGAACGAACACCGGATCATAACCGAAGCCCAGCTTGCCGCGCGGCGGCCAGGTCAGGCTGCCTTCCGCGGCCCCTTCGTAAACATCGGCATGCCCGTCGGGCCACGCGAGCGCCAGCGTGCACACGAAGCGCGCGCTGCGGTCCACCTCCGGCCCCTGCTCGGCGAGCAACCCCTCGACCTTGCCCATCGCGAGATACCAGTCGCGCCCCGGATTGCCCTCGAAGCGCTGGCGCTCGGCCCAGTCGGCGGTATAGACCCCCGGCCGGCCGCCGAGCGCCGCGACCTCGAGCCCACTGTCGTCGGCGAGCGCGGGCAGCCCCGCCGCCGACGCGCTCGCATGCGCCTTGAGCAGCGCATTTTCGCGGAAGGTCGTCCCCGTCTCCTCGGGCTCGGGCAGGCCAAGGTCGCCCGCCGACACCGGCTCGATCCCGAACGGCTCGAGCAGCGCGCGAATCTCGCGCACCTTGCCCGCATTGTGGCTCGCGATGACGAGCTTGCCGGGTTCGAGCTTGCGGTTCACCTCAGCGCCCCACCGCCTTCGCCTGCGCGGCGAAGATATCGGCGCAGCCGATGCGCGCGAGGCGGAGCAGGCGCAGCAGGCCTTCCTCGTCATAGGTCGCGCCCTCGGCGCTCGCCTGTACCTCGACGATCTGGCCGCGCCCGGTGAGCACGAAATTGCCGTCGGCCTCGGCGACCGAATCCTCGTCATAGTCGAGGTCGAGCACCGGGGTGCCCTTGTAGATGCCACAGGAAATCGCCGCGACCTGATCCTCGATCGGGTCGGTCGTGATCGCGCCCGAGGCGATCAGCTTGTCGACCGCGAGCCGCAGCGCGACCCACGCGCCGCTGATCGACGCGGTGCGCGTGCCGCCGTCAGCCTGGATCACGTCGCAGTCGATCACGATCTGGCGCTCGCCGAGCTTCTGGAAATCGACCACGGCGCGCAAACTGCGGCCGATCAGCCGCTGGATTTCCTGCGTGCGGCCCGACTGCTTGCCCTTCGCCGCCTCACGGCTGCCGCGCGTATGCGTCGCGCGGGGCAGCATGCCATATTCGGCGGTGACCCAGCCCTGCCCCTTGCCGCGCAGGAAGGGCGGCACCTTCTCGTCGACGCTGGCGGTGACGAGCACCTTGGTGTTGCCGAAACTGACGAGGACGCTGCCCTCGGCATGGATGGTGAATTCGGTCTCGATGCCGATGGGACGCATCTGGTCGGGCGCGCGGCCGGAAGGGCGCATGGTTGATCCTTTCGATTGAAGATTGCCGTGGCCCTTAGGCGCGCGCGCTCAATCGCTCAACCGCATCCTGAAAAAATCGAGGATTTCGTCGCGCGCCCCCACCGTCGGCTGGCCCGCCTCGTCGATCAGGTGGATCGTCACGACGCTGTGCGGGTTCTTCATCGGGCTGTCGGGGTTCGCGGCCGCGTCGGGCAGCACCTTGCCGATGAAGCGGTCGCCGAGCGCATCTTCATAGGCCGCGAAGCGCGCCGCCTTGCAGAATTTGTCGCCCTCGAAGCGGTACGCGAGCACGGTCAGGTCCTCGGCCTCCATCCGCGCCTTCACCGCCGCGAGTTCGTCGGGGGCGATATGCATGCCCGCGGGGTCGTTCAGCGGCAGCGACGGCTGCGCGAGCACAGGCGCCAGCACCGCGGGTTCGAGCATCATCGATAGCGCGAAATTGCCCGTGAAGCACATGCCGATCGCGCCGACACCCTTGCCGCCGCATTCCTTGTGCGCGAGCGCGGCGAGCGCACGGAGCCATAGCGTCGCGGGCGAGCTTTCATTCGCCTGGAAGGCGCGGAACTGGCGGCTGATACACCCGCCGATCATCGTGAACACCGCGCCGGGCATGCGCGGCACCGCGCCGTCTTTCCCGAAGATATGCGGCATATAGACTGTGAAGCCCGCATCGACGACCCAGCGCGCGAAGCGCGCGACATGCGGACTGATGCCGGGCATTTCGGTCATCACGATCACTGCGGGGCCGCGCCCCATCACATAGACGCGGTGCTTGCGGCCGAGCAGCGCGATGTCGCGATGCTCGAAATCGTCGAGCGGGTCGTCCTGGTTCAGCGGGCGTGCGGTCATAAGTGTCTCCCCCGGTGGAGAGGCTAAGCGGGCGTTCATCGAATTACACCCTCTTTTTCGTCATCCTCGCGAAGGGTGTTGGGAGGCACATGACTCCCGGCACGATCCAGCTGCTTCTTTCTACTCTTCTTTGTGCCTTCGCGCCTTTGCGTGAGTTCAAAATAATCTCGCACAAAGCCACGAAGCCACAAAGAGGGCCAAGATCGGTAGGGCATGCCCTTCCCATCACTCGCGCCCAGAGGCGATTTTGAAGGAGAATGCCGCGTTGCGACTATCACCATCTTTGTGGCTTCGTGGCTTTGTGCGAGATTATTTTGAACTCACGCAAAGGC
>NZ_LYVN01000086.1 GCF_001990265.1 Sphingopyxis sp. KK2
CCCCGCCCGCCACACCCTCTTCGCTTTCGCCGCGCTTGCCAGCATCATCGGCACCGCGCACGCCGCCAATCCGACGATGTTCCGCGACGCCGGCTGCGGCTGCTGCCTCAAATGGCTCGAGCTGGTGAAGACGTCGTTCAGCGCCAAGGTGACGGTGGTCAATTCGCCGAACATGGACGCGGTCAAGGACAAACAGGGCATTCCCGAAGCGCTGCGCAGCTGCCACACCGTGCTCGTCGGCGGCTATGTGATCGAGGGTCATGTCCCGGCGCGCGAAATCGCCCGGCTGCTCAGGGAAAAGCCCAAGGGCGTCAAGGGCCTCGCGGTCGCGGGCATGCCCACCGGGTCGCCGGGCATGGAATATCGCAACATCCGCGACGCCTATAAAGTCATGACCTTCGGCCCCGGCGGCCAGCGCGTCTATGCGAGCTATGCCGCGAGCGGCGGCTGAGCCGCCGCCCGCCGGCGATCAGGCGAGCTCGGCCTTGAACAGTTCGAGCATCCGCCCCCACGCCTTTTCGGCCGCCGCCTCGTTATAGGCGCGGCCGTCGGGCGGGCACCAGCCGTGCATCGCGCCGGCATAGACCTCGACCTCGTGCCACTGCGGGCGCGGCTTGAGCGCCTCGGCCAGCAGGACCTTTTCGTTCGGGGTTTCCTTGTCGTCATTGTCGGCGATCGCGAAGAGATAGCCGGCGTTGGTATCGTCGATCAGCAGATGCGGGCTGTCGGGCTTGTCGGTGGCGACCCCGCCGCCGTGGAAGCTCGCCGCCGCCCCGACGCGATTGGGGCTGAGCGCAGCGGTGTAGATCGTCATCGCGCCGCCCATGCAGTATCCGGTGGTGCCGATCCGCCGCTTGGTATCGACCTCCTTCTGCGCGTCAAGGAAGGCGAGATGCGCGGTCGCGTCGGTGGTGACCGGTGCCTTGGTCAGTTGTTTGAGATAGCCGAACAGTTTCTCGCGTACCTCGGGCACGTTGAAATCATTCGCCGCGTCGACGACGGGCGATTTCTGCCAGCGGTAGAAGGGGTTGACCGTCAGCACCGCATAGCCCTCGGCCGCGAGCCGGTCGGCCATCTGGCGAAAGGCGGGGCGCAGGCCGCGAATATCGGGCCACACCAGCACAGCGGGGTGCTTGCCCTCGGCGGGCGCGACGAAATAGGCGTCGCAGGTGCCGTCGGCGGTCTTGATCTCGACATCGCGGCCCTTGACCGGCTTGCCCGCCATCGCGCGCGCCGGCAGCGCCGCCATCAGCGCCCCGGCGCCGGCGAGCGCGGTAAAGCTGCGCCGCCCGACGGGCAGCCCGGCGCGATCGAGGTCGGCTTCGGTTTCGTGGGTGCACATGATGTCTCTCCTTGGGGGGGGGGGATTTGGAAAAGCGGCAGGAAACCGCCGAACTTCATTCGCAATTCATAGTCCGCTCACTGCTGCCCGGCGAAAGCCGGGGCCCAGAAGGTCAACAGCGCGCCCGATCCGCTGGACCCCGGCTTTCGCCGGGGAACGCAAATCGCCCACGCAAAGAAAATGGCGGAAAACTGCGCAACTTCATTCGCGATCGGCCTTTTCGGTACTGCCCAGAGGGGCGCAGCTTGGAGTCGTCATCACGCTAATATGGCGATGTTTTTTAGGACAGCGCTTTTTGTCGCCTTACCAACTGCGGATTGCTGGCTGAGACCCTCTTCGTGGCTTCGTGGCTTCGTGCGAAAAATGAAACTCGCACAAAGCCACGAAGCCACAAAGAGATCTGGAAGTCGGGCGCGTCGCGCTCACGCCACACCGGATTGGCGTCAGGCGATGGCGGCGATATCCTCGAAGCTCAGAGCCACATGGCGCACTCCGACCTCGCGCAGCATCGCGCCATGCGCGACGCGGTCGACGATATGACCGGCGCCGCAGAAACCGATCACGGTCATTCCCGCCGCCAGCGCGGAACGGGCGCCGGTCGGCGAATCTTCGATCGCGAGGCAAAGCGCCGGATCGACGCCAAGGCCCTGCGCCGCGGCAAGATAGATGTCGGGAGAGGGCTTGCCGCGGTCCCAGCCGTCGGCGCTGTAGACATGCCCCTCGAAGTGATGGCCGAGCCCGAACAGCCCTAGCGCCCAGCCGATATATTCGGCGCGGCTCGACGAGGCGATCGCGCGCGGCATCGGCCCCAGCGTATCGAGGAAAGCGGGCGCGCCGGGCACCGCGTCGAAACCCTCCATGAAACGCGCCCGCGCCCGCGTCCGATGCTGCTCGCGGAAATCGGCGGGCAGCGGCCGGCCGAAGCGCGCCTCGATCCGCCGCTGCGTCTCCTGCCAATTATGGCCGTAATAGTCGCGCAAACTCTCGTCGTATGTCGTCGGCATGCCGATCGCGGTCAAGCTCTCGGACAAGGAAAGATTCGCGCGCACCTCGCTGTCGGCGATGACGCCGTCGAAGTCGAAGATGATGGCGGCGGGGGTCATGAGCGAGCGTCCTGTTTATGCGACTGCAACTTCTGCGCCCTAGAAGCCAGCGCGGCAGGAGACGCAATCATGAAATTTATCGAGCTCAAGTCGCGCGGCGGCAATTACCTCGTCGTCGCCGACAATGTCGCCTGGCTGCGCGACTATGAAAATGGGCAGGTGCAGGTCGGCATGGTCGGCGGCGCACCGCTGCTGATCGTCGGCAAGCTGGAGGATATTGCGGCGTCGATTTTGGAGCAGGCGAACGCGAAGGAGCGAGATGGTCTGCAGTAATCAGACCAAGAATAATGACGGTCATTTTTTGCGACGCCAGAAAGCCCACCAAGGCTGTTTGGAAGCAGCTCCGTCGACTATGTCGATGCCTTGCTCCTTCGCAAAATCAGGGTTGATCCAAACTGAAATTACCTTCGGCGCGACCTGCAAGTCGTCAATCTCAGACTCGAACGCGTCTTCTGGCTCCAATCCGCGAATGAAAGCCTCAAAATTGTCGGCGACATGGGTGATCCGGTAATCGCATTCCTGATCAATATGGACGACCTTGGGCTCCCCGGATGGGCCGCACTCGCGATAGTCGAGGCACAACATGTCGTGACCAGCAGAGGGACAGTCGCCGAAATAGATCCCGATTTCCGGATATCCCCATTCGTCATTGGATTGTCGGCTTCCCAAGTCTCCGCACAGCGACCATATCTGCTTCCGCCCGATCGCCTTAAAGCCTGTTATCGCAACATGATCCTCGGCCCACGATGTCCGTGTCTCCGTTCGGTAACACGTGTTAACTGGGCAACCGCCGTTTTGCGACTGCATCAGCTCAATATAAGCGGCCGGCAGTCGATACCCAAGTTCCTCTTCCACCGATCTAATGATGTCCGGCGTTGGGAAGGGTTCGACATATTCATCGTCGGCCCAATCCGAATCTTCCCAAAAGGCCGACAGGTCAAAGTCGTGAAATATCTTCGCCATGGCTGATCCCAACGATCGAACTACTCCACCGTCACCGACTTCGCCAGATTGCGCGGCTGATCCACATCAGTCCCCTTCGCCACCGCCACATGATAAGCCAGAAGCTGCACCGGCACCGCATAGACCAGCGGTGCGATCAGCGGGTGGACCTTGGGCATTTCGATCGTCGCCATGCAGCCGTCGCCGGCTTCGGCGAGGCCTTCGGCGTCGCTGATCAGGACGATCTTGCCGCCGCGCGCCATCACTTCCTGCATGTTGCTCACGGTCTTTTCGAACAGCGGGCCCGAGGGCGCGAGGACGATTACCGGGACCGCCTCGTCGATCAGCGCGATCGGGCCGTGCTTCATCTCGCCCGAGGCATAGCCTTCGGCGTGGATGTAGCTGATTTCCTTGAGCTTGAGCGCGCCTTCCAAGGCGAGCGGATAGTCGGGGCCGCGGCCGAGGTAGAGCACGTCGCGCGCCGGGGCGACGAGGTGGGCCATCGCTGCAATCTCCTCGTCGTGGGCGAGCGCGGCGTTGAGCGCGGCGGGGGCCTCGATCAGATGCTTGACGATCTCGCGCTCTTCCTCGGCGCTGAGCTTGCCCTTCTTGAGCGCGAGATGCGCGGCGAGCGCGGCGAGCACCGCGAGCTGGCAGGTGAAGGCTTTCGTCGACGCCACACCGATCTCCGGGCCGGCGTGCGTCGGTAGCAACAGGTCCGCCTCGCGCGCCATGCTGCTGGTCGGCACATTGACGACGACCGCGATCGTCTGGCCGTTCGTCTTGCAATGGCGGAGCGCCGCGAGCGTGTCGGCGGTCTCGCCCGACTGCGAAATGAAGAGCGCGAGCCCGCCGGGCTGGAGCACCGGGTCGCGGTAACGGAATTCGGACGCGACATCGATGTCGACGGGCACGCGCGCGAAGGTCTCGAACCAATATTTGGCGACCATGCCGGCGTAGAAGCTGGTGCCGCACGCGACAATGGTGATGCGGTCGATCGCCGAGAGGTCGAAATCCATCTGCGGCAGCGCGACGGTCTGTTCGAGCGGGCGGATGTAGGAGGAGAGCGTCTGCGCGACCACGGTCGGCTGCTCGAAAATCTCCTTCTGCATGAAGTGGCGGTAATTGCCCTTCTCGATCGTCGCGGCGGTGACGCCGCTGGTGGTGATTTCGCGCATCACGGGGTTGTTCGCGCTGTCGAAGATCTGCGCGCCCTCGCGCGTGATGACGACCCAGTCGCCTTCCTCGAGATAGGCGATCTTCTGCGTCAGCGGGGCGAGCGCAAGCGCATCCGAGCCGAGATAGGTCTCGCCCTCGCCATAACCGACGACGAGCGGCGAGCCGAGCCGCGCGCCGATCAAGAGGTCGGGATGGGTGCGGAAAGCGATGGCGAGCGCAAAGGCGCCGCGGAGCTGCGGCAGGACCGCCTGCACGGCCTCGGTCGGCGACTTGCCGGCCTCGACCTGCTCGCTCACCAGATGCGCGACGACCTCGGTATCGGTCTCGCTCTCGAACGTCCGGCCGCGCGCCTGCAGCGCCTCGCGCAGCGGCTTGAAATTCTCGATGATGCCGTTGTGGACCAGCGCGACCTCGCCCGTCGCATGCGGATGCGCGTTGCTCGTCGTCGGCGCACCATGCGTCGCCCAGCGCGTGTGCGCGATCCCGACGAGGCCCGGCGCGGGATTGCTGCCAAGTTCCTTCACCAGATTGCCGAGCTTGCCCTCGGCGCGGCGGCGCACGAGCTGGCCGCCTTCGACCGTGCACACGCCCGCCGAATCATAGCCGCGATATTCCATGCGCTTGAGGCCATCGACCAGCCGGTCCGCAACCTGGTCCTTGCCGACGATTCCGATGATTCCGCACATGGGTCTTGGCTTTCTATGAGAGCGTGTAGGGAACGCGAATACCCGGCATGGCTGCCGGAAACACCTTGATATTGCGTGTAACGAGAATGCGGCCGCCGATTTGCGCGGTCGCGAGCACGAGCGCGTCGCAAAGCGTCAGCCCCTTGCGCTCGGCGCGCAGCGCGGCGGCACGGCGCGCGACGGCATCGCCGACCTCCTCGACCGCGAAGCAGCCGAGAAACGCCTCGACCGCCTTCACCGACGCGGGGTCGGCGGCGGTCATCACCTCGGTCCAGCTGATCCGGCTGACGCTCTTGCGCCCCGCGCGGCGAATCTCGCTGCGCGCCGCCTCGACGCCGTTGAGCGCATCGATGAGGATATCGCTGTCGAACTGCGCGTCGATCATTCGCGCTTGCCCCTGAGGCGGCGCTGATACTTCAGCCCGTCGCCGATATCGGCGCGATCACGCCAGATGCCGAACGCATTGTCGATCGCATCACCCGAAGCATCGGCGCGATAGGACGCGACCGCGCGGCGGACGAGCTCGGCGCGCGAGACGCCCTGCCCGGCGGCGAGGGCGTCGAGCCATTCGACGTCGGAATCGGGTATGTCAGCGAGGAAGCGCATTCATCATTGATATCATATCATGATATCAAATCAACCGCAGACGTTCGTGAACTTCTCGCCCGTCCAGAGTGCGTCAACGACGCCGGCGTGGATCGCATCGGCGATGATCTCGCTGGCCGGGCGCAATATGGTAAAGTGGTCGCATCCCGCGCCCGCGACAAAATGAAGCTGCGGATTGCTGCTCACCGCCTTCATCTCGTTGAGATCGACGATATTCCCACGTTCGCTGCCTTCGATTACCAGGGTCGGCTTGCGAACCGATGCCAGCCAGTGGATCGGCGCGCGCAGCTTGATGCCCGGCTTGTCCTTGGTTTCGATCGGAAACATGTCGCCATACAGCCGCGGATCGATCACCGGGCCGAAAGAGAAGACGCCCGCCCATTCATCGGAATATTCGGACGCCAGCAGCACCAGCGTGCCGCCGGTGCTGTGCCCGCCCAGATAGACGCGTGCGGGGTCTATCCCCGGCTGCTGCTTCAGCCAACGCGTTGCCGCGACCAGATCGTCGACCTCGCCGTAGAAAGCCTCGCTATGTCCGGGATTGCCGTTGAGGCCGCGAAGCGAGGGGTAGAAGGTCACGACGCCGCGCTCGCGAAAGGCGGCCGCCGACTGATCATTTTCGCGGGGTTTGGGCGACCAGAAATCGCCGATCGCGAGATCGCCGCCGCTAACCCAGACGATCGCCGGGTGCCGCTGACCGTCTTCGGGGATCGGTGTCAGATAGCCGGATATCGCGCCGACCGCGCTGGGGTAGTGGACCACCGACATGAGCTTTGCCGGCGGCTTGGGCGGCGGATCGCTCTGGCGCACTTCAGCTGCCACGATGGGCTTGTGTCCGGCGCGTGCGCTTGTGAGGTCAGTGGCAGGCTCGCTGCACGCCGCCGCCCCCGCGATCAAAAATGTCGACGCAAGCAACGCAATCCGCCTCATAGTCACACCCCCCACTCCCCCGTCACTGCTGCCCGAAATTCCGGTCGACATAGATCATCGCGAACTGCACCGGGTCGGCGGGGGTGCCGTTCGCCGCTTCGAAGCGCGCCTTGCCCCCTTCCCAGATCTTGCGGATCTGCGCGGGCAGGTCGGGGCCGAACTTCATCTGCTTCGCGACGATCGCCGGCCAGCTGCCGGTCGTGCCGAAACTCTTGTGGAGTTGCGGCTCCATCGCCTTGCAATAGGTCGCGGTCGGCTCGTCGAGATGGCCGATCGCGTCGAGCACCCACGCGTCGACGAAGCGCAGGAAGGGCTTGTCGGTATAGCGGTCGCTCACGCCTTTTTCTCCATCATCCATTCGTCGCGGAGCAGGCCGTAGATCAGCGAATCGCGCACGCCGATATGCGTTTCCCACTCGCCGCGCAGCCGGCCTTCGCGCTGGAAACCCAGGCGCTCGAGCAATCCGATCGAGCCGGGGTTTTCGGGATCGGTGTCGGCAAAGATACGGCGCAACCCGAGATCGGTGAAACCATGGTCGATCACCCGTGCCACCGCTTCGCGCGCGATACCGCCGCCCCAGCGATCGCGGCGCAGGATATAGCCGATCTCCTTCACGTCGGGCTTGCCGTCGATCAGGATCACCCAGCCGAGCGCCACGTCGTCGCCCGCGGTGATCGCCCAGCACAAAAAGCCCTGCCCCTCGGCGGCGTTGCCTTTGACATAATCCGTCGTCTCGGCGAGCGACCGGTGCGGACCGCTCGACCACCAGGTCATCACCTCCGCATCGGACAGCACGGGAAACAGCGCGGCGGCATCATCCTCGCGCAATTGGCGCAGCGCGAGGCGCGCGGTCGTCAGCGTCGGCGCAGGCATCGGCCTATTTGCCCGCCTTCTTCTTGCGCATCGTGTCGTGGAAACGGTCGGCCCAGCCGGGTTTGACCAGTTGCTCGGCGCGCACCATGCGCAGGTCGCCGTCGCCGACGTCGCGCGACACCGCGCTGCCTGCGGCGACGATCGCGTCGCGGCCAATGGTGACGGGGGCGATCAGCGCGCTGTTACTGCCGATGAAGGCGTTCTCGCCGATCACCGTCTGATATTTGAAATAGCCGTCATAATTGCAGGTGATCGTGCCCGCACCGATATTGGCGCCCGCGCCGACGATCGCGTCGCCCAGATAGGTCAGATGGTTCGCCTTGGCGCCCTTGCCGAGCACCGCCTTCTTCATCTCGACGAAATTGCCGACCTTGGCCTTTTCCTCCATCACCGCGCCGGGGCGCAGCCGCGCGAAAGGACCGACCTCGCACCCCGTGCCGATCGTCGCGCCCTCGATATGGCTGTTGGCGCGGATCTTCACATGGTCGGCGACGGTCACGCCGGGGCCGAAGAAGACATTGGGTTCGACCAGCACATCGCGGCCGAGCCTGGTATCCCAGGCGAACCAAACGGTGTCGGGGGCGATCAGGCTGGCACCATCGGCCATCGCCTGTGCCCGGCGGCGCGCCTGCCACTCGCCCTCCATCGCCGCGAGCTCGCCGCGGCTGTTGATGCCCGCGACATCATAGGGATCGGTCACGACCACCGCGCAATGCCGCCCGTCGGCATTGGCGATATTGACGATATCGACGAGGTAGAACTCCTTCGCCGCATTGTCATCGGTGACGCGCGCGAGCAGCGCGAAGAGGTCGGCCGATTTTGCCGCCATCAGCCCCGAATTGCACAGGCGCACCGCGCGCTCCTCGGGCGTCGCATCCTTATGCTCGACCATCTTGGTCACATAGTCGCCGTCGGTGATGACACGGCCATATTGCTGCGCATCGGCGGGCTCGAACGCGAGCACGACCACGGCAGGCGCATCGGGCGCGTTCAGCCGGTCGATCATCGCCTGCATCGTTGCGGTCGGCACGAAGGGCACGTCGCCATAGAGGATCAGCACATCGCCATCGAAGCCCGTCAGCGCCCTTTCGGCCTGCTGCACCGCATGGCCGGTGCCGAGCTGCGGTTCCTGAACCGCAAGGTCGGCGCTGCCCGCAAGCGCCTTTTCGAGCTGCTCGGCCTTGTCGCCGACGATCACGACCTTCTTCGCGGGGGCCAGCGCATCGACGCTCGCCATCAGGTGCATCAGCATCGGTCGCCCGGCGATCGGGTGCAGCACCTTGTGCGTATCGGACTTCATGCGGGTGCCCTTGCCCGCGGCGAGGACTATGGCGGCTATGGGGGCAGCGATCGGATTGCTCATGTGCGTCGCCATGCCAGCAAATCATTGCGGTTTCCAGACCATCGCGCCATGCCGACGCGATGAGCGACTTTCCCTTCTCCATTATCGGCTTCGACCTCGACGGCACGCTGGTCGATACCGCGGGCGACCTCGCCGCGGGGGTCAACCACGCGCTGGGCCTCGCCGCGCGTCCGCCGCTGGCGGTCGATCAGGTGCGGCCGATGATCGGGCTCGGCGGGCGGCATATGCTCGAACAGGGGCTGCTCGCGACCGGCGGGGTGCCGGGCGGCGATTTCGAGCGGCTGTTCCGTGAGTTCCTGCACCATTATGAAGGCCATATCGCGGTCCATAGCCGGCCCTTCCCCGGTCTGATCGACGCGCTCGACGCCCTTGACGCGCGGGGGGTGAAGACCGCTGTGGTCACCAACAAGACCGAACGGCTTGCGCGCATCCTGCTCGGCGAACTTGGGCTTGCCGACCGGATGGCGACGATCATCGGCGGCGACACGCTCGGCCCCGGCAACGCCAAGCCCTCCCCCGCTCCGATCCTTGAGATGATGACCCGCTGCGGCGGCGGTCCGACCGCCTTTGTCGGCGACAGCATCTACGACATCATGGCCGCCAACGCCGCGGGAGTGACGAGCATCGCGGTCGGTTTCGGTTTTCTCGACCGCCCCGTCGATGCGCTTGGCGCCGACCATTTTATCGGTCACTACGACGACTTGCTGCCGTTGCTGGGCGGCTTGGGGGACAAGAATGTCGGATGAGCTATGGGACGGCGAGATCGAGACCGCGGGGCCGAACCCGCTGATCCGGCTGGGCGGCGGGCTGGCGGCGCTGATCATCATGGTCGGCATCGCGGCGACCAACGCGACACAGGTCTCGCCGAGCGGCGTGCTGATGGTCAGCCTGCTCCAGACTACAGCGATCGCGGCAATCCTCTATTTCACCTGGTTTCGTGAGGCGGCGGCGTGGAAACCGATCGCGACGACGGCGGCCATCTTCGTCGTCGTCATGCTGATCAACCTCGGCAAGGCCGAACAGAATGTCGCCGTGCTCAAGGCGGACATGGACACGTTCAGCAAGCTGCATTTCGACTGCGGAGGACGACTGGTCGTGCCGCCGGATCCGGCCACCCACGGCCCCTTCTCGCGGGCGACGATCAAGCTCGCCAAGGAAGCCGAGAAGCTCAACGACGAATATATGCTCAAGCTCGATCAGGCCGGGGCGTTCGCGTTGTTCGATGCCGACCGTGTCCGCGTGAACCCGGGCATGGTCAAAAACTGCGGCGCGATCATTGCGATCAAGGCCGACATCCCGAAATTCAAGGCGCGGCACCTGGCCCTGATCAAGCGGGGCCGGGACGAATTCAGCGCGATCGACGCGCCGGACGAGCTGGTCGAGGCTGCACTGAGCGGCGTCGAGGCGGCGATGCCGCAGGCCCTGTCGGACGTCGAACGGACCTGGGACCTCCACAGCCGACAGATCGATGAAGCGCATGCGGGGTGCCGCGTTCTGGCACGCGGAAACTGGATGCCCGACGGCCATGTCTTTGCTTTCACGTCGCGGAGCGACATGGCCGCTTTCAACCGGCACGGCGACCGGATCAACGATCTGGCCGAGCAGCTCGACGCGATCGCCCGCGCCGGACAGCAAAGGATGCGGGACAGTCAGACGAAGATCATGGGCAGCTTCAAATAGGATGGTGCCCCTTGCGCCATTTGGTCCACAAATGGCGCGCCAGCATCAGCGGCGGCATGCGCAGCCAGTGCGAGCGGATGTAGAAGGCCTGCTGCAACAGCGGATCGGTCGCGCCGCCCCAGCCATCGCGCGCGAGCAGGCGGCGCTGATAACGTTCGTCGCGCGGGCGATGGCGGTTCCAGCCCGAGGGAAGCTTCGTGCCATAGAGGTCGCGCGCCAGTCGCGCCGCACGGTGCACAGAACCCTCGAGCCCGTGCATCTCGGCGCGTTCGTCGAGCTTGCCCCAGAAACCGCGATCAGCGGCAGCGAAGTCGGTCACCAGCCGATGGAAATCCCACAGGTTGCGCAGCCCCCCCTGCAGGTCGCCGTCGGCGATCATATGCGCGGCGCAGTGGCACGCCATGTCGGTCGGGCACAAGATCGACAGCCCGTCCGGGGTGCGCACTGCGTCGCCGACCAGCGCCAGCGCGTCGGGGGTTATACGGTGGGTGCGCGGCAGGATCGTGTGATGGACGTCGATCATCCGGTCGCGCTCACGATGGATCAGCGGCGGCAGCTCGTGCATATGGTCGCGGTAATAGGCGTCGTCATAGGCGTCCTCCTTCACCCATTCCCACCCCGCGACGCGCAGCGCATTTTCGGCGCGCGCAAGGTCGTGCCAGGGGACGAGGATGTCGAGATCGCCGATCTGGCGCCCTGCGGCGCAGGGGAGGTTCGCGGCGGCATAGGCGGTGCCCTTGAGCAGCACGAATTCGATGCCGTGCGGAGCGAGCGCGCGGCGCGCCATTTCGGCTTCCCACAAGGCCTGTCGCGTCGCGACGGTCGCGGCGGCGCGCATGTCGGCGAAGAGCAGCGCGACCGGCGCGGGAAGGCGCGCATCGTTCAGCCGGTGCGCGAGCGTGCCGAGCAGCGCCTCGGCGCGCGCGACCGAAATGACGCCGTCCCAGTCGCGCGGGCCGAGCGCTGCGGCATCGCGGCGGCCGGCAAGCAGATCGACGAGGGCGCCGACCGCACTCATCGCACCGCCTCGGTCCAAAGTTGCTCGACGATCGTCATCCCGCTGGCGCTGTCGGGATAGGAAATGGTGAATGCCGGGGTGTCGCGCACCAGCCGCGTCAGCGCGGCAAAACCCGCCTCGCCGAGCGCGATATAATTGGTCGAGGCTTCGGTCAGGCGCACGAACGCCTCGCCCTCGCCGATCCGTTCGATCGCGGGTTCGCCGCCGAAGCGCGGGAAGAGCAGCAGCGCCGGGCGCACCGGCTCGTGCATCGCCGCGATCGCGTCGGCGCGCGGGATCAGGTGGCGGATATCGCCCTTCGGGGTGCCCGCGAGCAGCGGACCGAGCCGCGCCGGATCGACCCGTGCCTCGACCTCCGCGATTGCTTCGTTCTTCAGGCTGACCGCGCGCGGGAAGGCGAGCGCGTCGCCGCTGCCCGGATCGACCAGCGTGAATTCGTCGCCCATCAGCCGCCAGTCGCCCTCGCCCAGCAGCGCCGCGAGGGTCGACTTGCCCGAGCCGGACTCGCCCGACAGGATGACCGCGCGGCCATCCTTCGCGACCGCGCTCGCGTGGAGCAGCATGTGCCGCCGCCAGCCGAGCGCGACCTGCAGGTTCATCCCCATTTCGGCGGCAAGCAGCCCCATCGACAGCGGCAATGGCAACGCGTCGGGGACGATGAAATCGCCGCCGATATGCACCGACGGGCGCAACCAGCGGCGCCACGGCCGCGCCGCGAACAGTCGCACCGTCGCATCGGCAGGACGGTCCGTGTCGCGCGGATAGCCCGCGTAAAGGCGTTTCAGCGCCGCAATCGGCGGCGCCCAGTCGCTACCGATGCGGAACTGAACGGGGCCGACGGCGATGCGCGTGCGATGCCTCACGCAGGTTCCACCAGCCCCATGGCGGCAAGCTCTGCCAGCCGGTCGGCGACGATCGCCACCGCATCGCCCTCACCATCCAGATCGAAGCGGTCGGCGAGCCGCGCGGCGAGGGTCGCCGCATCGCCGGGCCCCTTTTCCAGTGCGGCGAGGATTTCGGGGATCGGCTGGGTGACGAGGTGCGTCTGCATCGAACGACGGTCGAAGATCGCGGTCAGTTCGCCCAGCGGCTCGATCCGCAATTCCCCCTCGCCCGCCGCGCGATAGAAAGGATCAGCCATAATCTTCGGCGGCGGCGGTCAGCTTGGCGAGGATCGCGAGCAGCGTCGCGCGTTCGGCGGCGCTGATGTTCGATTCGAGCCGCGCCTCGCTCGCCAGCGCCGCCGGCACGATCGCATCATAAAGCTCGCGCCCGGTGTCGGTGAGGTCGAGATGGTGCGATCGCCCGTCGGCCTCATGCGCCTGCCGCGCGATCAGCTGGCGGTCGGCGAGCGCCTTTGCCGCGCGGTTGACCGTCACTTTGTCCATGCGCGTCGCCTGGACCAGCTCGCGCTGGGTCTTGGGCTGCCCCTCCCCCAGCACCGCCATCAGCCGCCATTCGGGGATCTTGAGCCCGAAGCGGTTCTGATATTCGGCCGCGATCCGTTCCGACAGCGCGTTCGACGCGATCGACAGACGATATGGCAGGAAATTGTCGAGGTTGAGTTTTTTGGCGCCCATGCTCTTTTCTTATCGACAATATGCGCGCTGTGAAGGGCGCAATTGCGCGATTTTCCTAGAAAGAGACGCGCACGCCGGCCCAAAGGGTGCGCGGGGTCGCGCGCTCGACGATGCCCGCCGACGAAATCGCCGCCGGGACCAGTTCGTCGAACAGATTTTCGCCCCGCGCCTCGATGCTGACGGCATCGCTGAGGTGCCACGACAACCCGGCGTCGAGCGTCAGCGCGTCGCCCAGCACCAGCAGCCCCAAGTCGTCTTCATTCTGCTTGCCGATATAGCGCAAGGTCGCAAAGCCGCCGAAAGGCCCCCGACCATTGGCGCGGACCGACACGCTGCCACCATGTTTCGCGATCTGCGCCGGCCGCCGCCCGTCGAGATTCGCCGCGAGGCCCGAGGCGTCGACCTCGGCATCGGTGAAGGCATAAGTCACGCGCAACGTCGCGGGGCCGATGACCTGCTCGGCGCTGAATTCGATGCCCTTGCTGTCGATCGCATCGAGGTTCTGCCGCTGGTTGAGGTTCGGCGCGAGCGTCACATTGGCGATCGCATCGCTGAGGTGATTGGCGAACAAGGTCGCCGACAGCTTGGTCGAGCCATTGTCCCAGTCGGCGCCGACCTCACCGCCCCACAGCCGCTCGGGCTTGAGCATCTCGTTCGCAGTCGTCACCTCGGCACCGACGCGGAACGGCCGGTAAAGCTCGTTGAGCGTCGGCAGGCGCCAGCCTCGATAGGCGGCGGCGCGCAGCGAGAAGAACTCCGACGTCCAGCGCACGCCCGCACGCCCGCTGCCTTCCCAGCCCTCGCGCGCGTTGAAGTTCAGATCGGTGATCATACTGCCGCCGATATTGCGTTCGAGCCGATAGCCCGTGCCCAGCCACCAGCGGTCTACGCGCCCGCTCAGCGTCCAGAGCAAACCGTCCGCGGCATCGCCCGAGGTCCATTCGGCGAAGGCGCCGACCGTATCGCTGCTGCCGCCCGCGATGCGGTGGCGGCCCGGCGTGACGCCGCTGAAGAAGAAATCCTCCTCGGTCCGGCCAGTGGTGCGCCGCCAGTCGGCACCGATGCGCAGCGGATTGTCGCCTCCGATCGCCGGGCGGAGCTCGAACCGCGCACCCAGGCCGGTCGCAGGCACGCGCTGGAACAGCGCCGGGGCGACGCTGCCCCGGCCCGCAGCGACGCTCGCGAAGCCACTCTCCAGATCGCGGACCTGTACATAGGCGAGCGCGAGCCACTGGGTTTCGCCATGGGGATCGTGGACGAAGCGCAGGCTGGCATCGACGCCGTCGGTCTTGCTCGATGTGAAATCGGTGCCGCGGTCGCGCCGGTCGGCGAAGCCGCGCAGGCTCGCCTCGACCCGGCTGTTGTCACCCGCATCGAAACGCAACCGCACGCCAATGCCACCCTGTTCATAGGGCGCGGCACGATCGACCGCGCCGCGCTGGCCTTTCGCGACGGGGATAAAGCCGTCGCCGCGGCTGTAGCGTCCGTCGAGAGCGACCTGTCCATTGCCGAGCTGCGTCCCGGCGCTGGCCGAGACATCCCAGCTGCCGCCGCTGCCATAAGCGGCACTGGCGGTCACCCCATTGGTCATCGTCGAATAAAGGCCTATCGTCCCCCCGAGCGCGCCCGGACCATCGGCGCCGCTACCGCCGCCGCGCGTCACGACAATCCCGCCGAGGTTGATCGCGTCATAGGCGCTCCATGCGACCCAGCCGCCGAAAGGATCGGCCTGCGGAATGCCGTCGAGCGTCACCAGCGCGCGGCTCGACGCGTTGCCGCCAAGCCCGCGCAGCGTCACGCCCTGGCTCGTCGGATGTGCGGAGCGGCCGTCGGAACGGCGGAACTGGACGATCCCGGCCTCGTCGCGGAGGCGGTTTTCGATCCGCGAGCCAAGCCCGGCATCGAGATCGGAAATCAGCGTCGAACTCTGCGTCCGATCGCTCGTCGCCGATCGGAGAAGCCCGCCGTAGACCACGATGTCATACGGATCGCGTATGATCTTCGGGTCAGCGGTCGTCCAATCCGGCTCTTCGACGTCGTGATAGCCGCCATCTTCCGATGTTTGCGCCATCGCCGCCGCCGGCATTGCCAGCAGCGCGGCCCCCGCCAGCAGCCGGATCATGCGGGCTTGACCGCGTCGGGATGTGCCCTCTGAAACGCGTCCAGTTCCAGACACGCCGCGTCGATTTCGACGAGCCGCGGATAGGCGTCGAGCGGCACCTCGAAGCGCCGCGCGTTGTACATCTGCGGCACCAGGCAGCAGTCGGCGATGCTCGGGGTTTTGCCGCCGAGATAGGTGCCGTCGCCCGCCATCGCTTCGAGCGCGTCAAACCCCTGCGCGATCCAGGTCGCGATCCAGCGGTCCTTGGTCACCTCGTTGAGCCCGAGGTCGCGGGTCAGATATTTGAGCACGCGGAGGTTGTTGAGCGGATGGATGTCGCTCGCGATGACCTGCGCCTGCGCCAGCGCAACCGCGCGCGGCATCGCTTCCTCGGGGATCAGCCGCGGTTCGGGATAGGCACGGTCGAGCCAGTCGATGATCGCCATGCTCTGGATGATCGTCTCGCCATCGGCGACCAGCAGCGGCACGAACCCCTGCGCATTGAGTTCGAGATAGGCGTCGCTGCGCTGCTCGCCGGCGATCAGGCTGACCTCGACGCGCTCATAGGCGAGCTCTTTCAGGTTGAGCGCGATGCGCACGCGATAGCTCGCCGAGGAGCGGAAATAATCATGGAGGACAAGGCTGGTCATGACGCGGGCTTCTGCCCGTCCTTCGGCATCTGCGCAATCCACTGCCGCAGCAGCGCCGCACCTTCCTTATGGACCGTCGATCGTCCGACCTCGGGCATCGCGATGCCGGGGTCGGTGCTTTCGAGGCGATAGATCATATAGCTGTGGTCGGGATCGCCCGGCGCAATCGCGAAATCCATGCCCCCGCTGCCGCGCCCCGCCGCCGTCGGGCGCTTGCCGATGCCGTAATTGACGCCCGCCGGATCGTCGGTCCAACGCAGGAACAGCCCGCTGTTCGACGCGCTCCCCGCCGGATTGTGGCAATGCGCGCAATTGACGTCGAGATAGGCGCGAGCGCGCTCGGCGACGCTGCCGGTCTCGGGCCTGCTATAGACCGGCAGGACGGGATTCAGCGCCTCGGGGTTCGCGAATTGTGTGGCGAGTAATTCGGGCAGCCCGTTAGTCGCCACGACGAAATTGCGGGCCTTTGGCCCGATAGGCTGAATGGCGCCAGCAAGCGCATGGCATTCCTTGCACTGATTCTTGTTGGGTACCGCGTAATTGATCGACATCGCCTTGCCATCGGGCGCGGTGAAGTTGATCGGCACCCGCCGCCCGCCAAGCGCCAGCGTCGCGTCGCGGCCATCGGCGTCCCAGACATAGGGAAGCGCGACCCAGCCCTCGGCGCGGTGAATGAGCAGCCGCGTTTCCACGGGCCTGCCCTCATTATGGCTCGCCCACCCGAAGCTTTTGACGATCACCGACCCGACCGGAAATATGATGGTGCCGTCGGCGTCCACGCGCGCCTTTTTGCCGAGCGGTATCCAGAACAGCCGTGACTTGTCCGCATAATCGCTGAACAGCGGCGTGCGGAGGGTGTAGGGTGTCGGCCCGAGGGCCGGCCGGCTCGAATCCCGCTCGAACAGTCCGAACGCCGACAGTTTCGCGGGCGTCGTCGACCCGTCGATGACCGACTGGTTCGGCAGATCCACTTGCACCAAGGGCTTGGCGCCGATCGACAGCAAAGCCGCCGCCAAGGCTGCGGCGATACGCTTCACTTGACCTTCGCCTCCATGCTCGCGGGCAGCGTGATACCGGGAAGCGCCGCCGGCGGCGTGCCCTTCGACAGGTCGGCGGGCGCGGGTTTCGCCTGCTCGCGCGGCGTCGCCACATCGGGCAGCCCCAGCGACAGCACCCCGACCTTGTCGAGCACGACGACATCCTCGCCCGCGCCGTCCCACAGCACCGGCGGGA
>NZ_LYVN01000087.1 GCF_001990265.1 Sphingopyxis sp. KK2
ACGGTGATCGGCACCATGAAGCGCTTCCAGTGGAACCAGGTCGCGGTCGCGGTGACCAGCGCCATGCCCGCGGCGACGACCGCCATCATCGTCTCGTTCGGATGGTTGCCGAAGATCGCTTCGCCATGTTTGATCAGGAAACCGACCATCGCCCCGAACACGCCCGCCGCAAAGGCGAGGACGAGAACGATGCTGGGAAGCGCCATGCGGCGCTGGCGGGTGAAATATTCGGCGAGGCCCCAGGCGGTCGCGGCGACGCCGATGCCGGCGAGGGCGGGATGGATCGACTGGCCGATCCAGCCCACCGCGACGAGCAGGATCACCGCGGCGATGCTGACGAAGATGTCGTTGAAACCGGTGATGAGGCGGAATGATTCCTCATCCGCTCCGGGAGCGGCGCGCACCGACGCGATATGGGCGCGGAAGGCCGCCACGGCCTCCGGCGTCATCACCTTTGCGTCGACCGCGGCTTGCAGGTCGCTTTCGCTATACATTGGGGTCGTCCTTCTGTCCGATCCCCTTGCCCCGCGACGCTTATGGCATACGCGTATTGCTGTGTCAATACACTATGGCGCCGGCGGCGATCGCCATCCCGGCGCGTGCCGGGATGGCGGAACGCATCAGCCGAGCGCCTGCAATGCCTTCATCACGATCATCGACTGTTCGCTGCCCGACTGCGGGACGATCTCGCCGGTGCGGTCGATGATCTTTTCCCACGCCGCGGCGACACCCTCGGGGGTGCGCTCGTCCTCGGGCAGCGCGACGCCGGGGGTCGCGGTGACATAGGCGGCGTGATAGGCGCCAGCGCCCGCACCGATGATCATGTTGGTCGGCGCATCCTCGCTGACGAGGTAGAGCGCGGCGGGGACGACATTCTCCGGTGTGAACTTCTCGAACAGCTCGGCGGGGAAGATATCCTCGGTCATGCGCGTGCCCGCGACCGGCGCGATCGTGTTGCAACGGACGTTATATTTCGCGCCTTCGAGGTGCAGCGTCTTGGTCAGCCCGGCGAGGCCCAGCTTCGCCGCGCCATAATTCGCCTGGCCGAAATTGCCATAGAGGCCGGTCGACGAGGCGGTCATCAGGATGCGGCCATAGGCCTGCTCGCGCATCAAGTCCCAGCATGCCTTGGTGACATTGGCGCTGCCGCTGACATGCACCTTCAGCACCAGGTCGAAATCGGCGGGTTCCATCTTGGCGAAGCTCTTGTCGCGCAGGATGCCGGCATTGTTGATCAGGACATGGACGCCGCCCCATTCTTCCTTGGCCTTGGCGACCATTTCGACCATCTGCTCATATTCGGTGACGCTGCCGCCGTTCGACATCGCGGTGCCGCCCTCGGCGCGGATTTCCTCGACGACCTGCAGCGCGGCGTCCGAATGGCCCGTCCCGTCGCGCGAACCGCCCAGGTCGTTGACCACGACCTTGGCGCCGCGGCGCGCGAGCTCGAGGGCATAGGCGCGGCCAAGCCCGCCGCCGGCACCGGTCACAATAGCCACGCGGCCGTCAAATTTGATCGTCATGATGATCTCCCGAAAGGGCAATTCGATAGGTTGCCCGAAAAAACTGGCCCGTCCTTAGCCGTTCGCCGCATACAGGCAAGGGGTGATCGGAAAAGGACCGGCTGCAATGAAAATGTCATGCAAATGACGTGCAACTGTCACAGACTCGTCATAACAGCGCCGCGAGATTGTCACCCTTACGCAATGGAGCAATTCCCCGATGCGCCACATCCTGCTTGCCACCGCCGCCTTTGTCCTGCCGGTCGCAACGCCCGCTTTCGCCGCCGAAACCGCGCAGGGACCCGAAAACAAGGCACCCCCGGCCGCCGAGGCCAAGGAAGAAAAGGCGCCCGAGAAGAAGTCCGAATGGGAGTTCAAGCCGCGCTGGCGCCTGCAATATGATTTCGCCAATGTCAGCGGCCCGGCGGGACTGGCCGGCACGGGCAATTCGGAAGAAATCCGGCGCGCCCAGCTCGGCGTCGATATCAAGATGCCGGGCGGCTTTTCGGCGCGCGTCGAGGGGGAGTTCACCGCCGATCCGATCGAATTCGTCGACGCCTATGTCGCGTGGAACGGCGACGGCATCAATGTCACCGCGGGGCAGCAGAAATTCTTCTCGCCGCTCGACGACATGACGAGCGACCTCAATACCAGCTTCACCGAACGCGCCGCGCTCGTCACCGCGTTCAACTTCTCGCGGCGCACCGGATTGTCGGCGGGCTATGCCAAGGGTGATTTCCAGATCAACGCCGGCGTCGCCACCGATCCGCTGATCCAGCTCGACGATGTAAAGGACAACAGCATCACGGTCGATATGCGCGCGGTCTGGATGCCGACGCTCGGCAAGACCAAGCTTCATCTCGGGGCGGCCTATCACTGGAAGCATCGCAAGGATTCGGAACTTGTACCCGTGCGTTATCGCCAGCGCCCGCTCGTCCATTCGACCGAGACCCGTTATATCGCGACCCCCGGCCTGTTCGCCGAGCGCGAGCAGACCTATGGCGTCGAGGCCGCCGCGGTGAACGGCCCGTTCCATTTCGCAAGCGAAGCCTATTGGCAGCATGCCAGCCGCGACGGCGCGAGCGACCCGACCTTCTTTGGTGCCTATGCCGAGGTCGGTTTCTTCCTGACGAAGGGCGACAGCCGCCCGCTGAAGGGCGGGCAGTTCGGCGCGATCAAGCCGAAGAAGCCGCTCGGCGACGGCGGGATCGGCGCGGTGCAGGTCAACGCGCGCTACGACTATCTCGACCTCAACGATGCGGGGATCACCGGCGGCACGCAAAAGGGCTATATGGCGTCGATCGTCTGGTCGCCGACCAGCTGGATGCGCCTGATGGCCGAATATGCGCGGCTGAATTATCGCGACGCCGCCATCGCCGTCGCGGGCGACCGCGACTATGGCGTCGATGTCGTTGGGGCGCGGGTGCAGTTTACTTACTGAGCTGGGGTCGCGGCCCCTCGAAGGCGAAGGCCGTTTTTAGGTGAGACGCGGCCGTCGATCTCCCCTCCCGCTTGCGGGAGGGGTCGGGGGAGGGCCTGTAGCGTCGCCTAAACCCTCCCCGCTGCGACTAGGGCGCAAGCGCCCAAGTCTCGCTGCCCCTCCCGCAAGCGGAAGGGGATATCAGCGCATCACTCAACGGCAGACAACGCTCGGAATCACCCCTTGCCGGCATCCAGCGCATAGCCCGCCGAGCGCACGGTGCGGATGATGTCCGCGGTGCCGGGCAGGTTGATCGCCTTGCGCAGGCGGCGGATATGCACGTCGACGGTGCGCAGTTCGATGTCGCTGTCCTGGCCCCACACGCTGTCGAGCAATTGCCCGCGCGAGAAGACGCGGCCCGGATGCTCCATGAAATGGCGCAGCAGGCGGAACTCGGTCGGACCCATGTTCACGATATGCCCGCCGCGCACGACCTTGTGCGCGACCGAGTCGAGCTCGATGTCGGCATAGGCAAGCATCTCGCCCGCGAGTGCAGGGCGCAGGCGGCGCAGCACCGCCTGGACGCGCGCGACCAGTTCGCGCGGGCTGAACGGCTTGGTGACATAATCGTCGGCGCCGGTTTCCAGCCCGCGGATGCGGTCCTCTTCCTCGCCGCGCGCGGTGAGCATGATGATCGGGACATTCGCCGATTTCGGGTTGCGGCGCAGGCGGCGGCATACCTCGATCCCGGGCAGGCTTTCGATCATCCAGTCGAGCAGGACGATGTCGGGCACGCGCTCGTCGACCAGCACGAGCGCCTGCTCGCCGTCGGGGGTCTGGCGCACCGAAAAGCCTTCGCGGGCGAAGTGCCACACGATCAGTTCGGCGATCGCTTCGTCATCTTCGATGAGAAGCAGGTCGGGCTGCGGCATCAGCCTTGCTCCTGTTCCGCGGCGCCGTCTTCGGGCTGCTCGCCGCGCTCGCGCTCCTCCATCCGGCCGCCGGTTACGACATAATAGACCATCTCGGCGATGTTGGTCGCATGGTCGCCCATGCGCTCGAGGTTCTTGGCGACGAACAGCAAATGCGCGCTTTCCGAAATCAGCTTCGGATTTTCCATCATGAAGGTCACGAGCGTGCGGAAGATGCTGTTATAGAAATCGTCGACATTCTTGTCGCGCACCGTGACCCGCACCGCGAGGTCGGCGTCGCGCGCCGCGAAGCTGTCGAGCGCGTCGTGGATCAGCTCGACGACGATGTTCGACATCGACATCAGGAGCGGGATCGCCTCGATCGACCGCGTCTGGTCCATCAGCGCGACGCGCTTGGCGATATTCTTGGCATAATCGCCGATGCGTTCGACGACCGAGACGATCTTCAGCGCCGCGATCATCTCGCGCAGGTCGTCGGCCATCGGCGCCCTGAGGGCGATCGTCTGGACCGCGAGTTGTTCGACTTCGGCCTCGAGCGCGTCGATCTTCTTGTCGTCGCGCACGACCTGCGCAGCGAGGTCGAGGTCGCCCTTGTTGAGCGCGGTCATCGCCTGGAGCAGCGCCTGTTCGGCGCGGCCGCCCATTTCGCTGATCAGGCCGCGGAGGCGGTTCAGGTCCTCGTCGAAGGCCTTGACCGTATGATCATTCACAATTGCCATCGTTCAGTCCTTGTTCGGCCGGGGCTTAACCGTAGCGGCCGGTGATATAGTCCTTGGTGCGTTCCTGCTTCGGGTTGGTGAAGATGTCGGTGGTCTTGCCATATTCGACCAGCGTCCCGAGGTGGAAGAAAGCCGTGCGCTGCGACACGCGGGCCGCCTGCTGCATGTTATGCGTGACGATCACGATCGCGAACTTGCCGCGCAATTCGTGGATCAGTTCCTCGATCTTCGCGGTGGCGATCGGGTCGAGCGCCGAACAGGGCTCGTCCATCAGCACGACTTCGGGGTCGACCGCGATCGCGCGCGCGATGCACAGGCGCTGCTGCTGGCCGCCCGACAGCGCGGTGCCGCTTTCGGCGAGCCGGTCCTTGACCTCGTCCCACAGGCCGGCGCGGGTCAGCGCCTTTTCGACGATGCCGTCGAGGTCCGACTTGTTCGGCGCGAGGCCGTGGATGCGCGGGCCATAGGCGACATTGTCATAGATCGACTTGGGGAAGGGGTTCGGTTTCTGGAACACCATGCCGACGCGCGCGCGCAGCTGCACCACGTCCATCGACGGGGCATAGATGTCCTCGCCGTCGAGTTCGATCCGCCCGGTCACCTTGGCGCCGGCGACGGTGTCGTTCATGCGGTTCAGCGAGCGCAGAAAGGTCGACTTGCCGCAGCCCGACGGGCCGATGAAGGCGGTGACGAGGTCGGTGCCGACGTCGATCGACACATCGTTGATCGCCTGCTTTTCCCCGTAAAAGACGTTCACGCCCTTGGCGGTCATCTTGGGGTCGGTAATGGTCAGGTCTTCTTGGGTCATGATCATGTCTTCAGCTTCACCAGCGTTTTTCGAACTTGTTGCGGAGATAAATGGCGAGCGCGTTCATCGACAGCAAGACGATGAGCAGCACGATGATCGCGGCGGAGGTCTTTTCGACGAAGCCGCGGTCGACCTCGTCCGACCAGAGGAAGATTTGCATCGGCAGCACCGTCGCGGGCGAACAGATGCCGCTCGGCACGTCGCCGATGAAGGCGCGCATGCCGATCAGCAGCAGCGGCGCGGTTTCGCCGAGCGCACGCGCCATGCCGATGATCGTGCCGGTCAGGATGCCGGGCAGCGCGAGCGGCAGGACATGGTGGAACACCACCTGCACCGGGCTGGCGCCGACGCCGAGCGCGGCGTCGCGGATCGAGGGCGGGACCGACTTGATCGCGTTGCGGCTGGCGATGACGATCACCGGCATCGTCATCAGCGCGAGCGTCAAGCCGCCGACGAGCGCGCTCGCCTGGCAGATGCCGAACCAGTTGATGAACACCGCGAGCGCGAGCAGGCCGAAGATGATCGAGGGCACCGCCGCGAGATTGTTGATCGACACCTCGATCAGGTCGGTCCAGCGGTTCTTGGGCGCATATTCTTCCAGATAGAGCGCGGCGAGCACCCCGGTCGGGAAGGCGATCAGGAAGGCGATCAGGATCGTCAGCACCGACCCCTTGAGCGCACCCCAGATGCCCGCGACCGCGGGGTCGGTGGCGTCGGCGTTCTTGAAGAAGGGCGAATGGATGCCCGTCGACAGCTTGCCGTCGCGTTCGAGCGCCTCGACCTTCGCGCCGAGGTCGCCCTTGGCGCCTTCCTTGGCGGCGATGTCGACCTCGGACGAGGTCGGGAGGTGGAAGACGGTCTTGCCCTGCAGCAGTTCGGGATCGTCCTTGATCGCGCTGCGCACTTCCTTCCACGCATTTTCGCTGATCATCGCCGACCCGCCGTCGCCCAGCGCCTCGTCGGCGGCAAAGGCGACGATGTCGGCGAGGCCGGCATTGGCGATCACCTGGTCGGCATCGGGGTCCGACAATCGCGCGGCGTCGACCGTCAGCGGCATCGCCTTGAAGTCGACCGGCACTTCGACATTGGTGTAGGTGAAGCCGCGCAGGCCGTTGCCGACCATCGTGAACAGCAGGAAGGCGAGGAACAGGCCCGAGAGCAGCACCGCCGCCAGCCCGAACAGCCGGAAACGGCGTTCGGCGGCATAGCGCTTGGCGATGCGGCTCTGCATCGCGCCGCCCTTCCAGTCGGTGGGGGAGGTCATGTCACTCATAAGCTTCGCGATACTTTTTGACGATGCGCAGCGCGACGATGTTCAGGAGCAAGGTCACGACGAAGAGCACGAGGCCGAGCGCAAAGGCGGCGAGCGTCTTGGCGCTGTCGAATTCCTGGTCGCCGGTCAGCAGCTTGACGATCTGCGCGGTCACCGTGGTGACGCTGGCAAAGGGATTGGCGGTCATGTTCGCGGACAGGCCCGCGGCCATGACGACGATCATCGTCTCGCCGATCGCGCGGCTGACCGCGAGCAATATGCCGCCCATCACGCCGGGCAGCGCGGCAGGGATCAGCACCTGGCGGATCGTCTCGTTTGGCGTCGCGCCCAGCGCGAGCGATCCGTCGCGCATCGCCTGCGGCACCGCGTTGATGCTGTCGTCGGCCATCGACGAGACGAAGGGGATGATCATCACGCCCATCACGATGCCCGCGGCGAGCGCGCTTTCGGTCGAGGCGTTGGGGATGCCGATCGCCACCGCGAATTCGCGCAAAGCAGGAGCAACCGTCAGCGCGGCGAAATAGCCGTAAACGACGGTCGGCACGCCCGCGAGGATCTCGAGGCACGGCTTCACCCATTTGCGCACGCGCGGGTTGGCATATTGGGTCAGGTACACCGCGCTCATCATGCCAATGGGAATGGCGACGATCATCGCGATGATCGCGCCGATCAGGATGGTGCCCCAGAACAGCGGGATGCCGCCGAAGGTGTCGGGCTGCGGCGCGCCGCTCGTCGGCGCCCACTGCGTGCCGAACAGCAATTCGGTCGGCGAGACGAGGCGGAAGAAACGGATCGATTCGAACAAGAGCGACAGCACGATGCCGAAGGTCGTCAGGATCGCGACGAGCGACGCCAGCAGCAACAGCAGCATGACGATCTTCTCGACCCGCGTCCGCGCGCGGAAATCGGGCTTGATGCGCGTGAAGGCGTAAAGCCCGCCCGCGAGCGCCAGCGCGAGCATCGCGGCGATGCCGATCCACGCATAACGGTGCGTCGCGTCGGCATAGGGTTTGACCAGCGGCGTCGCGGCGGCAATGCGCACCGCTTCCTGCTTGCCCTGCGCGACGTTGCGCGCGTCGGACAGGATCGCGCCGCGCTCGAAGCCAAAGGCGGGCAGCTCCTTTGCCGCCTCGCTCGCCAGCACCTCGTTGGTGATCAGCCCCGGCGACACCGCGCTCCACACGGCGAGGAACAGCGCGGCGGGGGCGAAGAGCCACAGCGCGACATACCAGCCATGATATTGCGGGCGCGAGTGCAGCTTGGCCTGCGCGCGTCCCGCGAGCAGGTTCGACCGCGCACGACCGGCAATCCAGCCGATCAGGGCTAACCCTGCGATCAGGAGCAGCAAGGCGGCGGCGTTGAAAGTCACGATGTCCCCGTTATCATCTGGCCCGCCGCGACCCAAAGCGGGCGGGCGTGGCAATTTGATGACTATAAACCAACTTCCGTTCGCCCTGAGCTTGTCGAAGGGCCGTTCTTTCTGTCGCACGTCGCCAGAAGGAAGGACAGTGCTTCGACAAGCTCAGCACGAGCGGGGAAGGAAGAAGAAAAAGGCGGCGGCCGGGAAGGGGATGAGGCCCATCCCCGGCCGCCTGCGGGAGAGTCTTATTTCAGCTCGGCGCCGTTCAGCACGGTCATACCCTTGGCATTCGCGGCGGCGGTCGCGGCGATGTCCTTGGGCGACACGATCAGGCCCTTGGCGCCCAGATAACCGCCTTCGCCCGAACCCTTCAGGAATTCGGCGACATATTCGGCCAGGCCGGGGATGACGCCGACATGCTTCTTCTTCACATAGATGAACAGCGGGCGCGAACCCGGATAGCTGCCGTCGGCGATCGCGGCATAGGTGGGGGCGACGCCCTGCACCGGCACTGCCTTGATCTTGTCCTTGTTGGCGTCGAGATAGCTGAAGCCGAAGATGCCGAGGCTGGTCGGGTTCTTGTCGAGCTTCGAGATGATCAAATTATCATTCTCGCCCTGCTCGACATAGAAGGGCGCGCCGCGCAGCGCGGTGCAGACCGCCTCATGCTTGTCCTTGTCGCTGTCCTTCAGCGCCTTCATCTCGGCATTGGCGTCGCAGCCCTTGCCCAGGATCAGCTCCTTGAACGCATCATAGGTACCGCTGGTCGACGGCGGGCCAAAGACCGAGATCGCGACCGCGGGCAGCGCCGGGTTGACGTCCTTCCAGGTCTTGGCGGTGTTCGGCTTGCCGTAAGGATTGGCGGCCAGCGCCTTATAGACATCTTCTTCGGACAGCTTGAAGCCGGGGCCGCGCGACGCTTCGCCCAGCGCGATGCCGTCGATGCCGATCTGGATTTCGACGATCTCGGTCACGCCATTCTTGGCGCAGGTGTCGAATTCCTTCTTCTTGATGCGGCGCGAGGCGTTCGCGATGTCGGGGGTGTCGCCGCCGACGCCCGAGCAGAAACGCTCGAAGCCGCCGCCGGTGCCGGTGCTGTCGATCTTCGGCGTCTTGTTGCCGGTCGCCTCGGCGAATTTCTCGCCGACGGTGGTGGCAAAGGGATAGACGGTCGACGAGCCGACGGCGCTGATATAATCGCGCGCCGCGCCGCCCGAGGACGCCTGGTCCTGGCACGCGGAAAGCGCCAGCGCGATGGTCGCGGCGCCGGCGATGAGGGCGAAATTCTTGGCCATGAAATGATCCTGTCGGGGGTCGCTAACGGAGCGAACCACCACCCCCGCGGCGACTCGCTGAGTGGCCAATGGGGGTTTTGTGTGACGTATTTGTGACAGGGATTGTCATGGAAGTGTCATGACAAGCGCGTTGGGGCGTCTTTGTTCGTCGGCTTGCAATCGGCGCGCGAAGCCTTTAAGAACATAAAGGGAACAGATGGGGTGTATGTGGCGGTATTGGGAGTTAAAGATGGCCCTTCGAGGTGCGCAGTTCCGCCTGCTTTTGGCCCGCCTTATAGACAATATGTTGCAGCGCGCCCTTAGTAGGCATAGTCAGGCGACGGAACATACGATTGATTCGGAGGGGTCGACGTCGGTTTGGGGGAGGGGCTCGATGCTACAAACGGACGATGTTCGCTATATGGTTACGCTGTCTCAGATCGACGAACAAAGAGCTAGCCAGACGCTTGACGAGTTGATCGACTTGGTCGCCGATCTTCTTCCTGTGAATGAGCATGTCTAATGCAATACAATCGCGACCGCGTCGACAAATACGTAGAGCAATACGTCGACGCCCTATCGTGATGATGATACGCGTCGCTCATGATCCTAATCACCGGCCACGTCATCCTCACCCCCGAGCATCGCGAGCGCATGATCGCGCTCGGCGCCGAGCATAGTGAGCGGTCGCGCGGCGAGCCGGGGTGTCTGGCCCACAACTGCCACGTCGATGTCGAAAACCCCGACCGGCTGATGTTCGTCGAGGAGTGGGAGAGCATCGACGCGGTGCGCACCCATTTCGCGGTCCCCGCGTCGGGCGCCTTCGTCGCCGAAATGCGCGCGCTGTCGCCGCAGCCGCCCGCGATCCGCATCTATGCCGCCGAGGATATGACCGCGAAGCTGATGGGGGCTTAGGAAGAAATATCTCACGCAAAGGCGCAAAGGCGCCAAAGGGGGTGCGTGCGGTTTCCCGCGTCGTGTTCGCCTGCTGAGGGCTTCAAAATCTCACACAAAGACACGAAGAGGGTCGGTTTTGGCGCGGACGGCCGATTGCCGAACGACCGCCGGCTTGATTCAATGCCGGACAAAGTCCGGCCATAAGTCCCGGTCGCCCGATCGACACGCCACAGCGGCGCCACAGGCTGCCCTCTTTGTGTCTTTGTGTGAGATAATCCTTCTTCTTCCTTCTTGGTGCCTTTGCGCCTTCGCGTGAGATAATCATTTCCCCAGCCATCCAGCCATCCCGCCTTCTCAAGCGGGGCTCAAAGGGGAGCGATGCCCGTTCCCGGCGGGGCCGGGGAGCCGCCGTGACGAAATGAGGAAGCGCTGCCGCAAAAACGCTTTCCTACATTATGCCGCTGTGCCAGCGTTGCGTGTGGCTGGGGCATTTCATCGACAAACGGGCGGCCGCCCTCAGGGCGGATTGGTGCGGCGCATGCGCGGGCAGCGCGTCGCGAGGGGCGACACAGAAGGGGTACGTGGCGTGACCTTTGTGACCTTTCGATTGTCGACGCGCGTCGGCGCGGCCGGCGGCGGCGCGAATCGCGGGGGCCTATGAGCGGGTTCGAATTCGTCTTTTCGCTGTTCGGGCTGATCCTCGGCCTCGCGCTCGCCGAGGGACTGGGCGGGCTGGCGCGCGCGCTCAAGGCCAGCCACCGCGTGCGCATCGGCTGGCCGACCGCGCTGCTCGGGCTGTTCGTGTCGTGCGACGTCGTCACCTTCTGGATGTACGGCTGGGCGGTGCGCGACCTCGTCCCGATCAGCTGGCCCGTGCTGTTCGGCGGCTTCCTCGTCACCGCGCTCTATTTCATCGCCGCCAGCCTGGTATTCCCCGACGATGCCGAGGCGTGGGATGACCTCAATGCCCATTTCGACAAGCAGCGCCGCCGCGTGATCGGCGCGGTGCTGCTGTGCAATATCGCGTTGCTCGCCAGCGTCGCCTGGCTCGCGACCTTCCCCGCGTTCGACCTGCGCAACGCGGTCGTGACATGGAGCTTTTTCCCCGTCTCTGCGCTAGCGATCTGCGCGAAGGACCGGCGCGTGGTTTTGGGGTGCCTGATCTGGCTGATCGCGCTCTACCCGCTCTCGGCGGTGTGGGGCGCGGTATAGAAAAACCCCTCCCGCACGCGGGAGGGGGCTGGTTCTCAAAGCGCGACGAGGTTGACCGCGCTGGTCTTGCCCTTGCGCGGGTCGGTTTCCTCGTCGTAGCTGACCTTCTGATTGTCCTTCAGGTCGCTCAGGCCCGAGCGTTCGACCGCCGAGATATGCACGAACACGTCGCTGCCGCCGCTGTCGGGGGTGATGAAGCCATAACCCTTGGTCCCGTTGAACCATTTGACTGTACCGGTCGCCATGAAATGTCTCTCCACGATAGCGTGGGCCACATGCCGACGCGTAGCCGTGCCTTGTGCCAGAAGATGACCGCATTGCCAGCGCGAAATCGGCCGGGGGTCATGTGTCGGTAACCTTGACCGGGCGCGCCGAACGCTGCCAGGCGGCACGTCAAGGGAACGGCCGCGCCCGCTACTTCGCCGCCGCCAGCATCGGCGCCAGATATTGCCCGGTATAGCTGCGCGGGTTCTTCGCGACCTGTTCGGGCGTGCCCTCGGCGACGACTTCGCCGCCCTTGACCCCGCCCTCGGGGCCCATGTCGACGATATGGTCGGCTGTCTTGATGACGTCGAGATTATGCTCGATCACGATCACGCTGTTGCCCTGTTCGACCAGCGCCTGCAGCACTTCGAGCAATTTGCGTACATCCTCGAAATGCAGCCCGGTGGTCGGCTCGTCGAGGATATAGAGCGTCTGCCCGGTCGAGCGGCGCGAGAGTTCCTTGGCGAGCTTGACGCGCTGCGCCTCGCCGCCCGACAGCGTCGTCGCCTGCTGCCCGACCTTGATATAGCCGAGCCCGACGCGGACGAGCATCGCCATCTTGTCGCGGATCGCGGGCACCGCCTTGAAGAAGTCGGCGGCATCCTCGACCGTCATGTCGAGCACGTCGGCGATGCTGTAGCCTTTGAACTTCACCTCGAGCGTTTCGCGGTTGTAGCGTTTGCCGTGGCACGTCTCGCACGTCACATAGACGTCGGGCAGGAAGTGCATCTCGATCTTGATCAGCCCGTCGCCGGTGCAGGTCTCGCAGCGCCCGCCCTTGACGTTGAAGCTGAAGCGTCCGGGCTTGTACCCGCGCGCCTGGCTTTCGGGCAGACCCGCGAACCAGTCGCGGATGACGGTGAAGGCGCCGGTGTATGTCGCGGGGTTCGATCGCGGGGTGCGGCCGATCGGCGACTGGTCGATGTCGATCACCTTGTCGCAATGTTCCAGCCCCTTCAGGCTGTCGTGCGGCCCCGCGACCATGCGCGCGCCGTTGAGGACGCGCGCCGCGCTGGCATAGAGCGTATCGATGATCAGGCTCGACTTGCCGCTGCCCGACAGGCCGGTGACGCAGGTGAAGGTGCCGAGCGGGATCTTGACCGTCACATTGTCGAGATTGTTCGCGCGCGCGCCCTTCAGCACCAGGTCGAAGCCATTGCCCTTGCGACGGTGCTTCGGGATCTCGATGCGCTTGGTGCCGTTGAGATACGCCGCGGTCAGGCTCTTGTCGCTCGCCAGCACCTCGTCGAGCGTGCCCTCGGCGACGATCTCGCCGCCGTGGAGGCCCGCGCCGGGGCCCATGTCGACGACATAATCGGCGTGGCGGATCGCGTCCTCGTCATGCTCGACGACGATCACCGTGTTGCCGAGGTCGCGGAGGCGCTTCAACGTCGCGAGCAGCCGGTCGTTGTCGCGCTGGTGGAGCCCGATGCTCGGCTCGTCGAGGACGTAGAGCACCCCCGACAGCCCCGATCCGATCTGCGAGGCGAGGCGGATGCGCTGGCTTTCGCCGCCGCTCAAGGTGCCGCTGGTGCGGTTGAGGTTGAGATAATCGAGCCCGACATTGTTGAGGAAGCCGAGCCGTTCGTTGATCTCTTTCAGGATCGCCTTGGCGATCTGGCGCTGCGTGTCGTTCAGCTTCTCCTCGAGCGTGCCGAACCATAAGAGCGCGTCGGCGACCGAGCGCTGTGCCGACAGGCTGATATTCTCGCCGGCGATCTTCACCGCGAGCGGTTCGGGGCGCAGCCGCGCGCCGTGGCACGTCTCGCACGGCTGCGGCGTCTGGTATTTCGACAGCTCCTCGCGCATCCATGCGCTCTCGGTCTGCAACATCCGGCGGTTGAGGTTGCCGATGACACCTTCGAACGCCTTGTGCGTCGTATAGCTGCGCTTGCCGTCCTTGAAGGTCAGTTCGACGGGCTTGCCGCCGGTGCCGTAGAGGATGACCAGTTGCACCTCGCCGGGCAGGTCCTGCCACGGGGTGGCGAGGTCGAAGCCATAGGCTTTGCCCAGGCTTTCAAGCACTTGCATATAATAAGGCGAGGGCGGGTTCGATTTCGCCCACGGCACGACCGCGCCCTTTTTCAGGCTCAGCGCATGGTTGGGGACGACCAGGTCGGGGTCGAACTCCTGCCGCTCGCCCAGCCCGTCGCACGCGGGACAGGCGCCCTGCGGTGCATTGAAGCTGAACAGCCGCGGTTCGATCTCGGCGATCGTAAAGCCCGACACGGGGCAGGCGAATTTCTCGGAGAAGATCAGCCGGTTCGCGGGGATGCCGGCGCCCTTCATCGCCCCGCCGGTATCCTCTTCCTCGCGGCCCGGGACGGGGCCGTCGGCGAGGTCGACATAAGCCAGCCCCTCGGCGAGCTTGAGCGCGGTCTCGAAACTGTCGGCGAGCCGCGTGCCGAGCCCTTCGCGCACCGCGATGCGATCGACCACGACCTCGATGTCATGCTTGTATTTCTTGTCGAGCGCCGGCGCCTCGCCGATTTCGTAGAATTCGCCGTCGATGCGGACGCGCGTAAAGCCGTCCTTCTGCCACTGCGCGAGTTCCTTCTTATACTCGCCCTTGCGGCCGCGCACGACGGGGGCGAGCAGATAGGCGCGCGTACCCTCGGGCAATTCCATCACGCGGTCGACCATCTGGCTGACCGTCTGCGCGCTGATCGGTTCGCCGGTGGCGGGCGAATAGGGAATGCCGACGCGCGCCCACAGCAGGCGCATATAGTCGTAGATTTCGGTCACCGTCGCGACGGTCGAGCGCGGGTTGCGGCTCGTCGTCTTCTGCTCGATGCTGATCGCCGGCGACAGCCCGTCGATATGCTCTACATCGGGCTTCTGCATCATCTCGAGGAATTGGCGCGCATAGGCCGAGAGGCTCTCGACATAGCGCCGCTGCCCCTCGGCATAGATGGTGTCAAAAGCGAGCGACGACTTGCCGCTGCCCGACAGGCCGGTGATGACGACCAGCGCATCGCGCGGCAGGTCGACGTTCACGCCCTTGAGGTTGTGTTCGCGCGCGCCGCGCACCGAAATATGGGTGAGACTCATGGGAGGCGTGTGTTCCAGATTTGTTCTTGTGGCGCAAGGGGGCGTGCGTTCGAGCGAAGATGGGGGTTAAGTAGAAATACGCAAGCGGCCTGATTTGTCGTTTTGGTCCTATACCTTTCGCCGCCGCCGGTTTCACTGGCAATGCTGATCTTGGGGGGCGATGCATTATGAACGGTAAGAGTCTGATCCGCGAGGCAGCGAAGCCTTCGCGTGTTGTGTTGCAATCAGCCGTTGCGATCGGCGCTTTGATGTCGCTCGGCGCCTGCGCGAAATTGAATTCGATTCATCGAAGCGCGTCGGTGAACGCAAGCCAGCCAGCAGTTTATGAAGAGAATTCGGACTCTTTTCAGAGAAGAGAGATAAAGCCTGAAAAGCGATCGCCTGCGGTGATCATCTCGGTCGATGCGAAGCAGCGTCATTTGTTAGTGTCTCCCAACCGTGCTTTTTCTGAATCTGGGTGGCGCATGTGTGCGGAGGCGGCGCCCGACATATTCAGTGCGTATGCCAGCAGTATTGGCGCAGACCTCGGTGTGGCAGAGACCGAGGCAAAGGGAAGTTTCAACAGCGCCATCGCCGAAACCGCAGCGACGATCGAACGCACGCAGACCGTAAACTTGCTGCGTGAATCGATGTATCGGACATGCGAGCGGTATCTTTCAGGCGCGATCAACGAAAATCAGTTTACGATCCAAGCCGCCAGAGACCAGAAGTCGATGGTGACTGTTCTTGCCATCGAGCAATTGACCGGTGCAATCCGCCCCAAGGCCACGATCATTGCTGGCCCGGCAACAATGGCCAGTCATTTCTCGGGAGAGGAAGCCGCCAAGCTGATCAGGGATAATATGAAACGCCGCGATGATGCGGAAGCCGTTCACGCCGCGAGTAAATTGGCACTCGAAAAGGGCAAGGAGGCAGGAGTTTGCGATTCCGCGTCTACGGAAGCAGAGGGTGCCAAGGATAGCAAGGCCGATCCTGAAAAGTGCCTGCTCCTCCAAACCGAGGAGGCGACAGCGAAGGCGGCGTTAAAGAAGGCCGAAGACAGTTTGGCTGAAGCGACAAATCTTGCGTCGAGCCTTATCCGTGGAGGCTCAGCATCAACGCGTGGCATTGACCCGACGACCGGGGGTGTCGGCGCGTCCGAGATCAATGGCGAAATGATAAAGGCAGTGGCTCAAGCAGTTGAAAAAATTGCGACGTCGCCGCTCATCGATGAATCGCTGATGTTCTGCATCGGTCGATTGACTTCGGGGACGTCCAAGGCCGCCCCAAGCTTTTACGAGGTGTCGGATACCAGCCAACGGGCGGAGCTCTCGATAAATTGGTATAGAGTGGAGCAGGAAATAGACGCGAGCTGCGTCGATATCATTCGTCAGGAAACCGAGAGGAAGAAGATCGAGCTGCAGGAATCGCAACGAGCATCGGCCAGCTGAATCTTTAGCCGACTGAATTTTATCGGCAAAGAGCCGGTGCACGGAACGACGACATTGCGTCGCTGAGGCGCGAAGCCTTCTCGGCCTCGATAATGGCCCGCCGGCGATCTTCTTTTATCCTGGTGACCGCAGACTGGAAGCGCTCGGTTCCCGGTGATCTGCCGGACGCTGGAAGGCTGCCGTGATCGACAATTTCCACCAACCTTCGGGAGGTTTCGACCAGCGGCCCGCCCCTCGCTTGACCCGTCGGGGACGCGGGCGGACACATATGGCTTGTTCGCCGCCCGCACGGACCGGGGTGGCGCGCGAAAGGAGCTGGGGAATGAAGACATATTTTGCAGGGGCCGCCGGCCTCGCGATCGCGGCGGCGCTTGTCGCCGCGCCGGTGCTGGCGAAGGACGAGGCGCCGAGCGCGTCGATCATGGCGAAGACGGGCGACGATGCGCCTGCGACCGACGATGCATCGCTCAAGGCGCTGACCTTCGGCAGCTGGGGCGTGGACCTGAACGCGCGCGACACGTCGGTGAAGCCGGGCGACGATTTCGACCGCTTCGCCAATGGCAGCTGGTTCGCCAGGACCGAGATTCCGGCGGACCAGGCGTCGGCGGGAGTCGATTACGATGTCTATAATTTGACCCAGCGCCAGCTGCGCCAGCTGGTCACCGGCGCGCCCGCGACGAGTCAGGTCGGGGGGCTGTACCAGAGCTTCGCCGACGAAGCGCGGGTCGAGGCGCTGGGCGCCAAGCCGCTGATGGCCGACCTCGCGCAGGTGTCCGCGATCAAGGACAAGGTCGAATTCGCCCGCTTCATGGGCGCGTCGCAGGGGACGTTCGGGATGACGATCGTCGGCGGCGGTCCCTATGCCGACACCGACGATCCGACAATGAACGTGCTTTGGC
>NZ_LYVN01000088.1 GCF_001990265.1 Sphingopyxis sp. KK2
GAGGCGTTGCGTTTTTTTGCCCCTCCGTCAGCGGCTCCGCCGCTGCCACCTCCCCATCGCTGCGCGACAGGGAGGATCGACATGGTCAGCGGATCCGCTGGCCGCCCTTCCACATCATCGTTGCGCGGCCCTGTACGGGCATGCCGTCGAAGGGGGTGTTGCCCGCCCAGGCGGCCATTTTCTTGGCATCGACCTGCCATGGCGTGCCGTCGTTGACGAGGATGAGGTCGGCCTCGGCGCCGACCGCGAGGCGCCCGGCGTCGATCCCAAGCAGTTTCGCGGGATTGGCAGCGAGCAAGTCGAAGAGGCGCGGCGCGTCGATATGGCTGTCGCGGACGAGCTGGAGCCCCATCGCGAGCAGCGTCTCGGCGCCCGCCATGCCGGGCAGCGCTTCGGCGAAGGGCAGGCGCTTGTCCTCGGGGCCGCGCGGGTCGTGGCCCGAGGCGAGGATATCGATCGTGCCGTCGGCGATGGCGGCCAGGCACGCATGACGGTCGTCCTCGCTGCGCAGCGGCGGCGAAAGGCGCGCGAAGGTGCGGAAGTCGCCGATCGCGGTGTGGGAGAGGAAGAGGTGGGCGGGGGTGATGCCGCAGGTGACGGGCAGCCCCTTCGCCTTGGCGGCGCGAATGAGGTCGAACCCGCGCGCGGTCGTCACCTGACGGAAATGGACCGGCGCGCCCGTTTCCTCGACCAGCGCGAGGTCGCGCGCGATCGCCATGGCTTCGGCGACGGCGGGGGCGGAGGCGAGGCCGAGCCGCGTCGCCATCTCGCCATCGGTCGCGACGGCGCCGGCGGTGAGGCCCTCGTCCTCGGCATGGATGATCGTGACGAGGCCGAGCGAGGCCGCATAGGCGAGGACGCGGCGCATCACGCCGCTGTCGGCGATGCGCGCGCGGCCGGTGGCGATGGCGCGGGCGCCGGCCTGTTTCATCAGGCCGATCTCGGCGAGTTCGCGGCCTTCGAGGCCCTTGGTCGCGGCGGCGAGCGGATGGACCCACAGGTCGGGCTTGCCGCCCTTGGCGGCGCGTTCGACGAGCCCCGGATTATCGAGCGGGCCGGCGTCGGGCATCAGCGCGGCGCGCGTGATCCCGCCGAAATGGAAGGCGGGCTTGTCGGTCGCGAAGACGCCGAGGTCGATGATGCCGGGGGCGAGCCATTGCCCGCGCGCGTCGACGATTTCGGCGCCGTCCGGCACCTCGGACGGGTCGAGCGCCGCGATGTGGCCACCCTCGGCAAGCAGGCTGCCGGTCGCGCCGCCGAGCAGGCGGGCATTGACGATATGGAGCGGGGTCACGCCCATCCTGCGACCTTTCGCTTGCGGCGGGTGAGGATGTCGAGGCACGCCATGCGCACCGCGACGCCCATTTCGACCTGTTCGGTGATCGTCGAGCGGACGGGATCGTCGGCGACGCTCGAGTCGATCTCGACCCCGCGGTTCATCGGGCCGGGGTGCATCACGATCGCATCGGGCCTGGCCTTTTCGAGCCGTGTGGGGGTGAGGCCGTAGAGCGCATGATATTCGCGCGCGCTGGGCAGATAGGCGCCGTCCATGCGCTCGTTCTGGAGGCGGAGCATCATCACGACGTCGGCGTCCTTGATGCCCTCGTCCATGTCGGTGAAGGTGGTGACGTGCATGCGGTCGATCGCGGGCGGGGTCAGCGTCGGCGGCGCGACGATGCGCACTTCGTTGCCGAGCAGGGTCAGCGCGAGGATGTTCGAGCGCGCGACGCGGCTGTGCAGCACATCGCCGCAAATCGCGATCGTCAGCCCCTCGACGCGGCCGAGGCGGCGGCGGATCGTGAGTGCGTCGAGCAGCGCCTGCGTCGGATGTTCGTGGCGGCCGTCGCCGGCATTGAGCACCGGGCAGTCGACCTTGTCGGCAATGAGCTGGACCGCGCCCGAGCTGTGGTGGCGGATCACCATCGCGTCGGCGCGCATCGCGTTCAAGGTCATCGCGGTGTCGATCAGCGTCTCGCCCTTCTTCACGCTCGACTGCGCGGCGTGCATGTTGACGACGTCGGCGCCGAGGCGTTTTCCGGCGATTTCGAACGACAGCAGGGTGCGCGTCGAATTTTCGAAAAAGGCGTTGATGATGGTGAGCCCGGCGAGCGCATCGTCATGCTTGGCGGCGCCGCTGCGGTTGAGGTCGACCCAATGTTCGGCGGCGTCGAGGACATAGCTGATCTCCCACGGAGTCAGCTGGGCGATGCCGATCAGGTGGCGATGGCGAAAGGCATCGCCGCCGGGCGGATAGTCGCTGGCGGGTCGGAGGGTTGCGCTTGTCATTAAAGCCGAGCGTTTAAGAGGCGGCGCGCCAATAGGCAAGCGCCGTGGCGGCGAGCGGGTCGAGCAGGCCGGAAAGCCAGAGCGCGAGCAGCAGCAACTGGAGCCCGAGGTAGATGAACATCGTCGCCGCAAAGGGCTGTTTGCGCGTCTTGTGGCGCACGAGCCGCGAGGCGAGGACGGTGCCCGCCGCGCCGCCGAAAAAGGCCCAGCCGAGCAGGGTGTTTTCGCTGATGCGGTCGTCGCCGGTCTCGGCGCGGCGCTTGTCGATCACCATCAGGATGAAGGCGATGCCGTTCGCGGCGATCAGCCAGTAGAGGAGATATTCGGTCAAGCGCGCCCGCTCATGCGCGCGAAGCTATTGGCGGATCAGGGCGTCGATCGCGCCCTGGAGGATGAAGGCGGCGGCGGCGCTGTCGACGCGTTCCGCCCTTTTTGCCCTGCTCACATCGGCGGCGATCATCGCGCGTTCGACCGCGGCGGTCGACCAGCGTTCGTCCCAGAGCAGCAGCGGCAGGCCGAGCGGGGCGAGGTTGCGCGCGAAGGCGCGGGTCGACTGGGTGCGCGGGCTGTCGGTCCCGTCCATGTTGAGCGGCAGGCCGACGACGAGGCCGGCGATGCGGTGCTGTGCAACCAGCGCCCTGAGCGTTTCGAGATCGACCGAGAATTTCTTGCGGATGATCGTCTTGTCGGGGGTCGCGAAGCTCCAGTTCACATCGCAGAAGGCGACCCCGATCGTCTTGGTGCCGACGTCGAGGCCCATCAGGCGGCCGCCGTCGGTGAGCGCGGCGGCGAAGTCGGGGGCGGCGGTGGTGATCATTCCGATATCCCTAGCCGTTCGTGTCGAGCGAAGTCGAGACACGCCGAGGCCTTGCGTGTGCAAAACGTGTCTCGACTTCGCTCGACACAAACGGGATCAGGGGTGCTGCTCTTCGGGTCAGGTCCTGGATTTTTCGGCCGGCGCCGGGGCCTTCGCCGAAGCCGGTACCGGCTCGGGCGCCGCCGGCGGCGGGACGGGCGAGGGCTTGCCTTCGTAGGTCGCGAGGCGGCGCAGCACGTCGGCACGGACATTCGCCCAGAAGAGGGTGATGTCGAAGACATGGTAATTATTGCCCGGAAGCACATATTCGGGGGCATAATCCTTGGCGATATCGGCGTTGCCGACCATCAGCAGCCCGCGCGTGTCGTCGCATGTCGCGCCGATCTTGCCCGCGACGAGCGACCCGGCCTTGAAGCCTTCGGCGGGCTTCAAGGTGCCGATGTTGGCGGCGGGCTTCGCAGCGGTGTCGGGGATGCCGGTCAGCGGATTGGTGCAGAGCATGCGCGTGTCGCGGCGCGGGCGGCCGTCGAAACCGACGGTGCCGTCATAGGCATCGAGCACCATCGACGGGTCGGCGGGCTCGGCGAAGCTCGCCCAGCTGAGGATACAGCCCTTTTGATCGGGGGTTTCGCACGCCGGCAGGCCGAGCCCCGCGAGGTCGGTGTCGCGGCTGATCGGCCAGCCGATCACATAGGCCGCGACGATGCGTTTCGCGGTCGGGGTGCCCGCGATGCGGTTCTTGAGCAGGGTGGTGAGGTGGAGCGCGCCCTGGCTGTGGCCCGCGAGGATGATCGGCTTGTTCTTGGGGATGCTTTCGAGGAAGGCGTCGAACGCCTGTTCGACGTCGCGATAGGCGGCGTCGATCGCCTTGCCCGCGGTGACGCGGTCCTCGGCGAGGAAGGCGCCCAGCGTGGCCTGCCGATAGCGCGGCGCCCAGACCTCGCCCGCATCGCCGAACGCGCTTGCCATGCCCTGCATGAACAGGGTGGCGCGATAATTGGCGTCGCGGTCGTCGAGCGGGGCGTTCCAGCTCGAACGGCTGTAATAGCTGGTCGGGTGGACGAAGAAGATCGCGGCATCGCCCTTCTGTGCCGGGGCTTCGCCCTTGGTCGCGGCCTTGGCCGACGGGATCAGCTTGTCGGTTGCCGCCTTGGCGCTGTCGGGCGCGCGGCCGTCGCCGCCGGTTTCGGGCGGGCGCCAGTCGGACGGGTCGTTTGCGAGGCCGGGGCGCGAGAACCACATCTTGGGATCGTCATAGGCGTTGGGCGCCGCGGCCGTCTGTTCGACGAATTCGGTGCTCGGCACCAGCGCGGTGCGCGCGAACCAGCCCGGCGCGAACTGATAGGCGAGACCGACGCCGAGGATGAGGAAGATGACGGCGGCGATGAGGTAGAGGAATTTGCGGGCCATTGGGGCTCCAGTGGGGCGGGAGAGGGCGGTGTGCTATCTGGCTTGCGCGTGCCGCTTAAACAAGCCCAGATGTGGGACATGACCGACACCCCAGCAAGCGCGCCCGCGCCCGAGTCGCCCCGAATGTCGCACCGACTGGACGAAAGCGACGCGCCATGGCCCGCGCGGCCGTGGGTGATGGCGGCGATCTGTGCGCTGGCGGGGCTTGCCTTTCACCTGACGCTCGACTGGCGCTACGCGCCGAACATGGACCCGGGACGCAACGCGTTCGCGGCGTTCCTCACCGTGTCGACGCTCGTCTTCGTGCTCGGGGTCGAACTGCGGCGCTGGACCTGGGCGCTCGGCTTTGCGCTGGCGTGGGGCGCGGTGATCGCGCTGATCGTGTGGACGTCGATCGGCTACAACGTCAACGCGTCGGTGTTCGAATGGCCCTTCTGGTCGGGGCTGCTCGCGGTGCTGGTCGCGACGCCCTTGTTCCAGACGCGGCGCGACGTTGCGCCCGACTGGCGCTTCTGGAAGCTGTGGCAGATGCCTTACGAGCGGCTGCACAGCCATGCGTGGACCGACGCGGTGATCGGCGCCGCGGCGCTGGCGTTCACCGGTCTGACCTTCCTGCTCGTGCTGCTGATAGGGCAGATGTTCGAGCTGATCGGCATCCACCTGGTGATGAAGCTGTTCGAACAGGGCTGGTTCCCGTGGATGCTTGCAGGGGCGGCGTTCGGCGGCGCGGTCGGGCTGCTGCGCGAGCGCGACAGACTGGTGTCGACCTTGCAGCGGCTGGTGATGATCGTGCTCGCGGTGCTCGCGCCGGTGCTGGCGGTCGCGCTCGTCGTCTTCCTGCTGTCGCTGCTCGGCACGGGGCTGACAAAGCTGTGGGATTCGGGCTTTTCGACCGCGGCGCTGATGATGGCGGCCGCCGCCTTTGCCGTGCTGCTCGCCAATGCGGTGATCGGCAACGGCAAGGAGGATCGCGCCGCGAACCGCTTGCTGCAGGGCGCGGCGGCGGTGCTCGTCGCGGCGGTGCTGCCGCTCGCGGCGATCGCCTATTATTCGATGCATTTGCGCGTGATCCAATATGGCTGGACCCCCGAGCGATTGTGGGGCGTGACCGCGGCGATGATCGCGCTCGCTTATGGTTTCGCCGGGCTGTGGGCGGTGGTGCGCGGGCGGCTGGGTTTCGACGATGTGCTGCGGCCGTTGCAGCAGAAGCTCGCGATCGGGCTGACCTTGCTGGCGCTGTTCCTCGCGCTGCCGATCGTCGACTTCGGCGCGATCTCGACGCGCGACCAGCTTGCGCGGCTGCAATCGGGGGCGGTGAAGGCCGACAAGTTCGACTGGGCGGCGCTGGCGTTCGATTTCGGACCCGACGGGCGCGCGGCGCTGAAGGATCTGGCGAAGTCGGCCGACCGGAACCGCGCGAAGCTTGCCGACTGGGCGCTGAAGGCGAAGGATCGCTGGGACCTGCAGACGCCGGACGGACTTCAATCGCTGCGGCCGCTTGAGGAAATGGTACGCATTCTGCCATCGGGCCGGTTGGTGCCCAAAGAAGCTTACGACGTGTTGCGTGTCACCGGGCCTTGTCGGAACAAGGCGTGCATACTCTATTTTCTCCACGAAGAGCGAATTGCCGTTGTTTCTCAGGATGGCGAGGTATCGCAACTTCAACGGCACCCCAAAACCGGAGAGTGGATCTACGACTATTCGATCCGCCAAGACTCTGTTGCGGCGCCTGCAAAGGTCACCGAGGACCAAGTCCGAAACGGCAAAGTCGAGGTTCGGGACGTGACCCGGAGGCAATTCTTTATAGACGGCAAGCCCGTGGGTCAGGATTTCGAATAGAAGTATCCTCCCTGTCGCGAAGCGATGGGGAGGGGCTGCGACGGTGCGCCATTGCCCCTCCGTCAGCGCTGCGCCCAAGGCGCAGTTTATCCTGAGCGCCTGCAAGGCAGTCGAAGGGCGCTGCCACCTCCCCATCGCGTCGCGACAGGGAGGATCATAGTTGAAGCCTGCGCGCGCGGATGCTAGCGGCGCAGCTTCTCCCGCAAAGGCAAGATGAATGGCAATCGATCAGGCAACGGTAAGGAAAATCGCGTCGCTGGCGCGCATCGCGATCAGCGATGCGGAAGCCGCCGCGATGGAAGGCGAATTGAACGGCATCCTCGGCTGGGTCGAGCAACTCGGCGAGGTCGATGTGACCGGGGTCGAGCCGATGACCGCGGTGATCCCGAACCAGCTGCGGCTGCGCGACGATGTGATCGACGCCGACCCGCTGACCGGCGGCAACCGCCGCGACGATGTCCTCGCCAATGCGCCCGCCGCGCAGCATGGCTTCTTTGGCGTTCCCAAGGTGATCGAATAGTGACTGATCTTACGAATCTTACCGTCGCGCAGATCCGCGACGGGCACCGCGCGGGCGATTTTTCGGCCGTCGAGGTTGCCGAAGCGTTCAATGCCAATGTCGCGGGCGCGAAGGCGCTCAACGCGTTCATCGTCGAAACCCCCGAGCATGCGATCGCCGCGGCGAAGCAGGCCGACGCCGACCGCTCGGCGGGCAGCCTCAAGCCGCTGTCGGGTGTGCCGATCGGGATGAAGGACCTGTTCGCGACGAACGGCGTCCAGACCACCGCCGCGAGCCATATGCTCGAAGGTTTTGTGCCGCGCTATGAATCGACCGTTTCGCAGAAATTGTGGGACGCGGGTTGCGGGATGCTCGGCAAGCTCAACCTCGACCAGTTCGCGATGGGCTCGTCGAACGAGACCTCCTACTTTGGTAATGTCATCAGCCCGTGGAAGCGCAAGGACGGCGGCAATGCCGCGCTCGCGCCGGGCGGCTCGTCGGGCGGCAGCTCGTCGGCAATCGCGGCGCGGCTGTGCCCCGCAGCGACGGGGACCGACACCGGCGGGTCGATCCGCCAGCCTGCGGCCTTCGTCGGGATCAGCGGGATCAAGCCGACTTATGGCCGCTGTTCGCGCTGGGGCATCGTCGCGTTCGCGAGTTCGCTCGACCAGGCGGGGCCGATGGCGCGCGATGTTCGCGACTGCGCGATCATGCTCGAGAATATGGCGGGCTTCGATCCGAAGGATGCGACGAGCCTGGACCTGCCGGTTCCGAACTGGGAAGCCGCCTTGTCGAGCGATCTCAAGGGCAAGACGGTCGGCATTCCCAAGGAATATCGTCTCGAGGGCATCGATCCCGAGATCGACGCGATGTGGGATGCCGGCATCGCGATGCTGAAGGATGCGGGGGCCGCGGTCGTCGAGATCAGCCTGCCGCACACTAAGTACGCGCTGCCGACTTACTATATCATCGCGCCGGCCGAGGCGTCGTCGAACCTCGCGCGCTATGACGGCGTGCGTTATGGCCTGCGCGACCTGCCCGAGGGGGCGGGGCTGCAGGACATGTACGCCGCGACGCGCGCCGACGGCTTCGGGCCCGAGGTCAAGCGCCGCATCATGATCGGCACCTATGTGCTGTCGGCGGGCTTTTACGACGCGTACTACACGCAGGCGCAGAAGGTGCGGACGCTGATCGCGCGCGATTTCGAGCAGGCGTTCGGGGGGTGCGACGTGATCCTCGCGCCGACCGCACCGTCGGCGGCGTTCGGGCTGGGCGAGAAGATGGCCGATCCGCTGGCGATGTATTTGAACGACGTGTTCGCGGTGCCCGCAAGCCTCGCGGGGCTGCCCGCGATGTCGGTCCCCGCCGCGCTGAACCGCGAAGGGCTGCCGCTGGGGCTGCAGATCATCGGCAAGGCGTTCGACGAGCAGGGCGTGCTGAACGCGGGGCTGGCGATCGAGGAACGTGCGGGCTTTACCGCGCGGGCGGAGAAGTGGTGGTAAGATGGCTTGGCGGGGTGTTCATTTTGCGGTCGATGATACCACGCTCAGTGGTTTGCTCTGTACGCCCGCCGCGGCGCGCGCCGATTATGTCGCGAACGAGATCGAAGAAAATTGGGAATCGAATTTCGCGACTGAGACTGACAAGGCTTGGCCTCTGATACACGCGTCCCTCCAAGGCTCCAATCCAGAGGCGGACGGACTGGAGAGGCTGTATGATAAACCGGTCAGTTGGGCAGTTTTGGGCCGGGAGTTTCTTGATTCCGACCCGAACTATCTAATCGCATTGATCCAATCGCGTGACGTGGCCGCAGTTGCGAGCCTTCTCAAAAGCGTGAGTGCCGATGACATTATTGATCGGCTTGGTGCGGCGATCGACCATTTTGGATGCAAGAATGTAGGCGCTGCTGAGGCGCGGTACGCTGGCGAATGGTTTCCGAACCTTGAGCAGTTTTTCCAAAGGGCTGCCGAAGCAAAGCGGCACGTAATTTTTACGGTGGATTTTTGAAATGAGCGACTATCGCATCAAGGGCGAAACCGGCGAGTGGGAGGTCGTGATCGGCCTCGAGGTCCATGCGCAGGTCACCTCCAACGCCAAATTGTTCTCGGGCGCCGCGACGGCGTTCGGGGCCGAGCCGAACACGCAGGTCAGCCTCGTCGACGCGGCGATGCCCGGCATGCTGCCGGTGCCGAACCGCGAGTGCATCCGCCAGGCGGTGCGCACGGGCATGGCTATCGAGGCCGAGATCAACAAATGGTCGCGGTTCGATCGCAAGAATTATTTCTACGCCGACCTGCCGCAGGGTTACCAGATTTCACAGCTATATCATCCGCTTGTCGGCGAAGGTTCGCTGACGATCGAGGCCGATGAGAAAGCGGGTCTGCCCGAGGCGAAGCGGATCGGGATCGAGCGCATCCATGTCGAGCAGGATGCCGGCAAGCTGATGCACGACCAGCATCCGACGATGTCCTACGTCGACCTCAACCGGTCGGGCGTTGCGCTGATGGAGATCGTCTCGCGCCCCGACATGCGCTCGCCCGCCGAGGCTGGTGCCTATGTGCGCAAGCTGCGGTCGATCCTGCGCTATGTCGGCTCGTGCGACGGCAATATGGAAGAGGGGTCGATGCGCGCCGACGTCAATGTCAGCGTCCGCAAGCCGGGCGACGAATTCGGGACGCGCACCGAGACCAAGAACGTCAATTCGGTGCGCTTCGTCATGGCGGTGATCGAGGGCGAGGCGAAGCGCCAGGTCGAACTGATCGAGAGCGGCGGCACGGTGGTGCAGGAAACGCGGCTGTACGACCCCGACCGCAACGAGACGCGATCGATGCGGTCGAAGGAAGATGCGCATGATTACCGCTACTTCCCCGATCCCGACCTGCTGCCGCTCGAGCTCGACGATGCCTTCCTCGACGAGTGCCGTGCGAGCCTGCCTGAGCTGCCCGACGCCAAGCGCGCGCGCTATCTGGGCGAAGGGATTTCGGCGTATAACGCCGATGTGCTGACCGCCGAGGTCGAGGCCGCCTTGTGGTTCGATACGTTGCTCGAAGCCGGGGCAAAGCCGGCTCCGGCGGCGAACTGGGTGACGAGCGAGCTGTTCGGCGCGCTCAACCGCATGGGCCGCGAGATTTCGGATTCACCGGTCAGCCCCGCGCAGGCCGCCGAACTGCTCGGCCTCGTCGCCGACGGCACGATTTCGGGCACGATCGCAAAGGCAGTGTTCGAAAAGATGCTCGAAAGCGGGGACGGCGCCGCTGCCATCGTCGAGCGCGACGGGCTGAAGCAGACGAGCGATACCGGTGCGATCGAGGGTGAAATCGCCAAGATTCTGGCCGCCAATGCCGACAAGGTCGAGCAGTATAAGGGCGGCAAGGAAGCCTTGTTCGGCTTCTTCGTCGGTCAGACGATGAAGGCGATGCAGGGCAAGGCGAACCCGCAGGTCGTCAACGAGCTGCTGAAAAAGGCGCTGGGGTGAGCGAAGGCCCGCGCCTCAGGGCGCGGGCTGAACATAGACGAGGCCGCCCGACCAGATCAGCGTGTCGTCCGCGACACGGTGACGGCGCGCGACCAGCGGGCCATAAAGCCCCGCAGCGAACCCCTTTTCGCGGTCCTTCGCCTCGAAGGCCTTGATGTCTGCGGCGCCGAGGCCGAGCGCATAGGGAATGAGTTCCTCGGTCGCGGCGAAAGCGGCGGCGAGCGAGGTCTTGGCGAGCCGGCCACCCTCGGCGCTCCACAGCGCGACATTGGCGTTAGGATCATAGGCGCGCGTGCGCAGTTCGACGATGCTGGTGATGCGCTGGCGGTAGAAGGGCGGGGCCACGGTCGGCACCTTGTCGCCCTTTGCTGCGGGACGATAGGCGAGCGCGAGATCGGCGGTCACGCGGATCTGGGTGAAGTCGGGCGACAGGTCGTAGCGATAGCTGATCGTCGCGAGTTGCGGCGTGTCGGCGCCTGCGACAAAGGCTGCGGCGACCGCAGGCGAGGCATCGCGGGTCAGCGTGAAGGGCCGCGGTTGGAACCAAGCGGTGCTCGCGAGGCCGTTGCGGGTCGCGGCGAGGGCGAGTGCGTCGACGTCGAAACCCTCGAGCGCGCTGAACAGCGGCTGGGCCGCGGCGAGCGTCCGTTCGTTCTGATTCCGGCTCAGCACTTCCTTTTTGTCGTCCATCGAACGGATGATCAGCGTGTCGAGCAGGCCGCCGCTGTAATCGGCGGCGACGCGGCCAACGTCGATGCTCGTCTCGATATGCGTTTGCGGCAAGATGACATGCACGGCGCGGCCGCCCGGACTGGTGCGGTCGCGCTCGGCGACGACGGCGGGCACGGGAGCGGGCTTGGGCGCCGCGTCGACGGCGGCGGGCGCGAGAAGCGCGGCGAGGCAAAGGGCGGTGATGAGGCGCAAGCTGAGCTCCGAAAAAAAACAGGGGAGGCCGGGAGCCCTCATGGCTCCCGGCGCCCATTCGCCTTATTTGGCGGCCTTGATGCCCTTCGAATATTCGAAGAAGTTTTTCAGGAACACTTCGCGCAGCTCCTTTTCGGCGCCTTCGGTTTCGTCGGTCGTCTTGGGCGGGAAGAGCGACAGGCCGTTGCCGCCGCGCCCCTTGACCAGCGCGGTCTTGGTCTTGCCGCCGCGGAAGTCCTTGAAGATGAAGCGGTTGTTGAGCGAGCGGCCGTAGATCGCCTTCTTGGTGTAGAAATTCTGGGTGATGACCAGTTCGGCGTAGCAAGGCGCGGTCGAGCTGCTGAGGCGCGTCGCGGCCTTGGTGGTGATCTTGCGATCGGCGATCGGGGTTTCCCAGATGATCTGCGACGGGGGCAGCTTCAGCGCCTCGACGAGGTCGATCGACTTCAGCGCATCGACCTGCATCTGCGGGCCCAGTGCTTCCTTGAGATAATCGGCTTCGCTGATGTTGCGATCCTTGTTCGCGGCGGCGTCGGCGACCGCGCCGACGATGCCGAAGCCCGACAGCCAGCCGGTGGTCATCGCCTGGCCCTCGAGCGTCGGGAAGACGTGCAGTTCGCACGCCGGGGCGGCGACGGCCGGGGTGCTGGCCACCGCGCTGCTGTCGACAGCCACGGCTGCGGCATCGGCAGCCTCGGTGGTGGATGCGGCTGCGACCGTGCTGTCGGTGGCCGCCGGGCTGTCCTGCGCGGCGGCGGGCGCCATGGCGGTCGAGGCGGCGATGACGGTCGCCACGGCGGCGATGGTCGGAACAAATTTCATTCTAGTCTCCTGTTGGCAAAACCGGTGGTCAAAACGGATTGGGTGCGGATTGCGTGGGTGCGGGAAGGGCGATGTCGCCAGTGATCGCGGCGAGCGCCGATGCGTCGAGCGCAGCAACGGGCAGCGGCGCGATGGTGTAGGCGATCGCCTCGCCGGTGCGCGCCTTGAGCTCGCGGCCTTTCGGGATCACGCCGGGCTTGCCCTTGATGAAGCCCGAAAAGACGCCGACAGCGAACCATGTCGCGACCGTCGCGCCATTCTTGCTCTGCCCTTCTTCGCGGTAACGGCCGTCGAGCGCGACCGGCCGGCCGCCGAGGTCGAGCTGGCGGAGCGATATCCCGACGATGCCCGGCTTGCCGAAGCCGCCCTTGTTGGTGCTGAAGGTCACTTCGCCATAGCCGGTGGTGCCCGCAGGAATGACGACATGGTCATAATCGACGACGTCGTAGAGCACGGTGACGCCGAACCGGTCGCCGACGTGGCTCGACATCGTCGATATCTCGTCGTTGAGCATGACGATGACGGGGGTGCCGGCGCTGAGCGACGGGCCGCGGGCGGCACCGGCCGCGACGGGTAGCGGCGCGGTTGCGGCGGGCAGCGCCTCGACGGCGGGGGTGGAACCAGCGGGACCGGCCGCAGGCACGTCCTGCGCCACCGCGCGTCCCCCGAGCACGGTAAGAAAAATGACGGCTGCGGAAGTCCCCGCAGCCACGCGCCCCAAATTCATCCTCGCGAACCCCCATATCCCGCCGCCCCCGGCGGGATTGTCTTGGTGCTAGATGCTGCGCGATTCTTTGCAAGCGGTTTTGCAACCAGTCCGGGGGGAATGCGGCGAGGCGCCTTGTCGGGCGCGATGTCGCGACCGTGCCTTGGATGCGGACAGCGCGATTATTTTCCCCATGGCTTGCCGAATCCGGCGCAGCGTAGCATGGCGCGTTCAGGGGGAATGTCATGAAATCATATGGAATGTTTGCCGCGCTGTTGCTTTGCCTGCCGGCCGCTGCGGGCGCGCAGGCGATCAAGGCGCCGGCGCCGATGCGCCTGTTCAGCGCCGACGAGATCGCGGGCATCGCGATGCCCGACACCGCGTTCGATGCGACACCCGCCGATATCGAAACCTATGACAAATATTTCTATTTCCACCGCGAAGGGACCGATTTCGACACGGCGTATAACGACATCAACGAATGCGATGCGGTGTCGAGCGGGATCAACTTTTATGCCGGCGGCGACAGCTACATGGCCAATTATTACGCCACGCAATATGGGCTCGCGGGCGTTGCAGGCGGCGCCATCGCCTATGCCCTGGTCGATGCGATTGCAGGGTCCGCCGAACGGCGGCGCGTTCGCCGGATCAACATGCGCAACTGCATGGGGTTCAAGGGCTATGACCGTTACGGGCTGGAGAAGGAACGGTGGCAGGCCTTTCATTTCGAGGAAGGGTTCGGCCGGGTGAACGACGGCAAGCGTGAGGAATATCTGATGAAACAGGCGCGCGTGGCCTCTGGCGCCAAGCCCCGGGGCGAGGTGTTGCCGCGATGATCCGCACGTTGATTGCCGCTTCGGCACTTGCCGCTGCGCTGATGTCGCCGACCGCCTCCGCGCAGAACGAGGCCGTCGAGGAAAAGAACCTGCTGTCGGGGAAGGCGAAGATTGACCCCGCGAGCGGTTATATCTTTCTCAGCGGCCCGGCGCGGCAATGGATCGAACTGCTGCGTCTGCCCGATGCCGAGGCGATCGCCGAATATGAAAAGGATTGGGCGAAGGCGTTCGCGCAAGTGCGGGCGGACTATCCGGGCAAGCTCAAGAATTGGGAGGTCCATCTGCTCGCCGCGCATCGGCAGGGGCGAAAACCCCGCGAAAAACCGATCGAACCGACGGCGGAAAATTTCGCGATCGGCCCGATCGAGGCGCGCCAGCCGGTGTTCATCGGCCCGCAATTCGTCTTTTCCAAGAGCGACACGTCGGACAGCGTCAGCTATCTGATGAAGGTCAAGCCCGGCCGCTATGTCGTGTACCGGCAGCTTAGCGCGCCGAATAATGGCCTGATCGGCATGTGTTTTTGCATGGGTACCATCGCCTTTGAGGTGAAGCCGGGTGTGATCACCGACCTCGGCGACTTTTTCTTCGCCGGTCCGGGGGGCGACCCCGCCTTTCCCGCGCGTCCGGACAAGATGCAGGGATCCGAAGCAGGGCTTTATCGTCCCGCCAGCAAGGCCGGAACCTTGACCTTTGGCTTGCCGCCATCGCTGCGCGACTATCCGACGGCGCCGGCGGACCTTCGCGCCTATGGGAAACTCGACAATTTCTATGGCATCACGGTCGGCCGGATGCCGCCGGTGGCCGGCGTGCTCGCCTATGACCGCGACAAGGTGATCGACCTTAAGGCGAAAGCCGAGGAGGCCGTGGCGCCGCCGCTCGAGGCCGCCGCGACCGGCGCGGGAAACTAGCGGCGAGGTTCGGCGGCGTTGCGAGGCCTTCGCCGCCGATGGCGCGCAAGCGCGCGTGATCGGCGACCTCTCCGTTTGCTCGTCTCAAACCTGCTGCGGCGGTACCTCGCTCGGCCCACGTCCCGGCTGGTCGATGTCGCCGCCGCCGGGGGCGCCGGGGATCTCGACCGGCTGGCCGGCCGGGTCCTCGACCGGGGTCGGCTGGACCGGGTTTTCGGGCGGCGCCATCGGTTCGATGGTGTCGGGCTTGGGCTTGGGCAGCGGGTCGGCCGCATGGACGTGCAGGCTGGCGCTATAGATCGTCATCTCTCTTCTCCTTGTCCGACCAACGTCCGGCACGGCCCGGCGTTCCGGGCGGCGTCTCGGGGCTTTCCGCCCCTTGCCCTCGGCCACCCGTCTGCTATAGCGCCCGCGGCCCGCACGGGCGTGCGCGGCTTTTTCGCGCGTTTTCGTGCATCCGGCCAAAGCTTCCCAAGCGGGCGTGGCGGAATTGGTAGACGCGCTGGTTTTAGGTACCAGTATCGCAAGATGTGGGGGTTCGAGTCCCTTCGCCCGCACCATTTCGGAACTGCGCAAGGCCGGAAAACCGAGAGATTTTGAGCAAGGATAAGACCAAGGCAATGAAGACCGTCGAAACGCTGAACGAAGGCCTGAAGCGCGAATATCGCGTGACCATCACCGCCAAGGATATCGATGCCCGCGTCGATGAAGAGGTCAAGAGCATCGCGCCGACCGTGCGCATGCCCGGCTTCCGTCCCGGCAAGGTGCCCGCGAACCTGATCCGCAAGATGCACGGCGCCGCGCTGTCGGCCGACGCGCTGAACAAGGCGATCGAGGACGGCGTGCGCAATCTGATGACCAAGGAAAAGCTGCGCCCCGCGCTGCAGCCCGCTGTCACGCTCGACGAAGGTTATGAGACCGGCAAGGATGCCGAGATCACCGTCGCACTCGAAGTGCTGCCCGAGATCACCGCACCGTCGATCGACGGGCTGAAGCTCGAGCGCCTGACGGTGCCCGCGGATGACGCCGCGGTCATGGCCAAGATCGAGGAATTCGCCGCGCAGATGAAGCGTTTCGAGGAAGCGCCGAAGACCAAGAAGGCCGCGCAGGGCGACCAGGTCATCATCGACTTCGCAGGCTCGGTCGACGGCGTCGCCTTCGACGGCGGCACCGGCGAGGACATGGCGGTCGAGATCGGCTCGGGCCAGCTCATCCCCGGCTTCGAAGACCAGCTGGTCGGCGTCAAGACCGGCGACGAGAAGGTGCTGAAGGTGACCTTCCCCGACGATTATCCGGTCGAGAACCTGAAGGGCCAGCCCGCCGAATTCGCGATCACCGTCAAGGAACTGAAGGTTCCGGCGGCGTCGAAGATCGACGACGAGTTCGCCAAGTCGCTGGGCCTCGAGAGCCTCGACAAGCTCAAGGAAATCATGAAGGACCAGGTCGAGCAGGAACTGAACGGCCTGACCCGCACCTATATGAAGCGCAAGCTGCTCGACCAGCTCGCCGCGAGCCATGACTTCGACGTGCCGCCGACGATGGTCGAGGCCGAGTTCGGCCAGATCTGGCAGCAGCTCGAGCATGAAGCGAGCCATGAGGAAGACGTCGAGGCGGCGAAGGCCGAACTCGAAAAGGACCGCGACGAATATCGTTCGATCGCCGTCCGCCGCGTCCGCCTCGGCCTGCTCCTGTCGGAAATCGGCCAGGCGCATGGCGTGCAGGTCAGCCAGCAGGAAATGCAGCGCCTCGTCGCGCAGGCCGCGCAGCAGTATCGCCCCGAAGACCGCCAGCGCTTCATGGAATATGTGCAGCAGGACGCGCTCGCCGCGGCCCAGCTCCGCGCTCCACTCTATGAAGACAAGGTCGTCGACTTCCTGTTCGACAAGGCCGAGATCAGCGACCGCGAAGTGACGCGCGAAGAGATCGAAGCCGCGATCGAAGCCGATGACGACGGCCACGTCCATGGCCCGGGCTGCGGCCACGACCATGACCACGACCACAAGCCCGCCAAGAAGGCCGCCGCGAAGAAGCCGGCCGCCAAGAAGGACGCGGTGAAGGAAGAGGCCAAGGAAGAAGCCGCCGAAGCGCCCGCCAAGAAGGCCCCGGCGAAGAAGGCTGCGGCGCCGAAGGCCGAGGCTGAGGAAAAGCCGGCTGCCAAGAAGGCCCCGGCCAAGAAGGCTGCGGCGAAGAAATAAGCTTCGCGGTTACGCAAACGGCAAAAGGCCGGGTGGAGGATGCTCCGCCCGGCCTTTTTCTTTTGTCGCGGTGGTCGGACCCCGCGCGAGGGATGGACGTCATCTCTCTTCTCCCGTCTGCGGGAGGGGAGATCAGATCAAAGCGTCCGCGTCCAATATTGCAGCTGGTGTGGCTCTTCGTCGGCACCCTCGACCGTCTTCCAGTCGAATGACGCCGTGACACCCGCGAGCGGCGCATAGCCGCGGCCGTGCCAGAAGGCGTCGAGCGGGCGGTGGTCGGCGGGGCGGGCGGGG
>NZ_LYVN01000089.1 GCF_001990265.1 Sphingopyxis sp. KK2
GGCAACACACGGCCACGGCTCGCGGAAGGTCGCACAAGTTATACCACGGCGCAAATTCCCTGAGTTATGAGGCGCGCAGCGGTCCAGGATGCACGGAGAGCGAAGGGTAAGTTTGTCACGCTGCGCGCTCAAAATTGCCGTGTTGCTGAATCGAAACGAGAGTGAATTTACAGGCAAGCGCAGCAAAGTGCTGAATGGCAATGAGCGGTCGTTCGCGGTCGTAGACCGAAAGCGCACTTGGCTGGCAATTGCAAACCGCTGACCGCCGGAAAAGCTGCTCACCGCGGAACCGTAAAAAAGACGGCCCCGAAGGACCGTCAGTGTTTAGAGAGCTAGGCTTGCTCTCAAGGGTTCCTTCGCGCCACGACCAATTCAGAATATCTCGTGACTGCCAGAAATACCACTGACGCATGTTAAGCTGCGGGAGAGAAATGAAATTTCCAATCGAACTGGTTGCTTGTGGCCGCGACCGACGTCAGCCGGCAAATGCGCAATCTCTGCGACGGTGCGAACCGGTCGCTCGCTGCGACGGCGAGGATCACATCGAATTGCTGCGCGTTGTGCAATCGATCACCGCGACTGCACGCGGGCGATGTGACTTTGATCGGGAAACCTGACTATGGACGATGACAAGTTTAGGGGGCTGGAGCTTTGGGACGCGGAGGAAGTGCCGCCCGGTGTTCTTGAGGCCGCCATCGCCGCAGCGCTCGCGGTCCTCGACAAGTCAGACGTGTCCCCTCTTGAGGCACGTTATGCACAGTTCTCGCTTGAAGCCATGGATGACCGAGGCGAGCTTGACGATGGTTCCGACCTCGCCGCCGGGGGGGTGAACGAAGCCCACTTAAACGCGGGGCGACGGGCAGAAGCTGCCGCGAGCGAGATCATCGAGCAACGAGCGCCCGGCTGCGGTGACGCATATCTTAGGCTTGGAATCGCGGAGTGGGCATTGGAGCAGTTTCAGGCGACCGGGATCGATCCGACGAAGCCGAACTTATAGCCTATGTTAATGCGCGCGACTGGCCTCGCCGTAAGGACCGTCGAGGAACTGGGTTGTATCAACGAGCGCGTTTGTGCGCCCGAAGGTTTGTTGAGAAAAAATTTGTCGCGATCAAATCGCGACGCTCGGCAGGACGGACTGCGGGGCCGAATGAAAGTGACGGATTGTGAAAGATAGCGAAGTGATGGTTACTCTTACTGCCGACATCGTCGCGGCACATGTCGGAAACAATAAGGTCGCAATAGCTGACGTTCCGCTTGTCATCACTGCCGTACACACTGCCCTTAACGGCCTTCAAGCAAAGGCTGAACCTCCGGCAGAAGACTCCCGACGAGAAGCCGCGCCGAGTAAGTGGAAACGGGGAACCAGCCGGCGGACCATCTAACCGCGAACGATTGCGGCAGGGGAGCAGCGTAGCGTTCGTCGGTTTCGTTCTGATGAGCCGCCACCTCCGCTTCGCAAGCGCGAGCGGATCAGCCTGGACGCAAATTTACAGGCTGATCCGCTCACTACCAGGCTGGCCCTTTCCCCAGGCTGGATGCTGTCCGCTACTGCCGCCTATTTGAAAGAGCCAACACAGCACCCAGCGTTAAAGCTGTCGCTGGATATCAGCGGGGCCATCCTCGAAACGAAGTCCTCGAGCATAGTTTCCATAACAATCTCACGGCAGCACAAAAAAGAGCGGGCGAACAACGTAAAGGGTTGAGGCCACATTGTTCGCCCGCGAGCGCGGGAGGGTACGGCGAGGAACGGGGGCCTTGCCAACCGCGTTCATCGGCCACTCCAGCGTATAAAAATACAATATGGATTGGGGCCTTGGAGATTTCTTCCTGATCTAGATCAATAACGCGCGATTTTCCGGCAACCCTGGGGGTGGCGGAGAGTAGCCTTTGAGTGCCTACCTTTCAAAGGCACACCATGGGAGGAGCCGGGCCGGGTCGTAATGGTCCGGCTCCCACTGCCTTGTCTCAGGTCCAAATCCAGCCGCTGAGGACATGTTATGACCCCCAAAGATCGCGAGGTAATGGACGAGTTGGTAAGGGGGCAAACCGTCTTGATGTGCAAGCTGCGCGATTTGGCAGGCGCGGTGATGACGCAAGCCGCGAACAACGCAGTGCTAATGGCCGCCACGGGCAGCTTGTACGCGGAGCTGGCTAGAGTTTCGGGTATGCCGGACGAATTGGATCGGCTGCTTGAACGCCTGCTGGCGGTGATCGAAACACAATCGAACCAAAATGCCCAAATACTCGGCGCGACCGATAAAATCCGTGAGTATGCCGAAGCGGTCGCACATCCGTGACCACGGGACTGCTCTCGGATCGGAGTGTTAAGGCCTGCGCAATCAGCCTTCTTGAACGCGCGCCGCAAGAGGCTTCCACTATGGTCCGCCGCCAGCTGGAATGGTCGCGGAAGCGCGGCGCTGATCACGAAATCCTTTTCTGGACGGCAGTTCTACAACGGCTCGACGCAGTTGAGAGAGGTTCAGCCTGATCGAAAAGAAGCGGCGCAGCCGTCAAGACTGCGCCGCTTCAACGATGTCCCAAAAGAAGCATCGCCCCCCTCCGTCTGCCTTGGACCTGGGTCGCGTTGGCCCCGACAAACCGAGCTTGTGCGCTGCCTTTGCATCGAAACCATTCAGATAACTTGTAAAAACCCGACAGCGGCACTCGCTTTGCCGCATCCTGATCGTTCAGCGGGTATCAGCATTTCGTATTCACGCTTCACCAACAATGAGCGTGGAGATATGCGCGCGTCGGAACCTGAAAGCCGCCAGACCGGTTTCGGCCATTTTTGTAGCGGTCCACGAAATTATCCGCCTTGTCGTGATGCCCGTGCAAGCCACCGCCTGACGGGAAGATCATAGAAGTGAAGCGCGGATAGTCCGAATCGGCCGTCTGCGTTCCTGTTTGCGTCGGTGGAGCGTCTCTGCGCGTCGGGCGGACACTGTAATTTTGTCGTGCAAGTGAGGATTCTCATGGCTTGAAGCTCGCGGCGGCATCGCCCGGGCGGGAGCCCGACAATGACCCCGACCAAATTGCTCATCGGCCAGATTCTGGTCGTCTTCGCGATCGTCCTCTTGGGCGTCTGGAGCGCGACGCAGTGGGCCGCCGCTATGCTCGGCTATCAGACCAGACTGGGGATTCCTTGGTTCTTTATCGGCTCGGTACCGATCTATCGGCCATGGGCACTCTTTCCCTGGTGGTACCATTACGAGGCTTATGCACCGCACGTCTTTGACGCGGCGGGTGCCTTGGCAGGAGCGAGTGGTTTTTTAGGCTGCGCTGCCGCGATCTTCGGATCGCTCTGGCGCGCGCGGCAGAAGGGCTCGGTCACCACCTACGGGTCGGCACGCTGGGCGCGTGCCCGGGAAATCGATGAAGCCGGACTACGCGGTGACCGCGGCGTCTTCCTCGGGCGCTGGCGCGGCGAGTATCTTCGTCATAACGGCCCCGAACATGTCATGGCTTTCGCGCCGACGAGAAGCGGGAAGGGCGTTGGCCTGGTCGTCCCGACGCTCTTATCGTGGACCGGATCTGCCGTCGTTCACGATATCAAGGGCGAAAACTGGCAGCTGACGTCGGCTTGGCGATCGCGTTTCTCACACTGCCTCTATTTCGATCCGACCGATATCCGCTCGGCCGCATATAACCCGCTGCTCGAGGTTCGCAGCGGTGACTGCGAAATCCGCGACGTCCAGAATATTGCAGATATCCTCGTCGATCCCGAGGGTGCTCTCGAACGACGAAATCACTGGGAGAAGACTTCGCATTCGCTTCTCGTCGGCGCGATCCTCCACATTCTCTATGCCGAAGAAGACAAGACGCTCGCACGCGTCGCGACTTTTCTCTCGGATCCTTCACGGAGCTTCGCGTCGACGCTGGTCGCGATGATGCGGACCAATCATCTCGGGACCCCGGATGTGCCGCTGGTCCATCCGTTGGTCGCGTCGGCCGCGCGCGAGCTTCTCAACAAGAGTGAGAATGAGCGTTCGGGTGTGCTGTCCACTGCGATGTCCTTTCTCGGGCTCTATCGCGATCCGACGGTTGCGGCGGTCACCTCGCGCTGTGACTGGCGAATTGCCGATCTTGTTTCGGCCGAGCGACCGCTTTCGCTCTACCTGGTGATTCCGCCATCCGACATATCACGGACGAAGCCGCTGATCCGCTTGCTGCTCAACCAGATTGGAAGGCGGCTGACCGAGAAACTCGACGATCGTGCCTCGACCGTGCGCCGGCACGAGCTGCTGCTCATGCTCGACGAGTTTCCAGCGCTGGGGCGCCTCGACTTCTTCGAGACCGCGCTCGCCTTCATGGCGGGCTATGGAATCAGGGCCTTCCTGATTGCGCAGTCGCTCAACCAAATCTCGAAAGCCTATGGCGAGAACAACGCCATCCTCGACAATTGCCATGTCCGTGTCGCTTTCGCCACCAACGACGAACGCACCGCCAAGCGGATCTCCGACGCGCTCGGGACCGCAACTGAACAGCGCGCGATGCGCAACTATGCCGGACACCGGCTCGCGCCCTGGCTCGCGCATGTCATGGTCAGCCGGCAGGAGACCGCGCGAGCCTTGCTGACCCCTGGCGAGGTCATGCAGCTGCCGCCGGGCGATGAGCTGGTTCTTGTCGCGGGGTTCGCGCCGATCCGCGCGAAGAAGTTGCGCTACTATGAGGATCGCAACTTTACGTCGCGGCTTGGGAGCCCGCCGTCCCTCGCGGATGGCCGCTACGCTGACCGCCCATCGCCGCGCGGGGACGATTGGACGGGCCTGGTCGCTGCCGCACTTGTTTCTGCGGTCGGTGGCGAAGGCGCGATCGACGACGGTGTCGTCGAGGATGGCGGCGCACAGCAGGCGAAGGAGCCCGAACTCGCCGAGGCAGCCCCCGTGTGGACCGAGGCGCCGCGCCCCGCCAATCCACTGAACCTTGACGAGGACGACAATCCCGCCGCCGACAAGCGGCTCATGGACCGGTTGCGCCCGCTCGCCCCGGTGCTCGCCGCGCACGCCATGGACGAAGCGGTGTCGCGCAGTGGTGACCAGCTGGGGCTCGGATTGTGAGCGGCGCGAGCGCCAGCGTCCGCAGTGGGCAGGTGCGCCACCAGCTGTTCCTGCCGCGCGATATCAGCGCTCGGCTTGGCGAACTCGCTCGTCGTCCTGGTGTTACGCGCTCGTCGATCCTCGCCGAAGCGCTCGGCGCATGGCTCGATCGCAAGGGAACCAGTGAACTTCAGGACCGTTTCGGCGCGCGGCTCGACCGACTGACGCGCGCCTTGTCGCGGATCGAGCGCAACAGCCAGATCGAGATAGAGATCTTGGCGCTGCTCGTACGCTACCTGCTGACTTCGGTCCCGCCCGTCGCCGAGAATGATGATGCGGCGCGCGCGCAGGGGCGCGACCGGTTCGAATGGTTCACGATGAAGGTGGCCGAAGCGTTCCGCGACGGGCGCGGCAGCTTCGGCATCGAGGTCGAGCCATGAGTTCGGCCGAAACCGCAGATCGCCGCCGCACGATGCTGCGGAGCGCAATGGGGCCGGCGATCGAAGCCGCGCTGTCGAATGCCCACGTCATTGAGGTCATGGTCAACCCCGACGGAGCGCTTCGCGTCGATATCCTCGGCGAAGGGCGGGTCGATACTGGTGTCCGGATGGCGGCCGATCAGGTCGAGCGGATCATTCGCCTTGTCGCCAGCCACGCCCGGACCGAGGTCCATGGTGCAGCGCCGATCGTAAGTGCGGAACTTCCACCACATGGCGAGGGTGCCGGCGAGCGCTTTGAAGGCCTGTTGCCGCCGGTCACTCTTGCGCCCTGCTTCTCGATCCGCAAGCCTGCAGCACGCGTCTACACGCTCCTGGACTATGTGAAAGCCGGCATCGCCAGCCCGGAGGCGGCGAGGCTGCTGTCGCTCGCGGTCATCGAGCGCCAGAACATCCTTGTCGCTGGCGGCACCAGCTCGGGAAAGACGACGCTCGCCAATGCGCTGCTCGCGGAGATGGCCGAACTCGAAGAGCGCGTTATCCTGATCGAGGACACGCGCGAGCTTCAATGTCCTGCGGCCGACCGCGTCGAGCTTCGTACCCGCGCCGGCGCCGTATCGATGGCCGATCTCGTACGCTCGACCCTTCGGCTTCGGCCCGACCGGATCATCGTCGGCGAAGTTCGCGGCGGCGAGGCGCTCGACATGCTGAAGGCGTGGAACACGGGCCATCCCGGCGGGATCGCGACCGTCCATGCCAATAGCGCGGCGTCTGCGCTCACGCGTGTCGAGCAGCTCGTTCAAGAGAATGTCGTCACCGTCCCGCGGCGCCTGATCGCCGAGGCGATCGACCTCATTGTCTTCATCTCTGGTCGCGGCGCGGCACGCGGGATCGCGACGATCGCGCGCGTCGAGGGCGTTAGCTCCTCGGGCGACTACGTCCTCACCGAACTTCCCATCCAACCCGAAGGAGAATATCCATGTCCCTGACCCCACTTGCATTCGCGCGTGCGGAGCGCCCCGTGGTTGCTGCCTGGCTCGCGCTCGGTCTCGGCACCGCAGCGCTCGCTGCCGGCTCTGGCATGCCGTGGGAAGAGCCGCTGCAGAAGGTACTGGAATCGGTTCAGGGACCGGTCGCCAAGATTGTCGCGGTGATCATCATCATCACGACCGGGCTGACACTCGCCTTCGGTGAGACCTCGGGCGGTTTCCGCCGCTTGATCCAGATTGTGTTCGGGCTTTCGATCGCCTTCGCGGCGTCGAGCTTCTTCCTGTCATTCTTCAGCTTCGGCGGCGGGGCGCTCGTCGCGTGAGCCACCTCGAAGGATATGAAGCGCCTATCCACCGCGCGCTCGCCGAGCCGATCCTGCTCGGCGGCGCGCCGCGCGGCCTCGCGATCGTCAACGGGACGGTCGCGACCGCAATGGGGCTCGGCCTCCAGCAGTGGGTCGCGGGCCTCATCCTCTGGGCGCTCGGCCACACCGTGATGGTGTTCGCGGCCAAACGCGATCCCGATTTTGCCGCCGTGCTCGCGCGGCACATCCGCCAGAAAGGCGAATTCACATGTTGAAGGCAATATCATGCTGAATCTGGGCGAATATCGCCAGCTCGCCGATCGTCTTGCCGATCACCTGCCTTGGGCTGCGCTCGTCGCTCCGGGTATCATTCTCAACAAGGATGGCAGCTTTCAGCGCAGCGTCCGCTTTCGTGGTCCCGATCTCGACAGCGCGACGGAGAGCGAACTCGTCGCCGCCTGCGCGCGCGCCAACAATCTCCTGAAGCGCTTCGGCTCGGGATGGGCGCTCTTCTTCGAGGCCGAGCGCGTCGAGGCGCTTGGCTATCCTTCGAGCGATTTTCCCGATGCCGCGTCGTGGCTCGTCGACGCCGAGCGCCGGGCGGCGTTCGAAGGCGCCGATCAGCCGCATTTCGAGAGCATATTTCATATGACGCTCGCCTGGATGCCGCCCGCCGACAGGAGCGACAAGGCGGGCAGGGCGCTCGTCGACCGCCCCGACGCGATCCAGGGCCGCGACTGGCAAGAAGCGGTCGGGCGGTTCGAGGCCGAGACACGCCGCGCCATCGACCTGCTCGGGACCTTCGTGCCCGAGGTGCGGGTGCTCGATGACAGCGAGACGCTGACTTATCTTCACCGCGCCATCTCTCCGCACCGCCACCGCGTGCGCGTGCCGGAGACGCCGATGTATCTCGACGCGCTGCTCGCCGACACCCCGCTCGCCGGCGGCCTCGAGCCGATGCTCGGCGACGCGCATTTGCGGACCCTCACCGTCCTCGGCTTTCCCTCATTGAGCCGCCCCGGCATCTTCGATGCGCTGAACCGCGAGGATTTCGGCTACCGCTGGACGACGCGCTTCATCGCGCTCGACAAGACCGATGCGACCTCGGCGCTGACAAAGATCCGCCGTCAGTGGTTCAACAAGCGCAAATCGCTCTCGGCGCTCGTTCGCGAAGTGATGTACAACCTGCCGGCGCAGCTGCTCGACAGCGACGCCGACAACAAGGTGGTCGATGCCGATGCCGCGCTCCAGGCGCTCGGACAGGACCATGTCTCATTCGGCTATCTGACGACTACGATCACCGTGTCTGACGTCGATCGCGCGCGCGCCGAGGAGAAGCTCCGGGCCGTGCAACGCATCGTCCATTCGCTGGGGTTCACTGCGATCCGCGAGAGCGTGAACGCGGTCGAAGCCTGGCTTTCATCGCTTCCCGGTCACACTTACGCGAACGTCCGCCAGCCGCTGGTCCACAGCCTCAATCTGGCGCACCTGATGCCGCTATCGTCGGTATGGGCAGGGCCTTCGGCAAACGTCCATCTCGGCGGTCCCCCACTGCTTTACGCCGAGACCAACGGCTCGACACCGTTCCGGCTGTCGACGCATGTCGGCGACGTCGGCCATATGATGATCGCGGGGCCGACCGGCGCGGGCAAGTCGGTGCTGCTGGCGCTGATCGCCTTGCAGTTCCGGCGCTACGCTGAGGCGCAGCTCTACATTTTCGACAAGGGCAATTCGGCACGCGCCGCAGTGCTCGCGATGGGCGGCCGCCATCACGCGCTCGGCGACGGCGAAGAGACTCTCGCCTTCCAGCCGCTCGCCGGCATCGACCGCGACGAAGAGCGGAGCTGGGCTGCCGATTGGGTCGCCGCGCTCGTTGCGCATGAGGGCGTGCTCATCACACCCGGTATCAAGGACGCGATCTGGTCGGCGCTCCAGAGCCTTGGGACGGCGCCGCGACGCGAGCGCACGCTCACGGGGCTTTCGCTGCTGCTTCAGTCAAATGCGCTGAAAGCCGCGATCCAGCCCTTCACGCTCGAAGGGCCGCATGGTCGCCTGCTCGACGCGGCCGAGGAAGGGCTTTCGCTCGGCGATATCGAATGCTTCGAGACCGAAGCGCTGATGGGGCAGGCGAGCGTCGTCGAGCCGGTGCTCTCCTACCTCTTCCACCGTCTCGAGGCGCGGTTCGACGGCCGTCCGACCTTGCTCATACTCGACGAAGCCTGGATTTTTCTCGACAACCCGCTCTTCGCGGCGCGCATTCGCGAGTGGTTGAAGGTGCTGCGCAAGAAAAATGTCGCGGTGATCTTTGCGACGCATAGCCTAGCCGACGTCGCTACAAGCAGCATCGCGCCGGCGATCGTCGAAAGCTGCCCGCAGCGCATCCTGCTTCCCAACGACCGTGCGGTCGAACCCCAGAGCCGGGCTGCTTATGCGGCGTTCGGGCTCAACGAAACGCAGATCGAGCTCGTCGCGCGCGCGATCCCCAAGCGGCAATATTATCTCCAGTCGACCCGCGGCAACCGGCTCTTCGAGCTTGGGCTTGGCCCCGTCGCACTCGCTTTCTGCGGCGCGTCCGATCCCGCGGCGCAGGCGCGCATCGACGCGATTATCGCCGAACATGGTCCCGATCAGTTCGCGGAGCACTGGCTCCGCGACAGCGGTCTCCAGTGGGCCGCGGACCTCCTTGGCGACTTTCCGGCGCGCGGCGCCGCCGAACCCATCCCCCCTGAAGGAGAATGAAGATGAAAAAATTCCTGATTGCCTTGACTGCGGCTGTGCTCGCACCCGCGACGATCGTCGCGGTCGTGCCTGCGCAGGCGATGCCGGTGTTCGACCAGGCGAACTACACGCAAAACCTGCTCACCGCGGCGCGGACGCTGCAGCAGATCGACCAGCAGATCCAGCAGCTCCAGAACGAGGCGAAGGTGCTAGCCAATATGGACAAGCATTTGAAGCGCGTCGATTTCCCGGAACTCGAAAAGCTGAAGGCCAACCTCGGCAAGGTCGAAGAACTGATGGGCAAGGCCGAAAGGATCGACTTCGGCGTCGACCAGCTCGACGCCAAGCTCGCCGCGCTGTTCCCGAAAAACTTCGCCGTGCGGACGCGCACCTCGCAGGTCGCCGACGCCAAGGCGCGGCTCGAGGCTGCGATGGGCGCCTACCGGCGCACGCTCGGCGTCCAGTCGCGGATCGTCGCCAATGTGAGGGAGGATGCGCAGGCGCTCGCCGACCTATCGGCACGGAGCAATGCGGCCGAGGGAAGCTTGCAGGTCGCGCAGGTGACCAACCAGCTTCTGGCGCTCGCATCGAAGCAGCAGATGCAGCTGCAGCAGATGATGGCGGCGCAGTTCCAGGCCGAGGCGCTCGAGCGCGCCGACGCGGCGCAGACCGCTGCCGAAGCGCGCGAGCGCACGCGCCGCTTCCTCGGCGACGGCAAGGCCTACACGCCGAAGCGCGACTGATCGCGCCCTGACGCCACACGGGCGGCACGGCAGCCCCCTCTCCAAGTCCGCGCCGTCCGCCGCGGGGTTCCGATCGCTCCCACCGGAACTCCGCGGATACTTCCCCCGACGCCGCTCCCGGCGCCGTAATCGAAAGACGCACCCGATGGACGATCTCAACGTGATCGATGGTTTTCTCGAAGCGTTCGTCCGCTACATCGACAGCGGCTTCGGGCTGCTCGGCGGCGACGTGGCTTTTCTCACCAGTGTGCTCATCGGGATCGACATCACGCTCGCAGGGCTCTTCTGGGCGATGGGCGGCGAGAATGACGTGATCGCGAAGCTCCTGAAAAAGATCCTCTATGTCGGTTTCTTCGCGCTCATCCTGAACAGCTTCGACACGCTGGCCGACATCATCTTCCGCTCCTTTGCGGGGCTTGGCATCACCGCGGGTGGCGGCTCGATTTCGGCCGAGGAATTGCTGAAGCCAGGCCATCTTGCCGGCGTGGGCTTCGAAGCGGCGCATCCGCTGATCGACCAGATCAAGGATCTGCTGGGTCCGATCGCCTTCTTCGAGAATTTCCTCGAGATCGTCGTGCTGCTGATCGCCTGGGTTTTGACGATCCTCGCCTTTTTCATCCTGGCGGTGCAGCTCTTCGTCACGATCATCGAGTTCAAGCTGGTGACGTTGGCGGGTTTCACCCTCGTCCCTTTCGCGCTCTGGAACCGCACGGCGTTCCTCGCCGAACGCGTCCTCGGAGCGGTGATCACCTCGGGCGTCAAGGTCATGGTGCTCGGCGTCATAGTCGGCATTGGGTCGGGATTCTTTCCTGATTTTCTCAGCAATATGGCTGGCTCGGAGCCCGACATCGAACAGGCGATGAGCCTCGCGCTCGGCGCGCTCGCCCTCGTCGGCCTTGGCATCTTCGGTCCCAGCATCGCCTCGGGTCTGGTCGCAGGCGCGCCGCAGCTTGGTGCTGGGGCCGCGGTCGGCACGGTGGCTGCTGCAGCGGGGACCATGATCGTCGGTGGCGGCGCCGGCCTTGCGGCCGCGCGAGCCGGTGGCGGTGCCGCGCTCGGCGCCGTTCGCGCCGGCACCTCGATGGGTTCCGCGGCGCACACAGCTTACCGCCTTGGTCAGGAGACGTCGGGCTCGACAAGCGTCGGCGCCGGTCTTTCGGGTGTCGCGACGGCCGCGAAGGGCGCTGCCGCCAATGTGACGCGCCGCGGAACGCAATCGCTCGGCCTCGGCGAGGCCGCGTCTACCGGACGTGATGCCGCGTGGAAAGCCGGCACCAAGCCCAGCGCAGCGAGCGCTGCATCGGCAAGTGCCGCCGCCGCCTCAGAGGCCGCGCCAGCCTGGGCCAACGACCTGAAGTCGGACCAGCGCCGCCGATCGGCGCGCCAGGCAGCCATGCACACGATTTCGAGCGGCGATCGCGGCGGCAGCGGCGCGGCGCCGGATATTGCCGAGAAGGAGGATTGAAATGAAGTTCAGACGCCCAGTGCAGCGCTACGGCCGCACCCCCGAACCGGCGACGCCTCATCAGCGCGCGGCGCAGGAATGGGATGACCGGATCGGCTCCGCGCGCGTGCAGGCGCGAAGCTGGCGCCTGATGGCATTCGGCGGGCTCGCCTTGTCGATGGGGCTCGCGGGCGCACTCGCATGGCAATCGGTGCAGAGCCGGGTAATTCCCTATGTCGTCGAGACTGACCGGCTCGGCGAAGCGCGCAGCGTCGCGCCAGCGATCGAGGACTATAATCCGACCGATCCGCAGATCGCCTGGGCGCTCGGTCGCTTCGTGTCGAACGTCCGCGGCGTCTCGCTCGATCCGGTCGTTATGCGCGAAAACTGGCTGTCGGCTTATGACTTCGTGCGCGGCCGCGGCGAAGTATTCCTCGGCGAATATGCCCGCGCAGCCGATCCCTTCGCGCAGATCGGGGCGCGCTCGGTCTCGGTCGAGATCAGCAGCGTCGTGCGCGCGTCGCCGCGCTCGTTCCAGGTCAAATGGCGCGAGACCGTTTATGAGCGGGGCAGCCTTGCATCGACCTCGCGATGGACGGCGATCCTCACCGTCGCCGTCAAGCCGCCGCGGTCGGCCGATGTTCTGCGGAAGAACCCTCTCGGCCTCTATGTGGAGGCGATCGACTGGAGCCGCGAGTTCGAAGAGGCATCGCCTTCACCGGCTGCGCCTGCCGCTTCTGCGCTGACAATTGCCAGCACCGCCGCGCCGCCGAGCGCGACCACCCCCGCAAATCAGGGAGAATGAACATGTCCAAGGCATTCTTGGCAGCCATCGCTGCCGTAACGATCCTGCATTCTCCGGCAGTCGCCTCGAACGGTAGCCCGGCCGAGCGAGTTCGCGCCGGCACCGCGGCGGCGCTCAAGGAACCACGCGCGCAGGATTATCGCGGCGCGGTCCAGACCTATCCCTATGTCGAAGGCGACGTCTTTCGGCTGATCGCTGCGCCCGAACATGTAACCGACATCGCGCTTCAGGAAGGCGAAGCGCTGCAATCGGTCGCCGCGGGAGACACGGCGCGCTGGATCGTCGGCGACACGGTGAGCGGGGCAGGGGACAGTCGCCGCGTTCACATCATGATCAAGCCGCTCGCCCCGGGCCTTTCCACCAACCTGATCATCACAACGGACAGGCGGGTTTATCATGTCGCGCTGACCAGCACCACGCGCACCGCGATGGCGGCGATCTCGTGGAGCTATCCCGACGACAGCCTAATCGCGATCCGGCGTGCGGCTGAGAGAGTTCGGGAGTCCGCGCCTGCCCATGCATCAATCGAGCCGGTCAATTTCGGCTTCGCCTATACCATCCGTGGGGACAAGCCCGCATGGCGGCCGCTTCGCGCCTTCGACGACGGCCGCCAAGTCTTCATCGAGTTTCCCGCCACGCTCGGGCAGGGAGAGGCGCCGCCGCTCTTCATCACCGGTGACGACGGCAGCGCGGAACTTGTCAACTACCGCGTCTCGGGCCGTTTCTACATCGTCGACCGGCTTTTCGAGCGCGCCGAGCTACGGCACGGCGCCAAGAAGCAGGTGATCGTCCGCATCGTTCGCAAGTCACCCTCGGGGGCGGCGAAGTGACCGCGTCGCTCGAAGAGCGCGCAGCGAACGCAGGGCTGGACCGCGAGCGCGCCGCAGATCAAGCACCGCAGGCCTCGTCGAGCGTGAAGGTTGATCCCGAAACGCTCGTGCTGCGTGGCAGCCCGCGACGCGTCGTTCGGTTTCGGCGCCCGGTCCTGATCGGGCTCGCTGGCGCGACGGCGGCGGTCATCGCAGGCCTGTCCTGGTTCGCGCTCAGCCCAGCGTCGTTCAAACTTGCGGCAACCGGCGAAGAAATGTTCGAAGGAAGACAGGGCGGCAAGCCGGAGGCCTTGGCGTCAGCGCCGGGCAGTTATGCCGATGTGCCGAAGCTCGGCCCGCCACTTCCGGGTGACCTCGGGCGGCCGATCCTCGAAAAGCAGCGCGAGATGGCAAGCGCGCCACCCGTCGTCGGCGTGGATCCTGGGGCCGAGGCGGCGGCGGCCGAACGCGCACGAGCGATCGCTGAGCAGATGGCCGCCCGTCAGTCGGCTGTGTTGATGTCGCTAGGCGGAGCCCGCGGCCCGGCGCCGCAGCCGACACCTGCGGCGCCTGTTGCGACCAATGCGAAAAATTCTGGCGGCGCGGACGATCGCGATGTCAATCCGTACAGCATCCAGGATGCGGCGTCGCCCTGGATCATGACCAGCGGCAGCATCATCTCGGCAAGCTTGATAACAGGCATCAACAGCGATCTACCCGGAACCGTCGTCGCGCAGGTCACCGACAATGCCTTCGACAGCATCACGGGCAAGACCCTCCTGATACCCCAAGGTGCCCGGCTAATTGGCCGCTACGAGAGTGACATCACGTTCGGCCAGCGCCGTGCATTCGTGATCTGGCAGCGCATCATCTGGCCTGACGCCTCCTCGGTTCGGATCGAGGATATGCCCGCGAGCGACAAGTCCGGATATTCGGGCCTAGCCGACCGCGTCAATTTCCACGGCGGAACCCTGCTAAAAGGCGTGGCCTTGTCGACGCTCCTTGGGGTCAGCACAGAGCTTTCGCTCGGGAATGAGGAGAGCGAGCTTGCTCGCGCCCTTCGTGAATCCGTGCAGCAAAGCGGGGGCCGTGCTGGCGATCAACTTGTCGGGCGCTCCCTCGACATCGAGCCGACGATCACGATCCGCCCTGGCTCGCCACTTCGCGTGTTGTTGACGCGGGACCTGATCCTCAGGCCTTGGAGCTGATCGATGCCTGACCTGAAGCTCGCCAAAATTCCCGACCGTAAGCCCGTGAAGTTGCAGATCGAGATATTGCCCGATCTGGAGGCTGCGCTTGCCGACTACGCCGCAGCCTACGCGAAAGCCTATAACGTCCATGAAAAGCCCGCTGCGCTGATCCCCTATATGCTCAGCAGCTTCATCGATGGTGACCGCGAGTTCGCCAAGTTGCGAAAGCAAGAGAAACCCGGCAGTTAATACTGCCGTCCGCGCTGCTCTTCATCGCCAAATGAGTGGTGAACGACGAAGCAATAATTTATGTCCAAAATGGTCGCTGTACCTTGAGTTCGATTCCCAGAGCCTCTATCGAACTGAGGCTACAAAGCGTTGTTTTTCCAAGGAATTATTTTCAGCGTCGCGTGTGGTCTATAGCGTGGTCTTTCGAGGTTGAGGCGATTTTAGTTCTGTAAATTCAACGGATTACATGCGTAGTTCGACAGACTCCGTCTCCGCCATCTCTTCTTCGTTCCCCCGCTGCCGCCAGGATCGCCACACGGCGCACTGAGCCGACGCGCGCATGCGCGCCGCCGCAACATGAAACCACTGGATGCAACAAGTTGCAACTTGGTGCGGAAAGCCACCAACCCGCAGACACTCCCCCGATCGGACGGGCCCTCGCAAAGCGTTGGCCACAGGCCGGTCAGTCCAGACTTTCAGCCTTGGGGTTTCTGTCCGATGTCCATCACCATCTCCGCTTCCGATCGTCGGCGCCGCCTTGTCCGCGCCGCGCTCCTGTCCGCGACCGCCGGTTTCGCGATGACCGGAGCGTCGCCTGCTTTTGCGCAATGCGTCGTCCAGCCGGGCGGCACCGCCACCTGCGCGGGCGAAAACATGACCGAGCAGAGCGTCGGCAACGGCGGCTCGATCACTGTGACCACCGAGCCGGGCTTCTCGATCGACAGCCCGGGCAACGGTCTCGTCATCTCTGGCCCGGGATCGCTGACCTATGACGATGCCAACGCCTCGACGATCATCGGCCGCGGTCGCGACGGGATCGCGGTGGGCAATGGCGGCGGCGCGTCGCGCATCGTCATCCGGACCGGCGGCGACATCACCGGCGGCGGTCGCGCGGGGATCATCACCAACAATGCCGGCACCGGCGGTGTGATTGTCGAGGCGACGGGGACCGTAACCGGCGCGACCACCGGCATCACCATCGTTGCACTGGCTGGCAGCGGCGGCGATTCGGAGGTGATCTCGAACAACGCCGCCGGCGGCACCTCGGGCATCGGGGTCGAGAATCGCGGTGGCACGGGTGCGATCCGTATCGCCTCGACCGGGACTGCAAGCGCGACGGGCAGCGAGGGCTTCGCGATCATCGGCTTCCACAGCGTGCAGGGCGCCGGCGGCGATCTGGTCATCGAGGCGAATGACCTCGCGGGTATTGGTGGCGGCATCAACGTCAGCAATCTTGGCGCCGGTTCGACCATGATCACCGTGAACGGCGCGGTCGATGTCGCGGGTCGGCAGGGCATTTCCGCCGGCAACGGCGCGACGGCCAAGGACCTGATCGTTACCGCGCGCGGCCCGGTCACGTCGGGCGCCACTGCGGTCTCGGTCAGCAACCAGGGGAGCGGGCGCACGATCGTCACTGCCGAGGGGCAGTTGCTCAGCAACAATGTCCGGTCGCAGGAAAGCGACATCAGCGGCAATGGCCTGAACATCGTCACCGGTGGCAATGCCGGCGATGTCGTCGCCAACGTCGCGGGGGTCGAGGGCCGCGCAGGCATCTTGATCCGCAACCTCGGCCAGGGATCGGCGACGTTGACCGCGACCGGTCTGGTCGAGGGACGCGAAGGGCGCGGGGTCGAGATCGTTTCGGGCTCGAACGCGGGCGCGATCAGCGTCGATCTGGCCGCCGTCACCGGGGCGACCGACGGTGTGATCATTACCGCGCAGGGCAATGGGCCGGTCGACCTGTCGATCGCCGGCCCGGTCGTCGCCGCCGAAACCGGCGTGCGCGTCGAACTGGCGAGCAACGGCGTCGGCGACGTCGATGTCGCGGTGAACGAGGTGACCGGCGGACGCAATGGCGTCATCCTGACCGCGCTCGGTGCGGGCGATATCGCGCTCGTCGCGACGGGCGCGCTGACGGGGGCCGACGGCACCGGGCTCAACATCTTCGGGCGCGGCGCGATCGATGCCGATGTCGTCGATGTAACCGGGATTAACGGCGTGATCATGAGCACGTCGGGCAGCGAAAGCAGCATCGATTTCACCTCGACCGGCACGCTGACCGGTACCGGCGGCGACGGATTGTTCGTCTCCAGTTTGGGCGCGATCCGGATCGACGCCACCAACAGCACCGGCGTGCGCAACGGGCTGACCATGAGCTTTGGCGGCACGGGCGAGGCGGTGCTGGTTTCGCGCGGCACCGCGACGGGCGGCGCCAGCGGCATACGGGCCACCACCGCCGACGGCACGACGGGCGGCCTGTCGCTCGACG
>NZ_LYVN01000090.1 GCF_001990265.1 Sphingopyxis sp. KK2
CCCTTGCATTTCCCACCCCCCGGCGTAAGGCGGCGCCAACATAAACCGCGCGTGCGACTCCCGCTGGCCTCGCTCTCCCGCCCCGCCATCGGACAGTCATTCCCCGCCGCGCCAACATGGGGACTGCAATCCTATGACGACCACGGGCCACGACACGCTGGGTACCCGTTCGACGCTGAGCGTCGGCGGCAAGAATTACGCTTATTATTCGCTCGACAAGGCCGCCGAAAAGTTCGGCGACGTGTCGCGCCTGCCCTTCTCGATGAAGGTGCTGCTCGAAAACCTGCTGCGCTTCGAGGATGGCGGCTTCACCGTGTCGACCGACGATGTGAAGGCGCTCGTCGACTGGCAGAAGGATCCGCATTCGAACCGCGAGATCCAGTATCGCCCCGCGCGCGTGCTGCTTCAGGATTTCACCGGCGTTCCCTGCGTCGTCGACTTGGCCGCGATGCGCGATGCGATCGCGAAGCTCGGCGGCGACACGACGAAGATCAACCCGCTGGTCCCCGTCCACCTCGTCATCGACCACTCGGTGATGGTCGACGAATTCGGCCACCCCAAAGCGTTCGAACAGAATGTCGAAATCGAATATTATCGCAACGGCGAACGTTATGACTTCCTGAAATGGGGTTCGAAGTCGCTCGACAATTTCAAGGCGGTCCCTCCGGGCACCGGCATCTGCCACCAGGTGAACCTCGAACATATCGCGCAGGCGGTGTGGTCCAGCGAAGATGCGAATGGTGAGACCGTCGCCTATCCCGACACCTGCGTCGGCACCGACAGCCACACGACGATGATCAACGGCCTTGGCGTGCTCGGCTGGGGCGTCGGCGGGATCGAGGCAGAGGCCGCGATGCTCGGCCAGCCCGTGTCGATGCTGATCCCCGAAGTCGTCGGGTTCAAATTCACCGGGGCGCTGAAGGAAGGCGTCACCGCGACCGACCTCGTGCTCACCGCGACGCAGATGCTGCGCGCCAAGGGCGTCGTCGGCCGCTTCGTCGAATATTTCGGCCCCGGCCTGTCGTCGCTGTCGCTCGCCGACCGCGCGACGCTTGCCAACATGGCGCCCGAATATGGCGCGACCTGCGGCTTCTTCGGCGTCGACGACAAGACGCTCGACTATATGCGCCTGACCGGCCGCACCGAGGAAAATATCGCGCTGGTCGAGGCTTATGCCAAGGCGCAGGGGCTGTGGATCGTCGAGGGCGCCGCCGACCCGGTGTTCACTGAGACGCTCGAACTCGATCTTGCCACCGTCGTGCCGTCGCTCGCGGGGCCCAAGCGTCCGCAGGACCGCGTCTCGCTTCCCGAGGTCGACGACGTGTTCAACGCCGACATGGCGAACACCTATAAAAAGGCGCAGACGCGCGTGCCGGTCGAGGGCAAGGATTTCGACATCGGTGACGGCGACGTCACCATCGCCGCAATCACCAGCTGCACCAACACCTCGAACCCCGGGGTGCTGATCGCCGCGGGGCTCGTCGCGAAAAAGGCCGATGCCTATGGCCTGAAGCCCAAGCCGTGGGTCAAGACCTCGCTCGCGCCGGGTTCGCAGGTCGTCACCGACTATCTCGAAAAGGCCGGGCTGCAGGCGCATCTCGACAATGTCGGCTTCAACCTCGTCGGTTATGGCTGCACCACCTGCATCGGCAACTCGGGTCCGCTCGCCGAGCCGATCTCGAAGGCGATCAACGAGAATGGCCTCGTCGCCGCGGCGGTGATCTCGGGCAACCGCAACTTCGAAGGCCGCGTGTCGCCCGACGTGCGCGCCAACTTCCTCGCCTCGCCGCCGCTCGTCGTCGCCTATGCGCTCAAGGGCACGGTGATCGAGGATTTCACCACCACCCCGATCGGGCAGGCCGAGGACGGCAAGGACGTCTTCCTCGCCGACATCTGGCCGACCAACCAGGAAGTCGCCGAAGTCATGGCGGGCGCGGTCGACCGCGACATGTTCGAGGCGCGCTACGCGCATGTCTACAAGGGCGACGAGCATTGGCAGAAGATCGAGGTCGAGGGCAGCGACACCTATCAGTGGCGCGCGGGCTCGACCTATGTCGCCAACCCGCCCTATTTCGAGGGCATGTCGATGACCCCGGCGCCGGTGTCGGACATCGTCGGCGCCAAGCCGCTCGCGATCCTCGGCGACAGCATCACGACCGACCACATCAGCCCCGCCGGTTCGATCAAGGCGGACTCGCCGGCCGGAAAATGGCTTATGGAACATCAGGTTAGCAAGGCCGACTTCAACAGCTACGGCGCCCGCCGCGGCCACCACGACGTCATGATGCGCGGCACCTTCGCCAACATCCGCATCAAGAATGAAATGGTCCCCGGCATCGAAGGCGGCATGTCGCGCTATGGCGCCGAGGTCATGCCGATCTACGACGCCGCGATGCGCCACAAGGCCGACGGCACGCCGCTGGTCGTCATCGCGGGCAAGGAATATGGCACCGGCTCGTCGCGCGACTGGGCGGCGAAGGGCACGAACCTGCTCGGCGTCCGCGCGGTGATCGTCGAGAGCTTCGAGCGCATCCACCGCTCGAACCTCGTCGGCATGGGCGTGCTGCCGCTCCAGTTCCTCGACGGCCAGAGCCGCGAAACGCTGGGCCTGACCGGCGACGACCAGTTCACGATCACCGGCGTCGCCGAGCTGAAGCCGCGCCAGACGGTGACCGTGAACGTCACCCGCCCCGACGGCTCGACCTTCGCCTTCGATACGCTCTGCCGCATCGATACCGCAAACGAGGTCGAATACTATATGAACGGCGGCATCCTGCACTATGTGCTCCGCAAGCTGGCCGCATAAGGACTAGGCGGGGACGATGGGCGCCTTGATTCCCTTCGTCCTCGGCCTGCTGCTCGGGGTCGCGCTGACGCTCTTCCTGATCCGCAAGGGTCAGGGCGACCGGCGCGACCTCACCGGCCCGCCACCCCGTGCAGCACCGCGCCCGATGGTGCGCGTCGGCGACGAGCGGATCAGCGACGAGGAAATCCTCGACCTCATCCGCCAGAACCGCAAGATCGAGGCGATCAAATTGATGCGCGAAAAGACCGGACTCGGCCTTGCCGAAGCCAAGGATGCGGTCGAAGAACTCGAACGGGGTATGCGCTAGGTCGCCGCCTCCGAATATCGGCCGACCGACGGCCGCGAAGGGACGGGATATGGGCGCATTCAACATCGGTATCGAGATCATCGGCTGGGCCGCCGCCGCGATCATCCTCGCCAGCTATATCCTGCTCTCGCTCGGCAAGCTCGAACCGCGCGGCTATCTCTACCAGTGGATGAATGTCGTCGGCGCCGCGGGCTTCGTGATCAATTCGGGCTATAATGGTGCCCTGCCGTCCGCCGGGCTCAATGTGATCTGGGCGGCGATGGGGATCTTCACCCTGTGGAGCGTATGGCGTGCCCGCGCCGCGGCCCGCGCGGCGACGCCCTAGGGCTTCGCCGCCTCAGCATCCCAAGCCGCGACCTTGGCCCGCGTGTCGGCGAGCATCTTGTCGAGCGCGGCGCGATCATGGACCGTCCCGCGCATCACCACCGTGTCGATCGCCCGCGTCGCGGCGATGTCCTCGAGCGGGTTGCGGTCGAGCAGCACCATATCCGCCGCCATGCCCGGCTTGATCGCGCCATAGCGGTTGAGCCAGCCGAACCATGCCGGACCCGCGCGCGTCGCCGAGGCGAGCGCCTGCGCCGGGGTCAGCCCCTTTTCGACGAACAGCGCGATCTCGTCGTGCAGCCCGAAGCCCGGATAGTTGAAGCTGTTGAGGAAACCCGCGTCGGTCCCCGCCATGATCGGTACCCCCGCCTCGGCGAGCATCGGCAGGATCGTGCCAATGTCCTCGATCTGCTTGTGCCGCGCCGCGATGGCAGGGGCATCCGCCTTGGCCGCGCGCTCGACGCGCCATTCATAGGTCTTGCGCAGCTTCGGCCCCATATAGGCGAGCCCCGCATCCTTGCTGTGATCGTCGCGGTCGAGATACGCGATGATGCGGCTGCCGTTGAGCGTCGGGGTGACCGAAACACCCTGCGTCGCAAAACGGCGATAGGCCGCCATCGCGGTATTGCGGTCAAAGCCCGCGTCGAGCCGGCGGTTCGCCTCCGCCCGGTCGATCCGCCCCGCGGCGAAATCGGCCGCAATCGCCGCTTCGTCCGTCGCCCCGGCATTATAGGCATAGTCGAGATGCTCGATCGAACTGATCCCCGCATCGACCGCCTGCCCCGTCGTCAGCGCCATCGGGATATGCCCCGAGGTGCGGATGCCGAGTGCCTTCGCGCGCTGCAGCGCATAGAGGAAAAGCTCGGGCTTCAACGTGCTGTCGGTGATCTTGACGAAATCGACATGGTCGCGGTTCTTGAGCCGGTCGAGCGCCGCATCGACATCGGCCTCGTTGCCGACCTCGATCGTGCCCTTCCACAGCGGCGCGATCCCCTCGATCTTCGCGCCCGAGGTCAGCAGGCGAGGACCGAATAGCGTGCCGCCCGCAATCGCACTCCGCCACGCGAGCACCTGCTCGGCAAGATCGCCCGAACAGTCGCGGATCGTCGTGATGCCGTTCGCGACATAGAGCGGGAAAAGCGCCTCATTCTCCGCGATCAGCTCGGGCCCGCCACCAAAATGGACATGCATGTCCCAAAGCCCGGGGATGAGGAACTTGCCCTTGCCCTCGACCCGCTGCGTCGCGTGCCAGTCCTTGGCGATCGCGGCATCGGGACCGACCGCGACGATATCGCCGCCTTTCAGCACCACCGCCTGGCCGGCGACCGCCTTCGCCGCCTCGACGTCGATCAGCGTGACGTGGCGAATGATGACATCGCCCTGTTTGGGCGCGGCGAGCGCGGGCGGAGCGAGCGCCAGCACAACAGCGGCGAGGACGACAAGCAGGTTTTTCATCGGGGCGACCTTTCGCCTCCGTCCCTAGGCGCATCCCGGCCAAGATCAAGCGGCGGGCGGCCTTGTCGCACCGTCAGGAACCTTGTCGGCGAAGGCGCGTTAACGGTGCATCGATGCATGACAAACCCGCGAAGTCGAGCCGCCGCATAGCGCGCGTGGTCGAAGGCGAGGGCGTGCGTCCGGGAAGGAGACCGAATATGTTCAGATATGCCATCATCTTCGCCGTCATCGCGCTCGTCGCTGCGCTGCTCGGCTTTGGCGGGATTGCCGGCCTGTCGGCCGAGTTCGCCAAGATTCTGCTGATCGTCGGCGTCGTGCTGGTGGTCGTCGCCTTCGTGTTCGGCCGCGGACGCCGGGCGCTTTAGCAATATCGAAGAGCGTGCTTCGGCGCGCCCCAATATGCCGGCGGCCTCCCCCCTTGGGCCGCCGGCATTTTTGTGCCCAATCGACAGCACGCCCGGCGGCAAAATCCCCAACGCCGCGTTAACCATATTCCAACCCCGATCTGCGCAAATTCATGCCGTCGACCGCTTTTCCCTTGCGATGGGACGGCGGCATCGCCACCTTGTGTACCTAAGGGGGCCGCCATCTCCCCGGCCTGGTCCCCGCAAGGAGATGAATGACCATGCCGTCTTTTTCGGAAAGCCTCGAAAAGACCCTCCATAACGCGCTGAAGGCCGCTTCGGAGCGCCACCACGAATATGCGACGCTCGAGCATCTGCTCTACGCGCTGATCGACGACGATCATGCCGCCGAAGTGATGCGCGCGTGCGGCGTCGCGCTCGACGACCTGCAATCGGCGGTCGTCCATTATCTCGACACCGAACTCGACAGCCTGAAGGTCGAGGGACACAGCGACCCGTCGCCCACATCGGGATTCCAGCGCGTCGTCCAGCGCGCCATCCTGCATGTCCAGTCGTCGGGCAAGGATGAGGTGACGGGCGCCAACGTCCTCGTCGCCTTGTTCTCGGAACGCGAATCCTACGCCGTCTATTTCCTGCAACAGCAGGACCTGACCCGCCTCGACGCGGTCTCCTACCTCAGCCACGGCGTCGGCAAGGGCGGCAAGCCGTCGCCCACCGCCGAGCCCGAGGAAAAGGAAGAGACGAAGGACAAGGCCGACGCGAAGAACAAGAAGGAAACCGCGCTCGACCAGTTCACCGTCAACCTCAACGAGAAAGCGAAGATCGGCAAGGTCGATCCGCTGATCGGCCGCAGTGCCGAGGTCGATCGCACGATCCAGATCCTCTGCCGCCGCAGCAAGAACAATCCGCTCTATGTCGGCGATCCCGGCGTCGGCAAGACCGCGATCGCCGAGGGCCTCGCGCGCAAGATCATCGAGGGCGACGTGCCCGAAGTGCTGCTGCCCGCGGTTATCTATTCGCTCGACATGGGCGCGCTGCTCGCCGGCACGCGTTATCGCGGCGATTTCGAGGAACGGCTGAAACAGGTCGTCACCGAACTCGAAGGCCTGCCGCACGCGATCCTGTTCATCGACGAGATCCACACGGTGATCGGCGCCGGCGCGACGAGCGGCGGCGCGATGGATGCGTCGAACCTGCTCAAGCCCGCGTTGTCGGGCGGCGTCATCCGCTGCATCGGCTCGACGACGTACAAGGAGTTCCGCAACCACTTCGAAAAGGACCGCGCGCTGCTACGCCGCTTCCAGAAGATCGACGTGATCGAGCCCAGCCTTGAGGATACCAAGAAGATCCTCGCCGGGCTGCGCAGCGCGTTCGAGGCGCATCACCAGGTGCGCTATACGCAGGACGCGATCAACGCCGCGGTCGACCTGTCGGCGCGCTACATCAACGACCGCAAATTGCCCGACAAGGCGATCGACGTGATCGACGAGGTTGGCGCGATGCAGATGCTCGTCGCCCCGTCGAAGCGCAAGAAGACGATCACCGCGAAGGAGATTGAGGCTGTCATTGCTACGATGGCGCGCATCCCGCCGAAGTCGGTGTCGACCGACGACAAGGCGACACTCGCCAATCTCGAGACCGACCTCAAGCGCGTCGTCTTCGGCCAGAACACCGCAATCGAGGTGTTGTCGTCGGCGATCAAGCTTAGCCGCGCGGGTCTTCGCGATCCCGAAAAGCCGATCGGCAACTATCTGTTCAGCGGGCCTACGGGGGTCGGCAAGACCGAGGTCGCGAAGCAGCTCGCGTCGATCATGGGCATCCCGCTCCAACGGTTCGACATGTCCGAATATATGGAGCGCCATTCGGTCAGCCGCCTGATCGGTGCGCCCCCGGGCTATGTCGGATACGATCAGGGCGGCCTGCTCACCGACGCGATCGACCAGAATCCGCATTGCGTGCTGCTGCTCGACGAGATCGAAAAGGCGCATCCCGACCTGTTCAACATCCTGTTGCAGGTGATGGACCATGGCCGCCTGACCGATCATCACGGCAAGACGGTCGACTTCCGCAACGTCATCCTGATCATGACGACCAATGCGGGCGCCAGCGACATGGCGCGCGAGGGGATCGGCTTCGGCCTGTCGACGCGCGAGGATGTGCAGGAGGAAGCGGTGAAGAATCTCTTCACCCCCGAATTCCGCAACCGCCTCGATGCGATCGTGCCCTTCGGCTATCTGCCGCCCGAAGTCGTCGCGCGCGTCGTCGACAAGTTCATCCTGCAGCTCGAAATGCAGCTCGCCGACCGCAACGTCCATATCCAGCTCGACGAGGCGGCGCGCGAATGGCTGACCGGCAAGGGCTATGACAAGCTCTACGGCGCGCGACCGATGGGCCGCCTGATCCAGGAAAAGATCAAGCAGCCGCTCGCCGAGGAACTGCTGTTCGGCAAGCTCGTCCATGGCGGCGAGGTGAAGGTCAAGATGAAGACCGGCGGCGACGCCAATGTCGGCAATCCGCTCGCCTTTGAAATCGTCTCGGCCCCGCCCAAGGGCAGCAAGGCGAAGGCCAAGCCCAAGGCCGACAAGTCGAAAAAGGCTGCGGAATAAGTATCGTGCGGCGCAGGGCGATCCTCTCGGGCCTCGGGCTCGCGGCGGTCGCCCTGTCCGCTTTTGCTGCACCCGGGCTGATGGCGCGCGAGAAACGCTATAAATTGTCGCGCGACGACATCCGCCCGCTCGCGATGGGACGCGGCGGCTGCATCGCGTCCGACCGCATCACGGTGGAGGGTCTGCCGGTCCGCTTCATGTACCGCGACAAGCCGCGCAACGACCAGGACAGCGGCTGGGCCTTCCTCTCGGGCACCGAAGACGATGCCTATATGAACGACCCCGCCAATCACGGCATCTACGATGTCAACACCATCGCCAATTACGACCCGTCGATCATCGGCTTTCTCGACTCGCCGGTCGGCAGCGTCTTCGAGAAAGTGCCCGGCGCGGCGGATTTCGTTGCAGTGAGCGACTGGGCGCCGCCACGCGACTGACGGCGAGGCGGTCGCCATCGAATTAAGCGGATCGCAACTCCCTGCTGCTATGCCCGCCGCTCCTGACAATGTGGGGCCGGGGCAGACGATGACGACACAATTGCAGCAATGGCTGGGGCAGGCGAACGCGCTGCGCGAATTCGACCGCTGGTTCGAGGGCGTGATGCGCGCTGGCAATTTCGACGAGCTCGACGCCTTCCTGACCGAGGAACTGCTCGCGCATCCGCACCCGATCACCTCGCTCTGCCTCGCGCGGCCGCTGTCGGCGGTCCGTGTCACCGGCTGGGACGAACTCGCCGCCGACCTGCTGCGCGACGAGGAACGCCACGCCGCGGGCGGTCCCGTTACCGCGATCGGCGCCGACCTGTCGGCGCATTGCGAACCCGACGACGACGCATGGCCGCTCGAGGTCAATTTCTACGACGACGAAGCCTTTCCCTTCGGCGACGGCGACCTTGCCGGGATCAACGCCGCCGCGGCCGACACCAGCACGCCCTGGCAGGGCGAATTCCGCGACATCGTGGGCAGCCTGACCGTCGTCGGGCTGGGACGCATCTACACCGCGGTATGCGCCAACATGCCCGGCCGCATCCCGTTCGGCGAACCCGCGCCGGTCGACGTCGTCGCCGACCGTCTCGGCCGCTTCTTCCTCACCCTGCGCTTCCACCAGGCGCTGGTCCGCGACGCCGCGCACGAAGGGCTCCCGCGCCCGATGGTGCTGCTCGGCGGCGCCCACGACGTCGATCCCTGGTACGAGTCGGCCTATTGGTGCGAAAAGGAACGGCTCGACGATGGCAAGGTCGCGTCGATCCAGGGTGCCCGCGACGAGGCGAACAAGGAGCGTTTCCGCGCCGAGACCGAGCTGAAGATCGCCGAGTGGCGCGACCGCCGCAACGTCATCATCCGACGCCAGCTGCGCGCCGACAAGCACCCCGCCTTCGTCGAGCTCAGCGCGGCGCAGGACGCACTCTTCTACAATATGACCGGCCTCGGCGACGGCCGCGCGTCGCACGAGCTGTCCGATCATGACTATGAAATGCTGCTCTACGCCTGGCAGCGCCAGCGCGCCGAAAAGATCGGCGACGACCCCGACATGATCGCCGAACCCGAAAAGCCGCGCGGCGGGTTGTTCGGATTGTTCAGCCGGGCGTCCTGAGGTGAGGCCTTGAAGCTGAGACATCGCAATGTTATAACGCCTGTATGAACACGCCACTCAAAATCACCAAGGTCGGCAACAGTGCTGCCGTCATCCTGCCCAAAGAGTTGCTCGCGCGGCTGCGCGTCTCGCTGGGCGATACGCTGTTCGCCACCGAATCGCCTGACGGCATCCGCCTGACCGCGTCAAATCCCGATTTCGCGGCAAAAATGGCGGCCGCCGAGGAGATCATGCGCGAAGATCGCGATATCTTGCGCGTCCTCGCGAAATGACCAACAGTGATCGCGTCGAGCCCATCTGGCTCGACGCGGATGTGGCCTTGGCCATTCACGATCGCCAACTCGCCGAACATGGGGGCATTTCTGGCGTCCGCGATGCCGGGATGCTCGAATCGGCGCTGGCGCGGCCAGTCAACCAATGGGTATATGGCGAAGACGATCCGGCGAAACTGGCTGCGGCCTACGCGTTCGGCGTCGCACGCAACCATCCCTTCGGCGACGGCAACAAAAGGACTGCATGGGTTCTGGCACGCCTATTTCTACGCCTCAACGGCCATGAACTGCGCTTCAATCCCCAGGACGCCATAGACATTGTGCTTGCGCTGGCGGCCGGTGAACTTGCGGAGGATGAATTGGCCGCCTGGTTTCGGAGTCATAGGACCGCGAGCTGACATGCCGTGCCCTCGCCTTTTGGTTCTCCAGCGCCTATATCACCCCCATGTACGACTATGTCTCCGTGACCACCGCCGCCCCCGGCGCGCCGACGCCGGTGCGCGACGGCACGATCAAGCTGCACGACGCGGCGGGTTTTGAGGGCATGCGCAAGGCGGGGCGGTTGTCGGCCGAAATCCTCGACGCGCTCGTGCCCTTTGTCCAGCCCGGCGTCACCACCGGCCAGATCGACGACCTCGTCCGCACGATGATGCTCGACGGCGGCGGCATTCCCGCGACGCTCGGCTATCGCGGCTTCACCCACAGCTGCTGCACCAGCATCAACCATGTCGTCTGCCATGGCATTCCCGACAACAAGCCGGTGCGCGACGGCGACATCGTCAACATCGACGTCACCAGCATCATCGACGGCTGGCACGGCGACACCAGCCGCATGTATCTGGTCGGCGATGTGCCGATCAAGGCGCGGCGGCTGGTCGAGGTGACCTATGAATGCCTGATGCTCGGCATCGAACAGGCGAAGCCCGGCAACCGCATGGGCGACGTCGCGCATGCGATCCAGAGCCACGCCGAAAGGCACCGCTATTCGGTCGTCCGCGATTTCTGCGGGCATGGCCTCGGCCAGATGTTCCACGACGCGCCCGAGGTCGTCCACGCCGGCCGTCCCGGCACCGGACCCGAACTGCGCCCGGGCATGTTCTTCACGATCGAACCGATGATCAACACCGGCAAATATGCGGTGAAGATGCTCGCCGACGGCTGGACCGCGGTGACCCGCGACCGCAGCCTCTCGGCGCAGTTCGAGCACAGCATCGGCATCACCGAAACGGGATGCGAGATCTTCACCGCCAGCCCCAAGGGCCTGAACGCGCCGCCCTGGCAATAACGACCATCTCTGCCCCCATTTTCCCGCTTGCGCCCCCGGCGCATCGGGCGCAGACTTGACGTTAACGTCAAGCATAGGCGTCGGGAGAAAATGGGATGGCAAAGAAGGTCTTGAAGGCCGCGCTCATCGGCTGCGCGGTACTGGCATTGTCGGCGTGCAACGCATCGAAGAATGAGAGCATCTCGGGCGGCTCGCTCGACGAAGCCGAAAAGGCCAGCGAGACCCTGCTCAAGACCGGCGGCAACGGCGACGACTGGGGCGCCATCGGTTTCAGCTACGACGAGCAGCGGTTCAGCCCGCTCACCGATATCAACGACAAGAATGTCGGCCAGCTCGGCGTGGCCTGGACCGCCGATCTCGACGATGCGCGCGGGCAGGAGGCGACCCCGGTGATCGTCGACGGCACGCTCTATGTCAGCCATGCCTGGTCGAAGGTCAGTGCCTGGGACGCCGCGACGGGCAAATTGCTGTGGAAATTCGACCCCAAGGTTCCGGGCGAACGCGCGGTCAGCGCGTGCTGCGACGTCGTCAACCGCGGCGTCGCGGTGTGGGGCGACAAGCTCTTCGTCGGCGCGCTCGACGGCCGGCTGATCGCGCTCGACCGCAAGACCGGCAAGGAGCAATGGACCACCCAAACTTTCGACACCTCGAAACCCTATACGATCACCGGCGCCCCGCGCGTCGTGAAGGACATGGTGCTGATCGGCAATGGCGGCGCCGAATTCGGCGTGCGCGGCTATGTCACCGCCTATGACGCCGACACCGGCAAGGAACGCTGGCGCTTCTACACCGCGCCGAACCCGACCAAGGCCAAGGACGACGCCGCCTCGGACGACATCTTCGCGAGCAAGGCCAACGCGACCTGGTCCGACAAGGGCGAATGGCAGACCTCGGGCGGCGGCGGCACTGTTTGGGACGCGATCGTCTATGACAAGGATCTCGACCAGGTCTATCTCGGCGTCGGCAACGGCAATCCGTGGAACCATGGCACGCGCTCGAATGGCGAGGGCGACAACTGGTTCCTGTCCTCGGTCGTTGCGCTCGACGCCACGACCGGCAAATATAAATGGCATTATCAGGAGACGCCGGGCGAGACGTGGGATTACACAGCAACCCAGCCGATCATCCTCGCCGAGCAGGCGGTCGCCGGGAAGCCGACCAAGGTGCTCTACCACGCGCCGAAAAACGGCTTCTTCTTCACGATCGATCGTACGACCGGCAAGCTGATCGATGCCAAGCCCTTCGTCGACGGGATCAACTGGGCGACGGGCTACGACCTCGCCACAGGCCGCCCGATCGAAAATCCCGAGGCGCGCTTCTACAAAACCGGCAAGCCTTTCATCGCGGTGCCCGGCGCGCTCGGCGCGCACAATTGGCACCCGATGAGCTATAACCCAGCCACCGGCCTCGTCTATATCCCGGCACAGCAGATTCCGCAGGGCTATCTCGCCGACATGGACGAACTCGACAAGCGCAAGGTCCTCGGCTTCAACATCGGTACCTCGCTCAACAAGACGATGCTGCCCGACGACAAGGCCGCGTTCAAGGCCGCGGTCGCAGCGACCACCGGACGGCTGGTCGCCTTCGATCCGCGCACCGGCAAGGTCGCCTGGGCGGTCGACTATCGGGCGGCGTGGAACGGCGGCACGATGACCACCGCGGGCAACCTCGTCTTCCAAGGGACGAGCACGGGCCGCTTCCGCGCTTACACCGCCGACACTGGCAAGCAATTGCTCGACCTCGACATGCAGTCGGGGATCGTCAGCGCGCCCTCGACCTTCCGCGTCGGCGGCGTGCAATATATCGCCTTCATGACCAGCAAGGGCGGCGCGTTCCCGCTCGTTGCCGGGGTCGCGGGCGGGGTGACGCGCAAGGTGCCGAACATCCCGCGCCTCGTCGTGCTCAAGATCGGCGGCACCGGCAAGCTGCCCGCGCCGCCCGCCGCCGCAACGCTTGCGTGGAACCCGCCGGCGCAGTTCGGCACCGCCGCGCAGGTCGCGGCGGGCAAGGCGCATTTCGGGCGCTACTGCATCGTCTGTCACGGCGACAGCGCGATCGGCAACGGCTTCACCCCCGACCTCCGCGTTTCGGGCCTGCTCGGCAACGCCGATGCGTGGAAGGGCGTGATCGTCGACGGCGCGCTCAAGGACAGCGGCATGGTCAGCTTCGCGCGTGTGCTGACCCCCGCCGATGCCGAGGCGATCCGCGCCTATGTCATCGACCGTTCGATCTGGACCAAGGCGAACCTGCCCGACGCCTCGGCGCCGATGGGTCGCTGATACCCTCTTCCCCGTCGCGGCGCGGCGGGGTGGATCGATTTGCCGCTTTTTTAGGCACCGAGATTGCGCCGTTGCCCACCCCTTGGGCAACGGCGCAATTTGCTTTCAAAATTCTTACCGAAAGCTTGCGATTCGGCAATTGGCACGGCTTTTGATTGGTGCAACATGACGGGGCCTCGCAGCGACTCAGGACGGTGCGCACCGGGCAGGCAGGCCTGTCCGGCTTTGGCTGCAGGCATCGATAAAGCCCAAGTGGGGGACTAGACGCGTGAAGAAGATTGAAGCGATCATCAAGCCGTTCAAGCTCGATGAAGTGAAGGAAGCGCTGCACGAGGTCGGCGTCAGCGGCATCACCGTAACCGAGGCCAAGGGCTTCGGCCGGCAGAAAGGCCATACCGAACTCTATCGCGGCGCCGAATATGTCGTCGATTTCCTGCCCAAGGTGAAACTCGAAGTCATCGTCGAGGACAGCATGGCCGAACGCGTGGTCGAGGCGATCGCCGCCGCCGCGCAGACCGGCCGCATCGGCGACGGCAAGATTTTCGTGATCCCGGTCGAGACGGCTCTGCGCATCCGCACCGGCGAGCGCAACGACGACGCGCTCTAAACCCCGCACTCCCCAACCTGTTCAACAAGACCCCGGGTCGCCCCGGACAAATCGCAAGAAGGAAATATGACCATGGCTACGAAGCCCAAGGACATCATCGCACGCATCAAGGAAAACGACATCGAGTGGGTCGACCTGCGCTTCACCGATCCGAAGGGCAAATGGCAGCATCTGACCATGTGCGCCGGCGTGATCGACGAAGACGCGCTCGAAGACGGCCTGATGTTCGACGGTTCGTCGATCGAGGGTTGGAAGGCGATCAACGAGTCGGACATGATCCTGATGCCCGACCTCGAAGCCGTCTATGACGATCCCTTCTCGGCGACCCCGATGCTCGTGATCTTCTGCGACATCGTCGAGCCCTCGACCGGCGAAGGCTATGCCCGCGACCCCCGCACGACGGCGAAGCGCGCCGAGGCCTATGTCGCCTCGACCGGCGTCGGCGACACCGTCTATGTCGGCCCCGAAGCCGAATTCTTCATGTTCGACGACGTCCGCTTCGAAACCGGCTACAACAAGTCGGGCTTCGAGATCGACGACATCGAGCTGCCGACCAACACCGGCCGCAGCTATGAGGGCGGCAACCTCGCCCACCGTCCGCGCGCCAAGGGCGGCTATTTCCCCGTCGCACCGGTCGACAGCGCCGTCGACATCCGCGCCGAGATGGTCTCGACCATGCTCGAAATGGGTCTGCCCTGCGACAAGCACCACCATGAAGTCGCCGCCGCGCAGCACGAACTCGGCCTGACCTTCGGCACGCTGACGCAGACCGCCGACCGCATGCAGATCTACAAGTACGTCGTGCACCAGGTCGCCCATGCCTATGGCAAGACCGCGACCTTCATGCCCAAGCCGATCAAAGACGACAACGGCAGCGGCATGCACACGCACATCTCGATCTGGGAAAAGGGCAAGCCGCTCTTCGCCGGCAACGGCTATGCGGGCCTGTCGGACATGTGCCTCTATTTCATCGGCGGCGTCGTGAAGCATGCCAAGGCGCTCAACGCCTTCACCAATCCGACGACGAACAGCTACAAGCGGCTCGTCCCGGGCTTCGAAGCACCGGTGCTGCTCGCCTATTCGTCGCGCAACCGTTCGGCTTCGTGCCGCATCCCTTATGGTGCGGGCGCCAAGGCGAAGCGCGTCGAGTTCCGCTTCCCCGACGCGATGGCCAACCCCTATCTCTGCTACTCGGCGCTGCTGATGGCGGGCCTCGACGGCATCCAGAACAAGATCCACCCGGGCGATCCGATGGACAAGAATCTCTATGACCTGCCGCCCGAGGAACTGGCCGAAGTCCCGACCGTCTGCGGCAGCTTGCGCGAAGCGCTCGACAGCCTCGCCGCCGACCACGACTTCCTGCTCAAGGGCGACGTGTTCACCAAGGACCAGATCGAGGCCTATATCGAACTCAAGTGGGACGAGGTCTATCGCTTCGAACAGACCCCGAGCCCGGTCGAGTTCGACATGTACTACAGCGCCTGATCCCTCGGATCAGCGACGCCAAGGAGGGGTGTCCGGCTCGGGGGGGCCGGGCACCCTTTTTTGGTCCGCCGATATGGTCGCGCCATCGCGAGCAGCGCCTTATGCGACCGCCTCGTCGAGATATCGCCCCATGGCGGCAAAGGCCGGGTCCGTCATGACGACGAAAACCCGCCGGCCATCGTCGGGATCATCCTGCCGCGCGAGCAGCGAAGCCTGCGTCATCATCCGGATCCAGCGGGCGCCGGTCGTCGCCGGGATCGCGGTGGCAACCGCGGGGCTGGTCGCAGATACCTGCCGCCCCTCCAGCCGCGCTACATAAAGGTCCAGCAATATGTCCCATGCCGGATCGGTACAGAATTCGGCGGGAAAAAATTGCTCGCGCATCTGGCGCTCGCCCAGCATGCGCCGGACCAGCTTTGCCCGCACACCCGGACACTTGGAGGCCTCGTGTCCTTCCGCGTCGCCACCTTCCGGAGCTTTGGTTTCCAGCGACCGCAGCCGATCTTCAAGTCCGCGTTGAACGCTGCGACGCGCCGACCGCAGACGTTGCGGCGACCAATTTTCTAAAGACATATTCGTACCGATCTATGGTCGGTGCGCTCGCGCTTCCTCTCTCATCCGGGCCCGCACATGGATCGCGGCGACCAGGATGATGGCCATCTGGACATAGGCCCAATGCCCCTGCCCCGCCGCATAGACGTTGGCGACGATGGTCGGCGCAGACAGCTTCGCAAAATGCGTGCCGCAGGTAATCATCTGCAGTGCGGCGACGGGAAGCGTCCAATAGCGACGACTGTAAAGGGCATGAACGACAAAGACGGCGAGAGTGAGGAGGTCGAACGCGATCAGAAGAGGATTGGCGTTCTCGAGATAACGGCCTGAAAGATGGACGGCGAGGATGCTCAGGGCCGAGGCCGTGAACAGCGTGAAGATCGACAGACGACATTCCCAGTCGCCGATCCACAGCACTGTCACGAGCACCGTCACGATCAGCGCGATGTAGATATATCCCCAGATCACGGCACGCTGCCCTTCAAGGCCAATTCCATAACCCGGGGATCATCCTCATGCGGCAGCGATGTCGGCCCTTGCCGCAGGCGCGTCGTCATTTTCGCTGCTGCCCTGCGGTTCCTTGATCTTCACGCCGTCGCCGGTTCCGACGATCCGGAAATTCTTCAGGCCGATGCCATCCCGGACGCGTGCCAATTCATGATGCAATTGCACCACATTCGCGCGGCTTTCGCACATCGCACCGATGGCGGCGCTCGCCAGCGTCATGGCGGCGTCCCCCGAAACCGGGGACAGCTTCGCCGCGACCTGCGCTTGCGGCAGCCCGGTGAAAAGTTCGCCGAGCGCGACGATCGCATCGTCGACGGCGGTTTCGGCGCGGTGGAGTTTGGTCGCCACATCGGTGGCGGCGTTGCGACGGTTCTTGAGCATCTTTATCCCCCCGGCGATTTCCTGTGGATCTCGCCGATCATGGCGGTGAAAGCAGATTCGAAAGGCCCAGCAGTCCGTTGACG
>NZ_LYVN01000091.1 GCF_001990265.1 Sphingopyxis sp. KK2
CCGCCACCGCGAGCGATCGCGCAGACCGAAGCGCGCGCCGCCGGAGCGACGACGAAGCGAAGCGATGACGCCGACAGCGCCATCGTCGTTTCAGCACGGCGCCGCGAATCGCAAATCGCCGACACCCCCATCACCGTGACCACCGCCCCCGCCGCAGCGGACCGCGCGCGCGACAACAGCAGCGAAATCATCGTGACCGGGGCCGCGCGGGCGGCGCCGAAGCGCGCCGCGCGCGGCGACTGGAACGCCTGCACCGTCAACGATCCGAGCCAGAGCCTGTCGCGCTGCACGCGGCTGGCGACGACGGGGAACCGCAAGACCCGCGAACGCGCGCAGACCTATCTCGCCGACGGCCTGCAAAAGGCCTGGCGGGGCGATGCCGACGCGGCATTGACCGCATTCGACCAGGCCATCGCCGTCGCCCCGCAACTCGCCGTCGCCTATCTCAACCGCGGGCTGGTCTATGAACGCAAGGGCGATCTCGACCGCGCGCTCGCCGACCTCGACCGGGCCGTGCGATACGCCCCGGCCGAAGCGCGCGGCTTCTATCTGCGCAGCCTGGTGTTGCGAAAGACGGGCGACCCCGATCGCGCCCGCGCCGACGAACGGCGCGCGGTCGAACTCGACCGCCGCTACGAAACGGTGGTGCCCTAGGGCCTGCGGTCATGTCGAAGTAAGTGGTGCCTGGGGACGGGATCGAACCGCCGACACTGCGATTTTCAGTCGCATGCTCTACCAACTGAGCTACCCAGGCACGGCCTTGGCGGACCGACCGGCCCGCTGGCGAGCGGCGGCTATAGGCAGGGCATCGCGTCCTGTCCAGCACCTTTGTTGCGCCTTTTCGCCGCGCTATTCGTCGGTGAAATTATCGCTGTCGGCGGTGCCGTCGGCGGGCTGGTCGATCGGCACGCGATAGCTCTCGCCGAACCAGCCGAGCAGGTCGCGGTCGCGGCACCCCCGGCTGCAAAAGGGCTTGAAGGCCTCGTCGCGCGGATTGCCGCACAGGGGGCAGGCACGCGGTTTTGCGGCGGATTTACTGGGCATGGCCCGCTCCCTTGATGCCGGCGTCGGCGGCGATGTCGACCGCGCGTCCGGTACGCGCCTGCAGCCTGTCGGTCCAGTCCGGGCGTGCCGCTATATGTTCGGCGACCGCCGGCCGCGCGGCCAGCGTCAGTGCCCCCGTGCCGACCGACCGCTCGGCCTGCCGCAACAGCAGCGCGGCATCGGTCGCGACCGGATCGAAGCGAATCTGCTCGATCAGCGACGGCCGCTCGCGGCGGCGGATGATCTGCATCAGGCCGAATCCGTTGGTGCCGGTGCGCTCGAACGGCTGCGGCAGATGTTCGTCGACTAGCGCGTCGACCGCCAGCCGCTCGGCACGGCCGGGCAGCGACGGGAAATCGATCCCGATCGAGCCGCCGACGTCGCAGCAGCGGATGACATGCACCGCGGCGCGCGCGCCAGCCTTGGCCAGCGCCAGCGCGTCGCCCTCGCCATCGATATCGATCAGCAGCATCGCGGGCGTCGCATCGACCCATAATTCGCCGCCGGCGAAGGCCCAGCGGCCGGTGCGGACATGGTCGATCAGTTCGGACCAGCCCGCCGCTTCGAGACGATCGGGGCCCGTCGGGTGCAGATCAACGACCGCGATACCGCTTGCGGCGATGCGCGCGCGCAGATCGGGTCCGTCGTCGAGCGCCGCCCCTTCCTCGGCGAGCCGCGCCCGCGCCGGCTTGTCGCGGCCGCGCTCGCGCAGCGCCATGCGGGTGATCTCGACGGTCAATGTCGCGCCCAGCGCGACCGAGCGGGCGAGACCGGTCACCGTCGCGGGCGGCGCACCGGGCACATTGAGGATCAGCTTGCCGGGCTCGACGAGCCGCGCAGCGACGACGGCGCCGACGCGCGGCCCGTCGCCCTCGCGTTCGATGCGCGCCTCGACGATTTCGCCGTCCTCGACCAGCGCCGCGCGCGCTTCGCCGATCCCGGCCTCATAGAGCCACTCAGCCAAGCGGCACGCCCGCGCTGCTCAACAAGGTGCGCGTCTCGAACAGCGGCAGCCCGACGACGTTCGAATGGCTGCCCGACAGGAAGCGCACGAAGCTTTCGGCCTTGCCCTGGATTGCATAGCCGCCCGCCTTGCCCATGCCTTCGCCGCTGGCGACATACCAGTCGACCTCGGCGGCGCTCAGCACCTTGAAGGCGACGATGGTGTCGGCGACCCGGACGCGCGGCTTGCCGTCGGCGCCGACGACGCAGACGCCCGAATAGACATGGTGCCGCCGCCCCGACAGCAGGGCGAGCATGCGGCGCAGATCGGCCTCGTCGACCGGCTTTTCGAGGATGCGGCGCCCGACCGCGACCGTGGTGTCGCCCGCGAGCACGACCTCGTTCGCCGCGCGCGCGACCGCAAGAGCCTTGCCCTCGGCGAGCCGCGCGACATAGGCGCGCGGCAATTCGGCCTTCAACGGCGTTTCATCGATTTCGGGTGCCGCGATGCGCGCCGGCGTCAGGCCGATGCGCGCGAGCAGTTCCAGCCGGCGCGGCGACGTAGAAGCCAGCACCAGCGCAGGAGCATCCACCGCTCCGCTCACTTGAAGCGATAGGTGATCCGACCCTTGGTCAGGTCATAGGGTGTCAGTTCGACGAGCACTTCGTCGCCGACGAGAACGCGGATGCGATTCTTGCGCATCTTGCCGGCCGTGTGGCCCAGAATCTCGTGGTCATTTTCCAGTTTGACGCGAAACATCGCGTTGGGAAGCAGTTCGACCACCTGGCCGCGCATTTCCAGAAGTTCTTCTTTCGCCATCAATCCTCAAGGGTCTCGAAAAAACAGGATGCGCGCCCATAGCGGCAAAAGGGGCCGATGGGAAGCAATCTGTCACCCCGCCGGATTATGCTTCGCAAGGAAGGCATCGAGCCGGTCGAACCAGTCCTTCTGGTTCGCCGGGTCGGAAAAGCCATGCCCCTCGCCCTTGTACGCGACATATTCGAAATCGCTCTTGCCCGCCTTCTTGAGCGCCGCGACCAGTTTCTTCGACTGGCTGATCGGGACATTGCTGTCGTCCTCGCCATGCGCAATCAGCACCGGGCGCGTCAGCCGCGCCGCCTGCGGCGTCGGCGACACCGTCGTCAGGTCGAGCTCGCCCTCGCCGGTCAATCGCGCCGCCCAACTGGCCCCGGCCTTCTTGGTGAAGAAACGCCGGTCATATTTCAGCATCGCCGCCCAGTCGGCGACCCCGGCAAAGCTCGCCGCGCAGCGATAGCGTTCAGGGTTGCGGATCGCCGCCCACAGCGCGGCATAGCCGCCATAGGAGGCGCCGACAACGCATACGCGCCCCTTGTCGGCGACACCCTGTTCGACCAGCCAGTCCATGCCGTCGTCGAGGTCGTCCTGCATCGCGCGCCCGATCTGGCCGATTCCGGCATCGCCATATTCGGTGCCATAGCCGCCCGATCCGCGATAATTGGGTTGCAGCACAGCATAGCCGCGGTTGGCCAGCAACTGGACCTGCGGATCATATTCCAGCTTGTCTCGCACGCCATAGGGGCCGCCGTGCGGATAGAGGATCAGCGGCAGGTCCTTCGCCTCGCGCCCCTTGGGCAAGGTCAGATAGGCCGGGATTTCCTTGCCGTCGCGCGCCTTGTATCGCACCGCCTTGGTCACCGCGAGCGTCTCGGGCGGCAGCGACTGGAGCAGCGCGGCGACGATCGCCATTTCGCGCGTCTTGCGATCGAGCAGATAATAGACGCCGGGATCGTCGGGCGCGGTGCCGAGGATGAGCAGGCGATTGCCGTCGCGGCTGCGCGACGTCACCCACGCCTGAAGGTCGGGCACCGCGCGGTCGATTTGCGCCTGCAGCTTTTTCGAATCGGCGTCGAACCATTCGACGCGGTCGCGGTCGTCGGTAAAGGACACGCCCTCCAACGTCTTGCCATCGGCGGTCAGCCAATAATCGTCGATGTCATATTGGTCGCTGCCATAGACGAGCTCGCCGATCTCGCGCGTGCGATAGTTGAATTTGTAGAGCGCCTGCCGTCCCGTCTTTTCGTCGCTGAGCACATAGCCGTCGTCGGAACCGGTGACGACCTTGGCGATGTCGAAAAACGCCTCCTTGTCGTCGGGGCGAACCGCGCCGATCAGCTTGAAATCCTCTTCCTCGGCCTTGCGGTAATAATAGCGCAGCTTGCGCCCTTCCCAACCGACGCCGGCGCGGACGATCCCCGCATCATCGGCATACCATTCCCATACGGGTTGGCGCGGGCGCACGATTTCCGACATCTTGCCGTCGGGCAACGAAACGCGGAACACCGAGGGATAGTCATAGATGGTGCGCTGAATCGACAGCAGCAGATAGGCGCCGTCGGGATCGACGAACAGGATATCGTCGCCTTCCAACCCCTGCCCCTCGCGCGAGACAATGGTCGTGGCACCGGTCGTAATATCGTGCAGCAGCAGGATCGACTTATACGCCTCCACCCCCATGAACAGCGTGCTGCGTCCGACGCTGACCAGGATGCGGCCGTTGCCCGCCCAGCGGCTCCAGTTAAGATCGACCTGTTCGGGCAGCGCGAACCCCGACGTCTTGCCCCCCGCGACGTCGCGATAGGCGACATGCTCGATCCCGCCCGATCGGCTGCGAAACAATATGCGCAGGCCGTCGGGCGACAGCTTTGCGTCCGAAAATTCGGGCAGGCGGGCCAGCGCCTCGGTCGAAATCCGCGCCGGGCGCGCGCTGGCCGTCCCCGCGCCCTCATTCGCTGCGACGGGCAAGGCCGCGCCCGCCAGCATCAGCGCCAATACCCCCGATAATGTCTGCCTGATCATTCCCGCCCCCGGTTGAACATCCCTGATAAGCGGCAGGAAAATCAAATCAACCGGATCGTCACTCGACCATCCGCAGCTTGCGCGCGATGCGCCACCCCACGGTCTTGGCCCAGGCATAGCTCGGCCAGCGCGGCGGCATCGCGGGGTCGAGTCCCATGCGGCGCAGCGCGGCATTGGCGGCGTGCGCCTCGGATTCGCGATAGCTCCATTCGCTGCGCCAGGTGATCGACAACGAGATCGACGGCGCATCGCCATTGGCGACATAATGCGGCGCCATGACGGGCATCAGCACCGCGTCGCCGGGGGCGAGCGGGACGGCTTGCTGGCCACCTTCGTAAGTCTCTTCCCACGGCAGGTTGCGGTGCCCGCCGGTGTGATAGCGTTCGTGCTCGCGGCGGTGCGCGAAGCGCTCGTCGCCCGCGGGCCAGACGTTCATCACCTTCGTCCCGCGCAATTGCAGCAGGATATTATGCTCGGGATCGAAGTGGAACGGCGTGATCGATCCCGGCGACGAGATGAAGATGAAACCCTGCGGCGTCAGCATCGCGCCGGTGCGCGGCGTCACCACGGGTTCGAGTTCGCCGAGCAGGCGCATCAGCAGGTCGCGATACGGGCCTTCGCTCTCGATATTCTTGAGCACCGCCCAGCTGCCGTTGCTGTCGATGGTGCGGATCGTCTCGCCGATCGACAGCCCGTTCGACGGCACATCCTCGGGCCGGATGCCGATCGGGACATTGCCCGGATTATATTCGACCTGCCCCGCGGGAAGCCCCTCGCCTAGCCGCGCCAGCGCCTCGATCGACAGCAGCGGATGGTCGGGCAGCCGGTGGTGCAGCAACCCCGCCCGCTGCGGATAGAGTTCCGCCATCGCCGCGAGCGTTTCATCCGGAAAGACGCGGGTGTCGATCTTCTGGTGCGCGGTCATGGCTGGTCCTGGTCTTCGGGAGATTCGACGGGCGCCGCATCGGCGCGCTTCCAGCGCCGCCACGCCTTCTCTGCCCGGCTGAGCAAGGAGAAGCGCAAGCGGTCGCCTGTGCCGCTGAGCGGCACATTGACCCAGGCGAGCGCGCGGCGCTCACGCCACACGCTGTCGATCATCGGGTGGCCGGGCGCCGCGCAGCTGTCGACCCAGTCGATCCGCGGGTCGGCGAGCAGGTCGAGATTCGCCTGTTGCAGCAACACGCCGGGCGAGAAGCGCGCATAGTCCTCGTCGAACGCGGTCTTGAACGAAAAGCCGCCGGGCGGGCAGAGGAAGTTGATCAGCATCGCGAGCGGCCGGCCATCGAGGTCGAGCGCGCGCATGTCGAGCTTGCCCGCCGCTGCCGCCCCGGCGAGGGTCGCGCGGAACCAGGCCTCGGTCTCGCCATGACTGGCGAGCGCCGATCCGGCGCGCCCCTTCCACCCGCGCGCCTCGAGGTCGAGGAACGCGTCGATCCAGGGTTCGACCGGCTCGTCCGCCGACCAGCGGCGAAAGGCGACCGCGCCCTGTTCGGCAAGCCGGTTCGCCTGCCGCCGATGTTCCTTGCGCTTCTTCGCGCGCACCGCGCCGTCCCAATAATCCTCCGCCGACAGGTCGCTTTCAAGCAGCGCGCGTTCTTCGCGGTGGACCGTCTCGGCCTCCGCACCGCGCACCCGCGCGACGTCGACCAGCGCGCGGTGGAGCGGCTCGTCCTCGGTCAGCCGCGGCACATGCACCAGCGTCTTTGCCCAAGGCGCCGCGTCGCACCAGCCGAGCAGGATCGACCAGAAGAGGCTTTCGAAACCCGCACGCACCAGCGGCGCGCCATGGAAATGATTGGGATGCGCCCAGCCGGTGACATGGCGCAGCGGCAGGCGGCCATAGCGCGTCGCGGGGGCGAGCGGCATCACGCCGATCACCGGCCCGTCGGCGCCGTCGCGGACCATCACCAGACGCGTGTGGCGCTCGGGGTCGAGCAAATGCAGCGCCGATTGCAGGCACCAGCGCTCGGCAAAGGGATTGGGCTCGCTCGCCTCCCGCGCCACCGCGTCCCACGCCGCGGCGAGCGGTGGCGACAGCGCGAGCGGATCGACGACGCGCACCGTCAGCGGCGCCGCGCTGGCGGGCACGGGAATGCCGTCGGCGGGAAAGGCGGGATGAACCGTCATCGCGGCGAGGCTAGCAGCGAGGGGTTAAGATGAGGTGGCGACGGCGCCCCTCAAATCCCGAACAGCTTCGCCAGCGACTTCTCGAGCATGAAGAATTGCCAGATCAGCCGCCCATGGTCGCGGCGGCCGCTCTGGTGCGCCGAGACGATGCGTTCGATCTCGGCCATGTCGAACCAGCCCGACCGGGCAAGCGTCGACGAGTGCGCGAGCGCCTTCGCCTGCTCGACCAGCGGCCCGCGAAACCAGTGCGATACCGGCGTCACGAACCCCATCTTCGGCCGATAGAGGATGTCGTGCGGCAGATAGCGTTCCATCGCCTGCTTCATGATCGCCTTGCCCGTCCCGCCCTTGACGCGCATCGACGCGGGCAGGCTCGCGGCAAATTCGACGAGGCGATAGTCGAGCAAAGGCTCGCGCGCCTCGAGGCTCACCGCCATGCTCATCCGGTCGGTCTTGGTCAGGATGTCGCCGGGCAGCCAGATCATCAGGTCGGCATATTGCGCGCGGTCAAGCGGCTCGCGCGCCGGTGCCTCGGCCATCGCCTGCCAATAGCGCGCCTCGGCGACATGATCGCCGAGCGCATTCTTCGCGGCGTCGTTGAACAGCCGCGCGCGCTGGCCGGGGCCGGTGACCCCGACCGCTTCGGCATAGCCCTCGGCCCCGCTCTTCGACAGGCTGGCGAGCGTCGCGCGCGCGCGCAGCGGGCGCGGCGCCCAGTCCATCTGCGGCCAGACCTTCGCCAGCGGGCCGAGCACATTCCGGCGCAGCACGCCGGGGATCAGCCCGCGCAGCCGCTCTTCCTGATGCTGGAAGACGAGGCGGCGGTATCCGGCAAACGCCTCGTCGGCACCGTCGCCCGACAGCGCCACCGTGACCTCTTCGCGCGCGAGTTCGCAGACGCGATAGGTCGGCAGTGCGCTCGCGTCGGCAAAGGGTTCGTCGAACATGTCGGCGACCGTGTCGATCAGCGCAAAATCGCTTGCCGCCACCGTCCGCGTCCGGTGATCGGTCGCGAAGCGTTCGGCGATCGCTTGCGCATAGGCCGTCTCGTCGAGCGCGGCCTGGTCGAAACCGATCGTGCAGGTCTTGACCGCCTTGGGGCTCGCCTCGGCCATCAGCGCGACGACCGCGCTCGAATCGACCCCGCCCGAAAGAAAGGCGCCGAGCGGCACGTCGGAGACCATGCGGTCGGTCACCGCGGCGCGCATCAGATGGACGAGATGCTCGGCGGCCTCGCCCTCGCTCGCACGGACGCGTTTCGAAAAATCGGGCGCCCACCAGCGCGTCGGCGCGGGCACCGGCTTGCCGCGTTCGAGCAGCAGATAATGGCCCGCGGGCAATTTCTGCACGCCTGCGACGATGCAATTGTCGTCGGGGACATAGCCCAGCGCGAGGAAATCCTCGATCGCCGCGATATTCGCTTCCTGCCGCAGCAGCGGGTGGCGGAGCAGCCCCTTTAGCTCCGATGCGAAGGCGATCGAGCCGTCGGACAGCCGCGCATGGTGCAGCGGTTTCACCCCCAGCCGATCGCGCGCCAGGAACAGGCAGCCGCGCCGGTGATCGTGGAGCGCGAAGGCGAACATGCCGTTGAGCCGCGACAGGCATTCGACGCCCCATTGGCGCCAGGCCGCAATGATCACCTCGGTATCGCCGCTGGTCCGGAAGCGGTGGCCGCGCTCCTCGAGTTCGGTGCGCAACTCGCGAAAATTATAGATTTCGCCGTTATAGGTCAGCGTCACCGTCTCGTCGTCGGACGCCATCGGTTGCGGACTGCCCGCGACGTCGATGATCGAGAGGCGCAGATGCGCGAGGCCGACGCCGGGCGCGGTCCAGGTGCCGCTGCCGTCGGGGCCGCGGTGGCTCATCGGATGGAGCATCGCACGCAGCCGTGCCGGATCGACCGGCTTTGCCGTGTCCAGATGATAAAGGCCCGCGATCCCGCACATATAGCGACCGTCCTTAACGCGTTTCGAGCGCGCGGTCAGCCATTGCCTGCGCTCCGCCCGACGCGGAAAGATAATCGGTGATCGCGGAAGCGCCGCCCTGTCCCACTTCGCTCGACACGATCAGCGTCAGCGCGCGCGGGTCGCCGCCCAGGAGCCGCGCCTTCAATCCCGCGAGCTTGGCGGCGCGCGGACTGCCCGTCACCGCGCCGTCGACGACATAGAAGGTCGCGACATCGCGCAGCACCGGGCCGGGGTGGAGCAGCCGTTCGGTCTTGCCGCCCTCGATCGCAGGCAAGCCAGCGCTCCACGCCCATTGGCTGTCGGGATCGACCGCGCCCTGCCCGAACGCGACGATTTCGCGCCCCTCGGCCTGGCGCTCGTAACCGCCGAGCGCGACCGCGACGCGGCGGCCCTTGGCGTCAACGAAATGGCGCAGCCACAGCTGGTCGGCGCCGTCGAAGCGCGGCCCCCAGAAAATACCGTCGCCGATCGTCTCGGTCCAGCCGGCGGGGACAGCAATTTCCATCTTGGTGGGCAGCGGCGCAGCGCGCGCGCCGACGAGCGCCGCCCAGCCGACGAAAACGAGCGGAATCGCGAGCGCGGCGGGCAGCACCGCCTTGGCCGCGCCGGCGAAGCGCGGCGTGCCGCCGAGCGCGGCGACATCGACCGCGGCATCGCCAGCCGGCCGGTCGAACCAGCGCCGCGCGACGAGCATCACCAGCGCGATCACGACCCCGAAGAATATCCAGCCATAGAAGATATGGTCGATGCCGCCCGCCGCCTCGATCCCCCAGATGTCGGCAGCGACCATCGTGCCCCACGCGCGCAGCGCGTTGGCGAGGATCGTCGTCGCGAGCGCGCCGGCGACGAAGACGATGCGCCGCGTCCAGCTCTTGAAGCAGAGATGCGCGGCGAAGGTCGAGTAAGCGAGCATCGCGATCAGGAAGCTCACCCCCGAACATTCCTCGGCCACCTCGAAGAAACCGGCGCGGGTGGTGATGAACACCCCCTCCATATGCGCGCCGAGCCCGGCGAGGTGGAGCAGGACGATGCTGATATGCGCCGTAAGCGTCTGGAGCAAAGGCACCAGTTCCTCGCCAAAGGGCACGAGCAGCAGCGCATAGGCGAGCGGGAAGAGCAGCCCGCGCACCAGCCTCTCGCCGAGCGTCGCGGCGACCGCGCCCTGCAGCATCAGGACGAGCCCGAGCTGGCGGAACAGCCCGACCCCGGCGGCTTCGCCGACGAGCCAGACGATCCCCGCCCCCGCCATCCAGACGAGCGCGGGCCACCAGAACACCGGCGTCAGCGGGCGCAGCAGCTTCGTGCGCTGCGCGACCAGCCAGCCGATCATAGGCACCATCAGCAGGCAATGGGTAAAGGTCGAACTATGCCACCAGATGCCCGCCATATCGGCGGCGTCACGGTGGAAAAGCGCGAGGATCGCCGCCGACAGCGCCGCAAGCGCGGCGAGGTGCGCCTGCCAGCGCGTCCAGCTCCCCGGCCGGGTCAGCTTCAGCGTCGACGCGCTCATGCCGCCAGCCCCAGCAACTGCCCGAGCGGCGCGAGCCGCGCGTCCCAGCCATAGCGCGCGATCATCCGCCCGCGCGCCGCCTGTCCCATCGCGGCGGCGGCCCATGGATTGTCGAATATCGCGCCGACCGCCGTAGCAAAGGCGGCCGCATCGTCGGCCACGCGCAGATGCTCGCCGGGCACCGCGTCGATCCCTTCGGCGGCGGCGGCGCTGGCGACGACGGGCCGCGCCATCGCCATCGCTTCGAGCAACTTGTTCTGGATGCCGCGCGCGAGCAGCAGCGGCGCGACGACCGCATCGGCGGCGGCGAGCCACGGCCGGACGTCGGGAACCTCACCGGTGACGATGACCCCGGGCAGCGCGGCCAGCGCCTTCACTTCGTCGGTCGGCGCGCGGCCGACGATCGCAAAACGCGCCGCCGGGTGGCGCTGACGGATGAGCGGCAGGATATCGGCCGCGAACCAGCGCACCGCGTCGATATTGGGGCGATAATCCATCTGGCCGGTGAAAACCGCGAGCGGTCCTTCGCCCTGCCCCACCACGTCGTGCGGCAGCGCGGGGTCGAATTTATCGGTGTCGATGCCGTTTTCGACCGCCTTCACGCGGTCGCCGGCGATCCCGCTACGGCCGCGAAACAGCGCGGCTTCGGCGGCGCTGACGAACAGGCTGGCGTCGACCCGTTGCGCGACCTCGGCCTCATAGGCGCCAAGCCGTTCGGCCTCACGCTTGTGCACCCAGTGGAGCGGCTGGCGCTTGTCCTGCGTTGCGTAGGTGGCGAATTTGGCCGAATCGACGTCAACGAAATCCATCAGCACGGGGCCATCGAAGTTGGTCGGCAGATATTGCGCCATCTGGCCCGAAAAGGCGACGATATGGGTGATCTTGCCCTGTGCGAGCAGGCCCTGAACATGGCGGGCGAGCGCGGCGCTGCGAAACAGCCGGTTCGACACCGGCTCGCCGCCCAGCACCGCCTGCGCGAGCGCCACCGGGCGCGAGACACTGCGGACCTCGATGGCGAGGCTCGCGCAGAGCGGCGCCATCTTCGCGCGCGCGACCTCGGCCTCGGCTTCATTGTCGGCGAGCGCGGCGACATGGACGGGAGCGAGCTTCGCCAGCGCCTCGAAGATGTGCCAGCTGCGGATGCGGTCGCCACGGTCGGGGGGCCAGGGCGCGCGGTGGACGAGGAACAGGATTTCGGCCATTAGCCGAGCCCGCGCGCGATCAGCGGTCCGATGCGGTTCGCGGCCCAGAGCGGCAGCTTTTTCCAGAGGTCGACCTGCAGCCGATATTTGGCGCTCGTCGGGTTGGTGTCGCGCGGGGCTTCGCCCGCAGCGAGCCAGCGGGCGTAAGCCAGCGGCTCGGCCTCGAAACCCCAATTCTTCTTGTAGCTGTACGGCCCGGTGCCGAGTTTCGAGCGGCCGAAGTCGAAGCGCGTGCAGCCCTTCGACCGCGCATGGTTCATCAGCGCGAAGTACATCAGTTCGTTGGCGCGCAGGCCGCGCGCCGCGGCGAGGCCGCCGCCCCAATAGGGCATCACGGTGCCGCGCCAATAAAGGCTGAGCACGCTCGCCACCGCTTCGCCGCCGCTGCGGACAGTCAATATGTCGGCCTGCTCGCCAAAGGCATCGAGGACGCAAGCGAACAAGGCCTTGGGAAAGACCGGGGTGCCGAGATTGCGGACGCTGGTCGCATAAACACGATAATGGTCGGCGCGGTGCGCGGCATCGCGGCCGGTGGTGACGGTCAGGTCGCTCGCCAACGCCTTGCGGACCTCGGCGCGCTGCTTGCGCGGGATGGCGAGCAGTTCGGCCTCTTCGTCGGCGGCGAGGTCGCGCGCGAAGCCGGCATAGACGCCTTCCTCGACAGGCCAGCCCTCGGGCAGACAACCGCCGCGTAATTCGATCGACGGCACGCCGAGCGAAGCAGCAAGGTCGACGGCAGCGTCGGCAAGGACCGCCGCGATGTCATCATTGTCGGCAAGGATGCCGCCGCCGACCGCGAAGCCGCTGGCGACGAGCGCCTGCCCGAACAGCGGCGAGCGGACATGGTGGAGCGGCAGGATGCCGACGATGCGCCCTGCGGCATCGCGCTGCGCGATCAGGTGATGCTTGTGCCCTGTGGCGGCGGTGATCGCCTCGCACCAGGCGCGGCTGTGGAAGGGCGTCGCGGCGGGATGCGCGGCGACATAGGCGTCCCACGCCTCCGCTTCACCCAGCGGCGCGAAATCATGCGACGGCGCGTTCATGCCGCCTGCTGCCACGGCACCGCGCGCCCCTTCTGCGCGGGGAGCAGCGCGTCGGCGCGCGTCCATTCGAAATCGTCGAGCAATTTACGCAGCTTGCCCGCCATCGCCGACAGCCCGCTGTAATGGCGGATCTTCGACTTGAGCGGCGCGTCGACGACACGCGGCTGGCCGGGGTCGATTTCCCACGGGTGGAAATAGAGGATCGCCGGATGCCCCTCGGCATTCATGCGTGCGATCGCCCAGCGGGTGAAGCCATAGGGGAGCAGGCGCATGAAGCCCCCACCCCCGGCGGCGAGCGTGCGCCCGGCGAAGCGCGCGGTGGTCACCGGCCATTCGACGAGGTCGCTGCCCGCTAAGGGGCGCCAGGCGTGGCGCGGGCTGGCGGGCCAGCCATAATGGTCGTGGACGACGGGGGCGACGCTCGACGAATAGGCATAGCCCTGTTCGGCAAGGATCGCATGCGCCCAGGGGGTGCGCTCGTCGACCGAGAAGCTCGGTGCGCGATAACCCCGCACGGCGACGCCGCCAAGGTCCTCGAGGATCGCCTGCGTCTTCCTGAGGTCGGCGGCGAAGGCGTCGGGGGTCATCGCGAACACGCGCTCATGGTCGTAACCATGGCTCGCGAGTTCATGGCCCGCAGCGACGATGCGGCGGATCAGCGCCGGATAGCGTTCGGCGACCCAGCCCAGCGTGAAGAAGGTGCCGGTGACTCCGGCCTCGGCAAAGATTTGCAGCACCGCGTCGCAATTCGCCTCGACCCGGCATTCGAGCGTCGGCCAGTCGGCGCGGTCGATCGTGCGCTCAAATGCGCCGACCTGGAACCAGTCCTCGACATCGACCGACAGGCCGTTCTGCATCATCGCTCACCTTCATCGATCCGGCCGGGCGCCGACCGGGCTGCCGTCAGGCAGCCCAGGTCTGCGTCGGATCGGGCGCGTTCGCCGGATCGCGTTCGACCCAATCGATCAACAAATCAAGCACGCGGCGCAACGCGGCATCCTGATCGGCGATGCGCGCCTCAAGCCCGGCGATCTGGCGCTGGAGCGCGACCAGATGCTCGTCGTCGACCGGGACGACGGTCGGGACCTCGGGTTCGGCTTCGGCCGGCGCTTCGACCGCGACCGGCATTTCGGCCTCAACCGGTGCTTCGTCCGCGACGGGTTCGGGCGCGGCCGGCACGAAATCGGGATCGGGCTGCATGGTGAAGCGGCGTCCTTCGGGGGCGGCTTCGGCCTCGACCGGCGCGGCCTCGACCGGCGCGGCGGGCGCGAGGCCGTGCTGTTCGGCAACGAGCGAGCGCGCCTCGACAAAGCTCGACGCGGCGTGCGACGGCGGCAGGATATCGACCTCTTCGAGCGCCGCGCGCATCGACAGCCGTTCGAGACCCGGGGCCGGCTCGACCGGTGCCGCGAAGGGTGGCGGCGCGGCTGCGGCGACCTCGGCCTCAGGCTCGGGCGCGACAACATTGGCCGGCCATTCGAGCGCCTCTTCGGCCTCCGGCGCCGCGAAGGGCGCGGTCTCGGCCTCGGGCGCGGCATAAGCGGCGACCGGCTCGGGCTCGGGCTCAGCAACGACTTCGGGTTCGGCTTCGGGTTCGATAAAGGCTTCGACCAGTTCGAACGGCGCCTCGTTGTGCTCGGCGTCGGGCTCGGCTTCGGGCCAAAGCGGTTCGGGCTTCGGTGCCGGGGCCCCGATGTCCGCAAGCGATGCCACCGGGGCGGGCGCCGGCGCGAAAGCGGCAGGTTCGGGCGCCGGCTGGACGAGCGTCCGGGCGTCGATGCCGCGATCGGCCTCGATCTCGGCCACGACGTCGCGGACATGCTGCGCGGTGATGCGATGCTGCTGCTCGACCGCGCCGAACAGCAGGATGCGGCTGACGAGCACGTTCAGCTTGCGCGGCACGCCTTCGCTATAATCGAAGATTTCCTCGAAGGCGTCGGGGCTGAAGCTGGGGTTGCCGGTCCAGCCCACCTTGCCGAGGCGGTGGAGGATATAGGGTTCGACCTCCTCGGGCTCCATCGGGTCGAGGTGGTGCGTCGCGATCACGCGCTGGCGCAGCTGTTCGAGCTGCGGCGAGTGGAACAGGGTCTGGCGGAACTCGGGCTGGCCGAGCAGGAAGATCTGCAGCAGCGAATGGCCGCCGAGCTGGAAGTTCGACAGCATGCGCAATTCTTCGAGCGCCGAGATCGCAAGATTCTGCCCCTCGTCGACGATCAGCAGCGTGCGGCGGCCGGCGCGCGCCTGTTCGCGCAGATACTGCTCCATCGTGCGCAGCAGTTCGGCCTTGCTCTCGCCTTCCCAGTCGAGCCCGAATTGTTCGGCAACGAGGCGCAGCAGGTCATCGCCTTCGACCTGCGTCGAGACGAGTTTCACCGCGGTCAGGCGATTGGGGTCGATCGTGTTCATCAGATGGCCGACCAGCGTCGTCTTGCCCGCGCCGACGTCGCCGGTGATGACGATGAAGCCCTCGCCCTGCGCGAGGCCGTAACCCAGATAGGACATCGCCTTGCGGTGCGTGCCGCTCTCGAAATAGAAGCTCGGGTCGGGCGTGAGCTGGAAGGGACGCCCCGTAAAGCCATAAAATTGATCGTACATTTTATCTTCCCCGTTACCGGAAATTATAGCGCAGGCCGAACAGCGCCGATGCCACGAGCTGGCTGTTGAACCCGTCCTGGTCGAAGCCGGTGATCGCACCCGCCGCGCTGCCGGTCAGGCCGCGCCACAGGCGCTGCGAATAGACCACCGACGCGCCATAGGATTGGACGTCGGTCGCGCCCGGCGAGCCATTGTCGAAATAATTGTAGAAGGCGCTGAACGACAGGTCGGCATCGCGGCCGATCTGGCGCCCGATCGAGGCGAAGAGATAATAATTCTCGTCGGTCACGCCGTTGAGCTCGGCGATTTCGGACAGCGCGGGCACGAGCAGGCGGCGGCGGTCGTAGCCGGCGCCGAAACCATAGCTCCACGCGCCGGCGCGGCTGGTGAAGATACCTTGGATGCCGCGGCTGCGGAACTGGGCGCCGGTCGCGTTCGACAGCGCATTGTTGAGGCAGCCGCCGCCCTGCGCGCCGAACTGGCACAGGTCGGGATCGCCGTCGATCGGGTTGCGCGTCGGGTCGAACTGCGTCGGCAGGCCGGCAAGCCCCGACGACAGCCCGCGCCCGAAGCTCGAAATGCCGTCATAGACGCCGACCTGGATCTGCGTCGCATGGCCCGGGCGGTAATAGAAGCTGCCGGTGTAGATGGTGTCGCCATAGCGGCGCCCGACCTTGGCCGTCAGCGACGTGCGGCGGCTCGGCTGCCACATCACCCCGGCGTCCCAGATCAGCCCGTCGGTGTCGAACGACAGCTGGCGCGGGCTGGCGGGGTCGGTGATGTAGCGGCCATTGGCATCGCGCACCGGCACCCCGTTCGCGTCGACCACGGGGTCGCGCTGGCTGATCTCGATATCCTCATAACCGACGCCGCCGAGCAGCGCGACGGTCGGGCCGATCGGGACCGTCACGTCGGCGCGCGCGAACTTGCCGTCATAACGCTGGTCGAGCTGGGTCGCGTCCTCGCGCTCGTAGCCGCCCGACACCTGCCAGCCGAACGGAAGGTCGCCCGGCCGCTGGCCGATGCTGCCCCACGCGACATGGTTGGTCGAGCTGTCGAAAATATCCTGGCTCACCGAACCGGGGGCGACGATCGCCGGGCTTTCGACCGAGACCTTGTTATAGCCGAAGCGATAGCCCGCCCCGACGTCGAGCCCGCCGATGCGGCGCGCAAAGGTCGGTCCGGCATAGATCGAATAGACGTCGGCGACGTTCGAGCCGTTGCCGACGAAGATCGTTTCGTCGGCGCCCTGACCGTCGGCGCGGCTGCGCGTCGCGAGCGCCCCCGCTTCGAGGTTCAGCCCGCGCGCGAGTTCGTAGCGGCCGCGCAGCAGCCCGCTGATCGTGTCCGAATCGCCGATGCCGCCCGCTTCGCCGATGCGATATTCGTATCGCAGCGTCGCGGCGAGTTCGGCGCGGCGCGTCGCGACGACCGCGTCGACCCCGGCGGCGAGCGTCGTATAGGTCAGCACATCGCCGCCATTTTTCAGGTCGGCCTGCAGCACCTGCCCGACCTCGAGATAGGGGGTGACCTCGACGCTGCGCTTGCTGCGCTTCTGGCCGCGCTCGTCGCGCTTGCCGCTTTCGCTCGCGGCGGGAGCCGGCGCGG
>NZ_LYVN01000092.1 GCF_001990265.1 Sphingopyxis sp. KK2
CCCGCCGGTGACGGGCGGATGATCCGCGTCCATGTCGGGAGCGACGCGATCGACGTTGCGGCCAAGATGGCGGCGCATGACTCGGGCGGGCATGGCGCGAGCGCGGCTTTCGTCGGGCGGGTGCGCGGCGAGGGCGGGCTGACCGAATTGTTCCTCGACCATCATCCGGTACTGACCCAAAGCGGCCTCGACGAACTGGCGACCGAGGCGGCGGCGCGCTGGACGCTCGCCGCGCTGACGCTGATCCACCGCGTCGGGGCTATGGCGCCGGGCGAGACGATCGTGCTGGTGCTGGCGAGCAGTCCGCACCGCGCCGAGGCGCTGGCGGCGGTCGAGTTTCTGATCGACCGGTTGAAGACCGACGTGATGCTGTGGAAGCGCGAGACGTTCGACGACGGGCGCGTCGCGTGGGTCGAGCAGCGCGGCAGCGATCATGCGCGTGCGGAGCGGTGGGAACAGAGCGCAGACTGAGCGCAGGATGTCGGTTTTGGGGTGCTTAGCGGACTTCTCGGCGTTCGAGATACGCTAGCTGTTCAGCCTCGTCTTCCGCGGTGTAGAAATAGTCCGGAATGTCCTGAGGGGGCGTGTAATCGCCATATCCCAAGCGCTCATATTCCAGTCTCTGAGCCTCAAACCACGATGAAGCGTATAAGCCAAAAGCCAGACGCGCATCGGGTAGTAACTTCGGCCGCTGCCCGTCAGCGCATTCCCGAACCGGACCGAACTGCCCTCCGTCAGCATTCTCCCAATATTCGTGCAGCAGCGCAGGCATAAGATATTCTAGGATGAAATCTTGAACGTCCGCAACCGGTCGTTTCCGGGCGCCGGGAAAACTACCCCGCCTTATGCTGCCTGAAAATATCGGCGAGCATCCGGAATTCCTCGGCCCTCGGGCTGCCTTTGCGCCAAACGAGGGCGATGGTGCGCCAGTCATGGTCCGAATCGAGCGGGCGGGTGTCGATGTCGGTGTGGTCGAGGATGCCCGCCTCGATCGCCATTTGCGGCAGCATGGTGATGCCAAGGCCGTTGTCGACCATCTGCACCAGCGTGTGGAGCGAGGTGCCCATCATCCGCGCACCGGCGCGCAGTTCGGGGCGGTTGCACGCGGCGAGCGCATGGTCCTTGAGGCAATGGCCGTCCTCGAGCATCAGCATCTGCGCAGGGTCGATCTGGTCGGCGCTGACCATCGCGGGAAGGTCCTCGCTCTGGTCGCCGGGGAAGGCGACGAACAGCGCGTCGTCGAACAGGGCCTCGCTCTCTACGTCGCCGCAGGCATAGGGGAGCGCGAGCAGGACGCAGTCGACCGCGCCGTGATGGAGCGACTCGCACGCCTGCGCACTCGGTTCCTCGCGCAGGAAGAGCTTGAGCGAGGGGCGTTCCTTGCGCAGCCGCGGCAGCAGCCCGGGGAGCAGGAAGGGCGCGATCGTCGGGATGACGCTCATGCGCAGTTCGCCGACGAGCGGCGCCGCGGCAGCGGCGGCCATGTCGGCAAGCTCCTCGGCCTCGCGCAGCACGCGGTGCGCCTTGGCGACGATCGCATTGCCGAGCGTGGTGAAGCGCACGACGCGGCGGGTGCGTTCGACGAGCGTCTGGCCGAGCAGGGTTTCGAGTTCGCGAATGCCCGCCGACAGCGTCGATTGTGTGACGTTGCAGGCATCGGCAGCGCGGCCGAAATGGCCATGCTCGTGCAGCGCGACCAGATATTGCATCTGTTTGAGCGAGGGCAGGTAATTGTGCATTGATCGGATATAGCAATCTTTGCGCCGGATTTAAACTAGGGGTTCGATCATGGCATTGGTCCGATCCGGGGCGCATCCGGTTGCCGCGGGCTGGCGGTCCGTGATAGCCATGGCGTCTTCGGGGTGGAGGGCGTGGCGATGGCGGTTTCGCGGTTCCTGATCGGCGGTTTGGCGAGCGCGCTGCTGCTCACCGGCGGGGTCTTTCTGTGGAAGGGCTATACGCAGGTCGCCGAGGAGGAGGTGATCCCCGACGCGCCGCCCGATCCCGGGCCGATCCCGGTCGCCGGCGCCGGGGCGCCGAAGCGCGGGGTGCCGCCGCCCGAGCTTCCCGCCGCGAAGGATGCGTCGCGCGAGGAGCGGCGCTTCAACCGCTACGACCGCGACCGCAACGAGAGCGTGAGCCGGGTCGAGATGATGTCGACACGCACCGCGGCGTTCCGCAAGCTCGACAAGAATCGCGATAATCTGCTGACCTTCGAGGAATGGGCGGCGGCGACCGGTGACCGCTTTGCCGGGGCGGACCGCGACAAGTCGGGCGGGCTGAGCCGCGCCGAATTCGCCACCACGGCGCCGAAGCGCGCGCCGGCGCCGAAGTGCAAATGCTAGGCTGAGACGCCCTCGGCGAGCTTCATCCACTCGGCGAGCTTCGTTCCTGCGCGCTGGGTGTAACCCAGCTTGCGGTCCTTCTTGCGGACATCCTCGGCGAGCGGCGGGAAGAGGCCGAAATTGACGTTCATCGGCTGGTAGCTGGCGGCATCGGCGCCGCCGGTGATATGGCCGAGCAGCGCGCCGAGCGCGGTTTCGGGGGGCGGCGGGGGCAGGGTGCGGCCGCCAAGCTCGGCGGCAGCGAAGCGCGCGGCGACGAGGCCGATCGCGGCGCTTTCGACATAGCCCTCGCAGCCGGTGATCTGTCCCGCGAAGCGGATGTGCGGTGCGGTTTTGAGGCGCAGCTGGCCGTCGAGCAGTTCGGGCGAGCGGATGAAGCTGTTGCGATGGAGACCGCCGAGGCGCGCGAACTCGGCCTTTTCGAGCCCGGGGATGGTGCGGAACAGCTCGACCTGTGCGGCGTGCTTGAGCTTGGTCTGGAAGCCGACCATGTTCCACAGCGTACCGAGCGCATTGTCCTGGCGCAGCTGGACCACCGCATAGGGCCAACGCCCGGTGCGCGGATTGTCGAGGCCGACACCTTTCATCGGGCCGAAGCGCAGCGTTTCGGGGCCGCGCTCGGCCATGACCTCGATCGGCATGCAGCCTTCGAAATAGGGGGTGTTCGTCTCCCACTGCTTGAACTCGGTCTTGTCGCCGTCGACGAGGCCCTGGACGAAGGCGTGATACTGCTCCTTGTCCATCGGGCAGTTGATATAATCCTTGCCGTCGCCGATCGGGCCGACCTTGTCCCAGCGGCTCGCCATCCAGGCGATGTCCATGTCGACGCTGTCGCGGTAGACGATGGGGGCGATCGCGTCGAAAAAGGCGAGCGCGTCCTTGCCCGTCGCGCTGCCGATGCTGTCGGCGAGCGCGGCGGCGGTGAGCGGGCCGGTGGCGACGATGGTCAGGCCCTCGCCCGGCAGCGTGTCGATGCGTTCGCGGACGATGCTGATATTGGGATGGGCTTCGAGCGCCTTGGTCACGCCGCCCGAGAAGAGGTCGCGGTCGACCGCGAGCGCCGAACCGGCGGGGACCTTGGTGGCGTCGGCCTCGCGCATGATGATCGAGCCCAATGAGCGCATCTCGCGGTGGAGGAGGCCGACGGCATTGCTGTCGCCGTCGTCGCTGCGGAAGCTGTTCGAGCAGACCATCTCGGCGAGCGTGTCGCCCTGGTGCGCGGGCGTCATGTCGCCGCCGCCGCGCATTTCGGAGAGGCGCACGCGAAAGCCCGCCTCGGCGAGCTGCCAGGCCGCTTCGGAACCGGCGAGACCGCCGCCGATGATGTGAATGTCGTGCGCCACTTTTATCCTGATCATTGACTTGCCGTTGGTCCGCCGCGCAGTAGGCGCCTTGGGACGAAGATGCAAAGGGGAGCGGGATGAGCGCGACGCAGGGCTGGGATCGGGCGCGGTGGCTGTGGTGGCTGGCGCTCGCCGGCGGGATCAGCTTCATGGTCGCAGTGGTCCAGCGGCTCGAGGGGCCGCCGATCTGGGCGTGGAAGACGAGCGGCGTCGCGTTGCTCGCGCTGTGGGCGGCGGCGAATGCACGCGGGACGAACGGCTGGCTGATCGCCGCCGCGCTCGGTTTCGGGGCGCTCGGCGACTATCTGCTCGATGCGATCGGGCTCGAGAGGGGCGCGGTGGCGTTCGTGATCGGGCATCTGATCGCGATCACCTTGTACCTCAAGAACCGGCGGCCGGCGACGACGGCGTCGCAGCGGCTGCTCGGCTGGCTGGTGATGCCCGCGACGCTGGTCATCGTGTGGGGCATGCTGAGCCCGCAGCCCGGCTGGTGGCACGCCGCCATCTATTCGCTGTTCGTCGCCGCGATGGCCGCCGCGGCGTGGACAAGCCGCTTTCCGCGCTATCGCACCGGGATCGGCGCAATGCTGTTCCTTGCGAGCGACCTGTTCATCTTCGCGGGCGAAGGCGGCGCGCTGTCCAAGGATGTGACGATGTGGCTCGTGTGGCCGCTCTATTTCGGCGGACAGGCGCTGATCGCGTGGGGTGTCGTCAGCACGCTGTCGGCCGAATCAGAGGGCGGGCGGGCTTAAGCCTCGCCGACCAACAGCGCCTCAATATCGCCGATCGGGCGCGCGGTCATTTCCTTGACATGCTCGCCCGCGATGCGGCGCTGGGTTTCCTTGTGCCAGTGCTGGCGCAATTCGCCCATCGTCCGCGCGGGGGCGACGACGACAAGATCGTCGAACTCGCCCGCGAGCGCCATCGCATTGACCCTGGCGGTCAGGTCCTTGGCGAAGCGATCCTCTTCGAGCTGGTGGAAATCGGCCTCGCCCATCGTGCCGCCCGATAGACCAGTGCCGGCGGGGGCATAGGACTGGCCCGAAGGGGCGGTCTTGATGTCGCTGTTCTTGCGATCCTCGCGCTCTTCATGCGCGGCGGTGCGCAGGTCGATCTGCTGCTTGTCGCCTTCGTTGCGCAGGAACAGCGCCTTGCGGCCGTCGGCGACGAGGACGAGGGTGTCGTGGGCGAGGGGCATCGAATATTTCTCCTTCCAGATGAAGGGGAAACGCGCGGGATCGACGCGAAGTTTCTCTATCCGTCCCACGCCGCTATCGTCGTGCGGTGTAAAAGCCGGTCGTGGCCGTCATAGCCGCCGGTGGCGCGGTGGAGCACCGAGCGGTTGTCCCACATCACGAGCATGTCGGGTTCCCAGGCGTGGCTGTAGCGAAATTCCTCGCGCCCCTGCCACTGGATCAGCTCGTAGAGCAGCGGCAAGCCCTCGCCATCGTCGAGCCCGTCGAAGCCGATGATATAGCCCGCGCAGCCGAACAGCCCCTTACGCCCGGTTTCGGGATGGTCGCGGACGAAGGGATGGCGCTGCGTTTCGAGCGCGTCCTCGCCCGAGACGATGTCCATGCTGCGATCCTTGTCGTTCGCGCCGTACATGCCCTGCGGCGCATAGCCGGCGCGCGCGCTGTGGATCGCCTGCAGCCCATCGACGCGCGCGCGCAGATCGGCGGGCATCGCGTCGAGCGCGGCATGCTGGTTCGAAAATTCGGTGTTGCCGCCGACGGGCGGGATGGTGATGCCGAAAAGGCAGGTGCCCGCAGGCGGACGGGTCTGGAAACTCCAGTCGCTGTGCCAGTTTTCGGCGAAGAGCGGGGCGGTCTCGTCGGCCTTGCGCCTTACCGCGATGATATGGTCGTGGCCGGGGATCGGGCGGATGAAGGGATCGTCGCCGAAACCGCCGAAATAGCCGGTGAAGCGTTCGAGATCCTCCTCGTTCATCTTCTGGTCGGGGAAGGCGAGGACATGATGATCGAGCCAGGCGGCGCGAATCGCGGCGACGGTGGCGGCGTCGAGCGGCTGCGTCAGGTCGACGCCGGTGACGCGCGCGCCGCAGGCCTGGCCGCTGGGGGTGATGGTCAGGGTCATGCCGCGATGCTGCTCCCGTCGGCAGGCGAGGTCAATCGGCGGTTTTTTTGCCGGCCATGTCACATCCGCCGCGGCGATCTCGTCAAGCGGGTGATGGTTGCCATCCGGCGACCTTTGGAAAGGAAATGCCATGTCCCGTTTGAACTGGATCGACATCGCTCCCGAGGGCGCCAAGGCGCTGTTCGGCGTTCATCATTATGCGACCAAGGGCACCAGCCTGCCCGAAGAACTGGTGCATCTGATCTTCCTGCGGGTCTCGCAGATCAATGGCTGCGCGCATTGCATCGACCTGCACACGCGCGATTTGCTGAAGACCATGGCGGTCGACAAGGTCGTGCTGGTTCCGGTGTGGCGCGAGGTTCCGCATCTTTTCACCGACCAGTATCGCGCGGCGCTCGATTGGGCCGAGGAGGTGACCAATCTGAGCGCGACCCACGCGTCGGACGAAGCCTATGCCGCGGCGGCAGCCGCGTTCGGGGCGAAGGATCTGGTCGACCTGACGATCGTCATCGCGGCGATGAATGCGTTCAACAGGTTGGGTGCGCCGTTCCGCCTGTCGGTGGCTGCGAAGCCCTGACGATATCGGGCGGTGACCGGGAGGGCGGGGCTTTGGGCGGTTGGACGGCAGGCGTGATTTTGGGGTGGGGAGCGGACATGGCGCTTTACAGCAGAAGCGCGCGCAGTTCTTTTCTAACCAGCCCTAGGACATGCTCGGAGGCCCTGACAGCCTCGCGCAAATCGGCGAGCGTTCGCAGCTTATCAGCGGCCGAGAAGAAGCCGGGAAGGTCGTTGACATCCAAGCGCTCGGCACGCGTGCGGAATTGAAATTTGCTTTCTGCAAACGTCGGTGGTTCACCCATAGCCAGCGGCCACATGGCGAAATTCAAATAGCTGTCGTCCGCGGACCATTGCGAGTGCTGCAAGTTGACCAGTTGAACGAAGTCGCAGGTCCGACGCACCCAGTTTCGTTGGCCCTTGCGCTTGAAGCCATGCAACAGCGCTTCCCGGTCCAGTTCGTCCGCGCTAATTTTTGAGAACGGGTTGGGAGCGTCGACCATTTAGGGCCGTTTTCGCACGGCGAGCAAAAGTCCGCAATCGGTCGTTAGCGGATATCCAATCCTCCCTGTCGCGCAGCGATGGGGAGGTGGCAGCGCGAAGCGCTGACGGAGGGGACGACGCTGTCAGGTGCCGCGCACCCTTTCAGCCTCTCCACCGCTCGCTCCGCGAGCGGTCCCCCTCCCCATGGCTTCGCCACAGGGAGGATCGATGTCCGCAATCATCCGAACGCGGGCTGCCCTTCCTGACTCCGCGCGCGATCGGTGTGGACGCGGTCGGGCTTTTGGGTCATCCTCGGGACAAGCCCGCGAGGAGATAGACGATGAAAAGCCCGATCAAGATTGCGATGCTGGTTGCACTGGGGCTGTCGCTTGCGTCGCTTCCGTCGGACGGCAACGCCGCGCTCAAGGAGGGGGTCAAGGCGCCCGACTTCACGCTGAAGGCGGCGCAGGGCGGCAAGGAGTTCGACCTGTCGCTGAAGGCGACGCTGCGCGGCGGGCCGGTCGTGCTCTATTTCTTTCCCGCCGCCTTCACCCCCGGCTGCACCGAGGAATCGAACCTGTTTGCGGAAGCGAACAGCAAGTTCAACCAGCTCGGCGCGCGGGTGATCGGCGTGACCGCGGGCAATATCCACCGCGTCGCCGAATTTTCGCGCGTCGAATGCCGCGACAAATTCGCGGTGGCCGCCGACCCGGGGGCGAAGGTCGCGGCGCAATATGATGCGACGATGGCGGGGCCGAACCAGAGCCTGCTGTCGAACCGGACAAGCTATGTGATCGCGCCGAACGGGACGATCCTGCTCAGCTACACCGACAACAAGCCGCAGGCGCATGTCGAAAAGACGATGGCGGCGGTGCGGGCGTGGAACGCGCGGCGCTGAGGTGGCTTAAGGGTGACTACAAATGAAGATTCAAAGGATCAGATAGGCTTATTAAAGTCCATTTGGCGGCAGAACGGCGAAGGCACATGGATCGTCTGCGGTGCCAAAGGTTTGGACCTGAAACCACGACAGGGCTTTTCAGATCGATATTTTAAGATCGAGGACGAGCTTAGTCTTTTGACCGACAAGCCCGATTCCGTGGAGAATCTCTTCACCACCTTCGGGACTACCGAATTTTTGGTGCGACAGAGTATTGTGCCCGTCATCGCTTGGAGTGACGGCGATGACGAAATCAAATGTATCGGAACAGGATTTTTTATTAGTGCAACTGGCCTCCTGCTGACAGCCGCCCATGTAGTTCGCGATCCAATTGATGAAGGATATGCGTACGAAAATAAAATTGATAGCAAGACTAGCAAGCTTAGCGAAAATCTACATTTTGGCATAATTTTGCCAGCAAATCCGGCAATGAGAAACGCGCCATTTGGCAATATCTCTCAAAAAATCAGGGAAGCAGAATGCTTCATTTGTCCATTTGAGTGGACCCAGCATTGGGGAAGGGACATAGAAAGCCCATTATTTGACAGAAAGCCAACGTTTAAACTCAACTTAGATATTGCGATTTGCAAAGTTCGGTCATTTGCTGAGATTGGACCATATCAGCCTTTGAACGTGGGGTTGCACAGCCTCAAAGTTGGCGATCGCGCAGTTGCAATCGGGTATGCGGAAATGAAAAATATCAGAATTGGGTCTTTCGAACAGCCGGAGCTGGTGGTTTCCGTGGGGTCAGTGAGCACTATCTATCCCGATAACATGACAGAAAAGCAGAATTCGACGCCTGGGCCGAACTTTGAATTCAATGCAAAAATTCCAGGAAAAATGAGCGGCAGCCCAATTCTCGTGGGTAGCGGCATCATCGCCAAGGGGGTCGTCAGTCGAAGCTGGCAGGATGAGGAACATGCCAGCGGATGCCTGATAGCTGCGATGATGGGTTTGCCCATAGTTGGCGAGAAGACATTGCTCGACCTGCAGAGAGCCGGAAACGATGGGATTGCTAGAGTAAGCGGCGCCGACCTCTAACTGCGCTCCCAACGTTGCTTCGCAATGCCGCTGGCAGTACGTTCTGGCCCGCTTATTTCGGCCGCCCGCTGTACCCCGCGGCCTTGCGCAGGTCGTCGGCGTCCATGACATAGCCGTCGCTGACCACCGTCACGACGCGGCGCAGCGCGCCGAGGTCGGTCGAGGGGTCGCCGTCGACGAGCACCATGTCGGCTTCCTTGCCCACCGCGATCGAGCCGGTGCGCCGGTCGGCGCCGACGACGCGGGCGGGGAGGATCGTGGCGCTTTGCAGCGCCTCGGCCGGGGTGAAGCCCGCCTGGCGGTAGATTTCGAGTTCGCGGACCAGTTCGATGCCCCAGCCGTCGGTGCCCGCGACGATCGGCACGCCCGCCTTGTGCAGCCGGCCGACGAGTTCGACCATCTTCGCATAGCTTTTGCGATAATCGTCGCGCGTATAGCCTTCGACCAGCGGATAGCCCGCCGAGGTGAAGACCGAGCGTTCGAGGACGGGCGAGATGATGCCCATATAGGGGGCGTAAGCGGGTTGCGGCGTGCCGCCGTCCTGCGTCAACATGCCTTCGAAGATGACGATCGTCGGATCGACGATCGTCTTCTTGGCCGCGAGGTCGGCGATAAAGCCCTTCATCGGCGGGGCGTCGAGGTCGATATCCTTGAAGAGCCGCGCCGGTCCCTCGACGCGCTGGCGCGTGTTCGCCTTGTCGAGCACGTCGCGCGGCATCGCTTCAATCACCACGAAATTGAGGTGGGTGAGTTCGTCATAGCCGGCGGTCACCGCTTCGCTCGGCCGCATGCCGGCGGGGACATGGCCATGGACGTGGAGGCCGAGCTTGTGCGCCTCGGCGGCGGCGGGGGCGATCCACGCGGGGTTCATCGAGGTGTAGAATTTGACGCCCCACAGGCCGGCGGCCTTGACGCGGCGGACGGCGGCGATCGCTTCCTCCTCGCTGCTCACTACCTCGGCGCCCTGCGCTGCGAGCGGGTCCTTCTTGTCGATGATGACCGAGATGAAGGGTTCGCCCATCAGCAGCGTGCCGTCGGCGCGGCGCCTGGTCGCGTCGATCGCGCGGTCGATGTTGGTGCCGGGGCTGCGAAAGCTGGTGATGCCGTTCGCCATGTTCGACAGCACGTCCCAGTCGTCGCCGATATGGAGGTGGCTGTCCCAGATGCCGGGAACGAGCGTCTTGCCGCGCCCGTCGATGACGCGGGCGCCCGCGGGCGCCTTGAGCGAGCCGGCGGCGCCGATCGCGGCGATCTTGCCATCCTGTGCAAGGACGGCGCGCGCGGGCAGGAAGGCGCCCTTGTCGGCGTCGAACAGCTGGACATTGTCGAAAAGGACCGGGGCTTTCGCTGCCGGGGCGAGGAAGCGCCTGGCGATGCCCGCGACCGCGTCGGCGGTCGCGGCATCCTGTGCATCGCGCAGCTGCTTGAGTGCGCCTTCATAGCCCGCCGGCACCACCGAGATGAAGCCGATATTGGCGAAATAGCGTTTCTTGTCGTCGAGCCAGACGGGGTAGGGCGAGGAGAGGATGCCGCTGACGAAGGCGAGCTGGACAGTTTTTGGGCCATTGGGACCCTCGATGACCTGCGTGCCCGCGAGGGTCATGCGGCCCCGGCCGCTGGGCAGGAAGGCGAGCCCGGCGTCGCCCGCCGCGGCGAGCGCCTCGAGCAGCGGGGCATTGGCGATGCCGACGCCGCCCGCGGGAATATACCAGCCGCCCGCCGGTGCCTCGCCGGCGTCGGTCGCGGTTCTCCATGTTGCGCGGCCGCCGGCGACGCGAAATTCCTCGGCGGCGTCGCCGGCGAGGGTGATGCCGCGGATCGTCGTCGCGGCGATCGTGCCGTCGGGCGCGAGGCTGTCGACCTGGTCCATCTCGGTGATCCAGCCGCGCAATTCCTGCGACCAGCGATAGGCGGTGCGGCCGTCGGGCAGCTGCCAGCGCCACTGGTCGCCATGCTTGCCCGCTTCAGAGACGACGACATAATGGACCGCGTCGGCGGGGGGCTTCAGCAATTCTTCCTTGGGGACCGGCTTCGACGCCGCCACCGGGGCGGGCGCGGCATCATGCGCAAAGGCGGGAAGGGTGGCGGTGGACGCCAGCAGGGCGGCGGTCAAAAGCAGGCGCATCGTCAAATCTCCCCTGAGCACGGATGGTGCAGCCCGACGTTGGTAGGGGAGGTTGGCGGCGCGAAGCAAGATGCGACCAAAGGCGACCAGCCTTCGATAAAAATCCGGTCGCCGCCTTCGCGGCGGCCGACGGGTCAGTCGCGCCTTTCGAGCCCGATCACCGCCTCGATCGGCAGTTCGGCATAGATATGCGGGAAGAGCGCGCCGCCGCGCGCGGGTTCCCAGCGGACCTTGCCGCCGAGCTGGAGCAGGTCCACCTCGGCGATCATCAGCCCGGTTTCGCCCGCGAAATATTTCGCGATCGTTTCCTCGAGCTGCTCGGCGGTCGAGAGGTGGATGTAGCCGTCGGCGATATCCACCGGGGCGCCGCGGAACACGCGCTCGCGTTCGAAATCGCGCCATTGCTGGGCGGTCAGGACCTTGAACGCTGTCGATGCGGTCATTCGGCGGCTCCGTCGGTGGTCGGTTCGGGTGCATCGCCGGCAACGGGTGCGGCTTCGTCATTGTCCGCCGCATCGTCGTCGCTGTCGCCGATCAGCGCCGCCGAGACGACATGTTCGTCATTGGCGACGTCAAACAGCCGCACGCCGGCGCTGCCGCGACCGATGACGCGCAAGGAATCGAGCCCCATGCGGATCAGCTTGGCCTGGTCGGTGACGAGCATCAGCTGGTCGGCCTGAACCGCGGGGAAGCTGGCGACGACGAGGCCGTTGCGGGCGATATTGTCGATGTTGGTGATGCCCTGGCCGCCACGGCCGGTGCGGCGATATTCATAGGCCGACGAAAGCTTGCCATAGCCGTTGGCGCAGATCGTCAGGATGAACTGTTCCTTCGCGGCGAGTTCGGCGAAGCGTTCGGCGGCCATTTCGGGCGCGCCGTCCTTTTCGGCCTTCCACGGCGCGAAGCGGAGATAATCCTCGCGCTCCTCCTGGTCGCGGACGCCCGCGCGGTGAAGGATCGACAGCGAGATCACCTCGTCGCCCGGCGCAAGGCGCATGCCGCGCACGCCGGTCGAATTACGGCTCTGGAATTCGCGGACATCGTCGCCGGGAAAGCGGATCGCCTTGCCCTGGCGGCTGGCGAGCAGCACGTCGTCGCTCTCGTCGAGCAGCGCGACGCCGATCAGGCGATCGTCCTCGTCTTCGCCCTCGAACTTCATCGCGATCTTGCCGTTCGAGGGCACGTTGGTGAAGGCGTCCATGCTGTTACGACGCACATTGCCCTTGGCGGTTGCGAACATGACGTGGAGCTTGCCCCATTCGGTCTCGTCCTCGGGCAGCGGGAGCACGGTCGAGATCGTCTCGTCCTTGCCGAGCGGCAGCAGGTTGATCATCGGCCGGCCGCGCGTCGCGGGCCCGCCCTCGGGCAGGCGCCACACCTTCATCCGGTACACTTTGCCTGCGGTCGAGAAGAAGAGAACCGGGGTGTGCGTCGAGGTGACGAACAGCTCGGTGACGACATCCTCGTCCTTGGTCGCCATGCCGGCGCGGCCCTTGCCGCCGCGGCGCTGCGCGCGGAAGGTATCGAGCGGGGTGCGCTTGATATAGCCGTCGAGAGTGACGGTGACGACCATCTCCTCGCGCTCGATCAGATCCTCGTCGTCGATGCCGTCGGCGGCGGGGGCGACGATCGTGCGGCGCGGCTTGGCGAATTCGTCGCGCACCGCGCGCAGCTCTTCGCGCATCACCGCATAAAGCTTTTCGCGGTCGGCGAGGATGCTCAGCAGTTCCTCAATTTCGGCTGCCAGTCCCTTGAGTTCGTTACCGATATCGTCGCGGCCGAGCGCGGTCAGGCGATGCAGGCGGAGGTCGAGGATCGCCTTCACCTGGACTTCGGAGAGGCGATAGGTCGCGCTGTCGTCCATCTCGCCGTCGATCGCCTCGACGAGGCGGATATAGGGCGCGATCTCGCCGATCGGCCATTCGCGCGCCAGCAGCGCCTCGCGCGCGGCAGCGGGGCTGGGCGAGCCGCGGATGATGCGCACGACCTCGTCGAGGTTGCTGACCGCGACGACGAGCCCGAGCAAGATATGCGCGCGGTCGCGCGCCTTGTTGAGTTCGAACTTGCAGCGGCGGGTGATGACCTCCTCGCGGAAGGCGATGAACGCCTCGAGGATCGTCTTGAGCCCCATCATTTCGGGGCGGCCGCCGCGGATCGCGAGCATGTTGGCAGGGAAGCTCGACTGCGCCGGGGTGTGGCGCCAGAGCTGGTTGAGCACGACGTCGGCGGTGGCATCGCGCTTGAGTTCGATGACGACGCGCACGCCCTCGCGGTTCGATTCGTCGCGGATATCGGCGACACCCTCGATGCGCTTGTCGCGCGCGGCCTCGGCGATCTTTTCGACGAGGCCCGACTTGCCGACCTGGAACGGGATCGAGGTGAGGACGATCGACTGGCGGTCGCCGCGCCCCGTCTCGACGACGTGCGTCGAGCGCATCATGATCGAGCCGCGGCCGGTGGCATAAGCGTTACGCGCGCCGCCCTGGCCGAGCATCATCGCGCCGGTCGGGAAATCGGGGCCGGGGACGATCGCCATCAGATCTTCGAGCGAAATCGACGGGTTCTCGATCGTTGCCAAGGTCGCGTCGATGATTTCGCCGAGGTTGTGCGGCGGGATGTTGGTCGCCATGCCGACCGCGATGCCGCCCGCGCCGTTGACGAGCAGATTGGGGTAGCGGGCAGGAAGGACCGTCGGTTCCTGTTCGGAGCCGTCGTAATTGGGCTGGAAGTCGACCGTGTCCTTGTCGAGATCGTCGAGCAGGGTGTTCGCGACCTTGGCGAGGCGCGATTCGGTGTAGCGCATCGCCGCCGGCGGATCGGGGTCCATCGACCCGAAATTGCCCTGGCCGTCGATGAGCGGCACACTCATCGACCAGTCCTGCGTCATGCGCGCGAGGGCGTCGTAGATCGAGCTGTCGCCGTGCGGGTGATATTTACCCATGACGTCGCCGACGATGCGCGCCGACTTGCGATAGGGCTTGCCCGCGACATAGCCGCTTTCATAAGCCGAATAGAGGATGCGCCGGTGCACCGGCTTCAGGCCGTCGCGCACGTCGGGCAGCGCGCGGCTGACGATCACGCTCATCGCGTAATCGAGGTAGGACGTCTTCATTTCGTCGACGATGTTGATCGGCGAAATGCCGTCCTCGGGCGACGGCGTAGGCGTATTTTCTTCGGTCAAGACCCGGCCTTTTTTCTGCTTTTCGGGAAGTGGTTTTCATCTAGCCGATGGGGCAGACGAACGCCAGCGATTCGGGCGATTTTGACGGGAATATTTCACCGTCAAAATGCACGCGGCCGGGCACGAAATGACGTCATGCCGCCGCAAAAAGCGGGGCTTGCCAATCGCCCGCCCACGCCTAAAGGTCGCGGGGTGACAATCGCCCTTTCCGCCGGCCGCCGATGGCCCTGATCGCGCTGATCGGCGCCAGCGAGACCGTGCCCGATGGCGGGCTGCGTGCGCTCGTCACCGTGGCGGGGGAAACATTGATCGAGCGGCAGGCGGCGCGGCTCGCCGACGTCGGGGTGACGCACATCGCCATCGCCGTCGGCGCGGTGCCCGCCGACCTGATCGCAACCTGCGACCGCATCCGCCGCCGCGGGATCAAGGTGACCCCGGTACGCGCCGCCGCCGACCTGCTGGCGCTGGTCGAGGGCGACGACCGCATTATCCTGGTCACCGACGGGTTGCAGGCGGGGGGCATGCATTATGCCGCGATCGCCAAGCCCGGATCGCCCGCGATCCTCGTCACCGGCGACACTCCGCTCACCCAGAGTTTCGAGCGCATCGACGCGACGCGGCGCTGGGGCGGGCTCGCCAGCATTTCGGACCATATGGTGCGCGAACTGGCCGAGATGCCCGGCGAATGGGACATGATCCTGACCCTGTTGCGCATGGCGGTGCAATCGGGCGCGCGGCGGCTTTATTGCGAACCCGCGCTGTTCGAACAGGGCGACATCGCGATCGTTACCGACCGTCCGACCGCGGCGCTGCTCGAGCAGTCGAGCCTGCAGCAGGTCGAATATGGCGGCATGGGGCTGGGACGGTCGGCGATCATGATGCCGATCGTGCGATTGTTCGGCCCGCTGCTGGTGAAATCGCCAGCGACGGCGCGATACCTGCCCTATGTCACCGGCCTGCTGTGGCTGATCGTCGCCTTGCTGGCGGCGAGCGGCCTCGCGGCGGCGGGAGCGCTAGTGGCGGTACTCGGCGGGCTCGGGCTCGCCGCGATGCGCTTCCTGTCGGCCTTTCGGGCCGAGAGCGCGGCGCAGGACCGGGCGCGCCATGTGATCCGCAGCTTTGCCTGGCTGCTGCTTGCGGCCTTTCCCTGGCTGGTGTCGCTCGGCGGTCCCGACCACCGGATGCCGGCTTTTTCCGAGGCGGCGCTGGCGCCGTGCCTTGCCGCGACGATCCTGCTGGCGCGCTGGCTGTACGAGGATTCGGGCGAACGGCGGCGCTTCCACTGGCTGCTGCCCGACGCCGACCAGGCGTGGATGATGCTCGCCCCCGCGCTGATTTTCGGCATCGCGCCGCTGATGTTCGCGATATTGCCGCTGCTTGCGCTGCTCCAGATCCTGATCTGGGTGCGGCTCGCGCGGCGGCCTGCGCACTAAGAAAACAAAGCGCATCAAGGTTTAGTGGCCATTAACGCCATTCTGTTATCCGCACGCTGACATGGTGCAAGCATCGCTCTTTTCGCAGCTCGCGTCGGTGAATCCGGCGCTGTCGGCGTGCCTGCGCGAAACGGCGGAATATCTGGCCGCGCCGACCGCGACGCGCTTGTCCGAAGAGCAGCGCGCGCTGGCGCTCGGCATCGCGCGGCGGCTGGTCGGCGATGCCGCCGACCTGCTCGGCGGTGCGGTCGATTCGCTGGCGCTGTGGGACGACTGGTCGAGGCAGGGACTGCCCGGCGCGGCGCAGCTGGCCGCGCAATGCTTTGCGCGCGCCGAGGAACATCGCTGGCGCGAACAGTCGGCCGAACTCGGCAGCGAGATCGGGGTACCCGCGCCCCAGGGTGCGACCGATGTTGCGGCGCCCGCATCGGCGCCCGGCGACGATCCCCTGTCCGATATCGACCGCTGCTATCTGGCGCTGCGCATTGCCGACCGGCGACGGTTCGACGCGCTCGGCCATCCCGGCATCGCGATCGACGACCTCGACCCCGAGCTGTTCCGTTCGCTGTTGCTCGATATCGCGGCCTGGGCGCTCGTCCGCTCGGGCAAGGACCCGGCGCATGCCGCGGCGCTCGGCGAAGCGGTGCGCGGTGCGCTGGCGCAGCACGACCCCGCGCGCGGCATCGACGCCGCCGCGACCGCCTATCATGCCGCGCTGTCGGCGATCGGCGCGCAATCGGACAGCGCCGCCGCCGCGATCGCGCGCCACGACTGGCCGGCGCTGATCGCGCTCGCCGCCGCGGCGCAGAAATATCGTTATGCCGACATGGCGCTGGCGCTGATCACCGCCGAGCCCGCGCAGCTTGCACCGCTGCTCGCGCCGCTGCTGCGCGATCATGGTGCGCTGGCGCCGCTCGAAGGCTCGCTGGCGATGCTGACCAATCGCGCGGTGGCGAGCGCCGCGCCCGACGATTATGCCGCCGCGCTACAGGCACGCGCCGCGGCGTTCGGCGACGAGGGCGGTGCGCGATGAGCGAGCATGTCATCCGCGGCCGGATCGACCGGGCCGGGGTGCTGCTGAGCGGCGACCCCGCGCTGGTGCGGTTGCAACAGCGGGCCGGGGGCGCGCTCGGGAAGCCGCTGGCGTTGCCGAACCTCGCGCGGCTCGTCGCGCTGGCGCAGCGTCTGCAGCGCGAGATCAGCCGGCCGATGGTTGCCGCCGACGATCATAGCGATATCCATGCTTTGGTCCGGATCGTCCCCGACGCCGACGGTGCGACGCTGGAGATCAGCGACTGGCGCACGCGCCCGGTCACCCAGCCGCAAATCCCGCCGG
>NZ_LYVN01000093.1 GCF_001990265.1 Sphingopyxis sp. KK2
GTGCCAGCGCCCCGGTCGGCGCGAGCACGCCGTTGATCGGCACGCGCAGCCGCTCGACGCGCCCGTCGGCGATCGGTCCGGTCAGCTCGGCAACGGTCGTGAAACGCGACAGCGCGCCGGGGGCGCTCGAAAAGCGAACGGGCGTGAGCGCCAGCCGCGATCCCTCGGCGACATAGGGGTCGAGCCGCGCGAGCCCGCTGATGCTGCCATCGGCGCGGCGATCGAGGTCGAGCGTGCCTTCGGGCAGTCCGCCGCCGCCGAACGCCCACTGCCCCTGAATGAGGAAGGCGGGCCGCGCCGCAGCAAAAAGCCAGGCGATCCGGCTGTCGTCGCTCGCCGTCACCCGCGCGCCGCTTTCACTGACCAGGTCGGGAGCGATCAGCTCGATCCGGGCGCTATCACCTTCACCGGCCAGCGCGAAGTCGGTCTTGCCCGACAGGTCGCCGAGCAGGCGCGCCACCGCGTCGGTCGCCTTGGCCGCGAGCGGTCCCACCGGGCTGCCGTCCAGCCCCTTGGCACTCGCCGCGATCCGCTGCCGCAGCCCGGTGCTCGCCGCCGCGCGTCCGAAACTCAGGCTGCCCGCCAGCTTCGGCGCGACCTTGCCGACCTCGCCGGTCGCGTCGATATCGACGCGGTTCGCGGCGAAATCGGGGCCGCTCAGCCGCACGGCCTCGCCGTCCAGGTTGAGCGCGGTCTTGTCGGAATTGCCCTTGAACCCCGCGACCAGCGCCACCCGCTCGGCGCGCACCGGCCCCGCGACCAGCGACGCGAGCGCCGCATCGGCCTTGCCGTCCCAGCTTTTGAGGTCCTTGCCCAGCGCGACGTCGAGCGCGACCTGCGGCGACGCCGCCGCCACGCTTCCGTCGGCACAGCGCAGCTCGCGACCGCGCAGCGCGCCCTTCAGACGCGGCTCGAGGTCGCGTACCGTCAGCGGGCCATAAAAGCTCACCGCCTCGCCCGTGCATCCCGCCGCGCTCACGACCGGCGCCACCAGTGCCAGCGTTCCCGAAAAATTGCGCTGCAAATGCCCGCGCCCGGCAAGCGCCGCGCCGACATTGCCCCACGGCGTCTCGACCCGCGCCCGCGCATCGCTCAGCACCACCGACAGGTCGGGCAAGGCAAAAGGATCGGTGCTCGTCGGATCGCGGAACTTGTCGAGCGCGCCGAGCGACAATCGCCCGTCGACGAACCGCCCATAGAGCCGCACGCCATCGGCGGTGATCGTCGAGACATAGGGGCCGTTCCACCCATAGCCGAGCTCCACCTCGACCGTCTTGGCGATCAGGTCGGGTCGGCTCGGATCGCCGATGACGACATTGGAAATACGCTCGGTGCGAAAGCCGATTTCCTCGATCTCATAGGTCGCCGGCACGCCGAGCGAGTCGAGCTGTTCGCGCACGAAACGATCGGCGATGGGCTCGCGCGCCAGCCACAGCCCGCCGACAAGCACCGCAAGCGCCGCGCCGGTCAGCCAGCGTTTCTTGATGCGGCGGCGGTGCCTGACGATTCGGGCGGTTTCGACGGTGTCGGTCATGGCGCCTTCGTAAAATCCTCATGCGCCCCGGCGGGTCCGCCCTTTGCCGTCAGATAACGCCGAAACGGCGCAATTGGCTGCAAAAGACAAGACGTTGCCATATGCGCCGAACCTTATGGCCGTTGAGTGACGGTCACAAGCTGCTATTCCGATGATCATGGGGGACGGTTCCGATCATAGCGGCCACCGCGCGAGGCTCCGCGCCCGCCTGCTCGACGCAGGCGGCGATGCGCTCGCCGATTATGAGCTGGTCGAATATCTGCTCGCGCTCGCCATCCCGCGCCGCGATACCAAGCCGCTGGCAAAGGCGCTGCTCCGCGAATTCGGATCGCTGGCGCAATTGATCGCCGCCGACCCGCAATCGCTGCGCCGCGTCGACGGCCTCGGCGACGGCGCGATCGCCGCATTGAAGATCGTCCAGGCCACCAGCCTGCGCATGCTCAAGGCCGAAATCGCCGACCGACCCCTGCTCTCCAGCTGGGACGCCCTGCTCGATTATCTGCGCGCCGACATGGGGCCGCTCGACATCGAAAGGGTGCGCGTCCTCTATCTCAACACGCGCAACATGCTGATTCGCGACGAACTCGCGAGCGAAGGATCGATCGACCAGTCGGCGATCTACACCCGCGAAGTCGTCAAGCGCGCGCTCGACCTCGGCGCTGCGGCAATCATCCTCGTCCATAATCACCCGAGCGGCAGCCCCGAACCGAGCCGCCAGGACATAGCAATCACCCGCGACATTGCCGCCGCCGCGGCAAAGCTCGGCGTAACGCTGCACGACCATATCATCATCGGCGGCAAGGATTACCGCAGCCTGCGCGCGATGGGCCTGCTCTAGCCCCATTCCCGAATTTGACTTCCAGCCCCCGGCACGACATCGTCGCGCGATGCAGATTCGACGCGGCCTTCTCCGCTTCCGCTTCTTCGGGGGTCAACTTCTCGCGGGCATCTAGCCCCGGGTTCAGGCGCGTTCGCCCCGAACCCGGGGCAAATTTCCGATTCTTTAGATCGCGTGCGCGGGACGACCGCGTGCGCTCATCCCTGTCCGGAAAGTCCGCACCATGACCAAGACCAAGAGCCGGGCCGCGCGCCCGGCGATCCACATGATCGACACCGAAGCCGACCGCCTCACCGAACTCGCGCTGCACAAGCAGCATGAACTCAACCGAATCTACGAATTGCTGCTCGGCGAAATCGACCGTGCCGCGATCTGCAGCCGCGACGCGATGCCGACCAATGTCGTGACCATGGGGTCCGTCGTGACCTTCTCCGATGAGAAGACCGGCACGCAGCGCACCGTCGAACTCGTCTATCCGGCCTACGCCGATATCGCCGCGGGACGAGTGTCGATCCTCACCCCCGTCGGCGCCGGCCTTATCGGGCTGCGCACCGGCCAGTCGATCCTGTGGCCCGATCGCAATGGCGAGGAGCATCGGCTGACGATCATCGATGTCAAACAGCCGGGCGGCTAGAGCCCGGACGCGATGAAGCCGCCGGATCGCTCCGACGGCTTCACCACCCAGTCAGGGACGCTTACGCGCCGCGCGACAGGAAAGCGGTCAGCTCTTCCTTGCTGACGGTACCATTCTTGTCGGTATCGGCAGCACCCCAGGCCTGGCCGATCCAGGTCTTCACCTCGGCCGATTCGACGTCGAGGCTCGGCTCGCTGGCGCCGCGAAGCTTCTTCATCCAGCCGGCGAATTCGACTTCGCTCAGCTCGGCGCTCGAATCTGCGTCATAGGTGGGGAATTCCTTGTCGACGATCTGCGCGACCTGCGCCGGGGTGGCGGCGGTGCCGCTCGGTGCCGACTGCGCGGTGGTCGTGGCTTCGCCAGCCGGGGGAGCGGGCTCGGTCACGGGCTGCGTCGTCGAGGCATCGGGACCCGGTGCGGGTGCCGGGGTCGGCTGCGCCGCGTCGGGTGCCGGAGCCGGCTGTGCGGCTTCGGGCGTCGGCGCCGGCTGCACATTCTCGGCTGCCGGTTCGGCGGGCTGGCTTGCCGGCGGTGCGGCCGGATCGACGGGCTGGTTCTGGGCCAGCGCGGGGAAACTCACGGCAGCAGCGCCGATCAAAAGCATGGTCTTCAACATGGTAGTTCTCCTGTTATATCAACGACGCTTCGCCTTGCGCGCCGCTGTGTCCTGAAGGGGCATGGGATCAACCATGGCCGAAATGTGAAAGTTGCACTTCGGTGACGATTGGCGATGCGGCTCGTCCCTGCTAGGGCGCGGCCCATCGCGATTCCGCCGAGAATCTGCGTCCAATTGATCCTAAAGAAGGGAAAAACCATGGTTCCGCGTTACGCCCGGCCCGAAATGACCGCCATCTGGTCGGCCGAAAACCGGTTCCGCATCTGGTTCGAGATCGAGGCGCACGCGACCGACGCGCTCGCCGAATTGGGCGTCGTGCCCAAGGACGCGGCGAAGGCGCTGTGGGACTGGTGGGCGACCAACCCCGCGATCGACGTGCCCGCGATCGACGCGATCGAGGCCGTGACCAAGCACGACGTCATCGCCTTCCTGACCTGGGTCGCCGAAAATGTCGGCGACCAGGCGCGCTTCATGCATCAGGGCATGACCAGCTCGGACGTGCTCGACACCTGCCTCGCGGTCCAACTCGCGCAGTCGGCCGACATCCTGCTCGCCGACCTCGACGCGCTGCTCGCCGCGATCAGGAAGCGCGCCCATGAGCACAAGCTGACCCCGACCATCGGCCGCAGCCACGGCATCCACGCCGAACCCGTCACCTTCGGGCTCAAGCTCGCGCAGGCCTATGCCGAGTTCGACCGCTGCAAGACGCGCCTGATCGCGGCGCGCGCTGATATCGCGACCTGCGCCATTTCGGGCGCCGTCGGCACCTTCGCCAACATCGACCCGCGCGTCGAGGAGCATGTCGCGGCCAAGCTCGGGCTGTCGGTCGAACCCGTCTCGACGCAGGTCATCCCGCGCGATCGCCACGCGATGTTCTTCGCCACCCTCGGCGTCATCGCCGGGTCGATCGAACGCCTTGCGGTCGAGGTCCGCCACCTTCAGCGCACCGAAGTGCTCGAAGCCGAGGAATATTTTTCGCCGGGCCAGAAAGGTTCGTCGGCGATGCCGCACAAGCGCAACCCGATCCTTACCGAGAACCTGACCGGGCTCGCGCGCATGGTGCGCAGCGCGGTGGTCCCGGCGCTCGAAAATGTCGCGCTCTGGCATGAACGCGACATCAGCCACTCGTCGGTCGAACGCTTCATCGGCCCCGACGCGACGATCACCCTCGACTTTGCGCTCGGCCGCCTGACCGGCGTGATCGACAAATTGCTCGTCTATCCCGAACGCATGCAAAAGAACCTCGACCGCATGGGCGGCCTCGTCCATTCGCAGCGCGTCCTGCTTGCGCTGACGCAGGCGGGTGCGAGCCGCGAGGAAAGCTATGTCCTCGTCCAGCGCAACGCGATGAAGGTCTGGGAAAGCGACGGCGCGCTGTCGCTGCTCGAACTGCTCAAGGCCGACGCCGACGTCAGCGCGAAACTCTCGGCCGATGAACTCACCGCGCTGTTCGACCTCGGCTATCACCTCAAGCATGTCGACACGATCTTCGCGCGGGTGTTCGGGGAATAACGAGTCCGTTCTCCGAAAGGGGAGCGGGCAAACTGCCCCTCCCCCTCTGGAAACCCGCGCCAAACTCGCCTAGGCTTCCGCCACGTCGCCAAAATAAACAGGAGCAGCCGCATGGGAATTGTCCGGACGATCATCTGGGTGTTGCTCACCGCGTTGCTCGTTGTCTTCTCGACAGTGAATTGGGTCGTCGTTCCCGTCCAGGTCTGGCCTAATCTGATAGTCGAGACCAAACTCCCGGCAATCGTGCTTATCTCCTTCCTAATCGGCTTCTTGCCAACTTGGCTCGCGTGGCGCGCCGCGCGCTGGTCCTTGAAGCGCCGCCTCGACCATAGCGAGCGCCAGCTTACCGACCTGCGCGCGATGGCCAATCGCCCCGCCGAGCCGATCGCGGCGCCGGTCGTGCCGGTCGAACCCGTGCCCGTCGCCACGCCCTCGGCCACCCCCACCGACCTCTTCCCGACGGACAAGCCATGACCTCGCCGCTCTATCTCGCCATCGACACCACGCATCTCGACGTCGCGCAGACGCTCGCGCAAAAGGTCCGCCACCATGTCGGCGGGCTCAAGCTCGGGCTCGAATTCTTCTGCGCCAACGGCCATCATGGCGTGCATGAAATGGCGAAGATCGGGCTGCCGATCTTCCTCGATTTGAAGCTCCACGACATTCCGAACACCGTCGCAAAGGCGATCCAGGCGCTCCGTCCGCTCGAACCCGCCATCCTGACCGTCCACGCTGCGGGCGGCCGCGCGATGCTCGAAGAGGCCAAGGCCGCCGCAGGGCTGAATACCAAGGTCGTCGCGGTGACCGTGCTCACCAGCCTTGACGCCCCCGACCTCGAAGACATCGGCGTCGGCGGCACCCCGCACGACCAGGTCGTCCGCCTCACCAAACTCGCGCGCGAATCGGGCCTCGATGGCATCGTCTGCTCGGGGCAGGAAGTGAAGTCGGCGCGCAGCGCCTGGCCGGGCGGTTTCTTCGTCGTCCCCGGCGTCCGCCCCGCGAATGGCAAGGCCGGCGACCAGAAACGCATCGTCACCCCCGCGCAGGCGATGAGCGACGGCGCCTCGATCCTCGTCGTCGGCCGCCCGATCAGCCAGTCGCAGGACCCCGACCTTGCCGCGCGCGAGATCGAGGCGACGCTTTAAGGCGCCCACCTCTCTTTCCGTTCGTGTCGAGCGCAGTCGAGACACGCGAAGGCCCGCACGAACGCAGCGTCTCTCGACTTCGCTCGAGACGAACGGATGTTGGATAGTCTGAATATGCCCCCTCTCGTCAAAATCTGCGGCCTCAAGACCAAGGCCGAAATCGACGCCGCGATCCGCCACGGCGCGACGCATATCGGCCTCAACCACTATGCGCCGAGCCCGCGCTACGTCGATCTCAAGACCGCCGCCGAGCTCCGCCAATATGCTGGCGACCGGGTCAAGGTCGCGCTGCTCCTCGTCAACGCCGGGCCGCAGGTCACCGGCGCGGCGTGGAATGCGGTCAAGCCCGACATCATCCAGTTCCACGGCGACGAAACCCCCGAATGGATCAGCGCGGTCAAGACGAACACGAAGACCGAGGCGTGGAAGGCCCTCGGCCTCCGCGACGCGGGCACGCTGGCGCGCTCGGCGAAATATGACGGCGTCGTCGACCGCCTGCTCTTCGACGCGCCCGCGCAGGCGATGCCCGGCGGAACCGGGACGCGCTTCGACTGGACGCTGCTCGTAAACCATCGGCACAGCATCGACTGGGGCATTGCCGGTGGCCTGACCCCTGCCAATGTCGCCGAGGCAATCGCCGCGACGCACGCGCCGCTGGTCGACGTCTCGTCGGGCATCGAAAGCGCGCCGGGCGTCAAGGATGTGGACAAGATCGCCGCTTTCCTTAAAGCCGCCGGTCGATGACCGACTTACCCAACAGCCTTCGCACCGGCCCCGACGATCGGGGCCATTTCGGCCAGTTCGGCGGGCGCTATGTCGCCGAGACGCTGATGCCGCTGATCCTCGACCTCGAACGCGAATATCGCACCGCACAGGCCGACCCCGCGTTCAAGGCCGAGTTCGACGACCTGCTCAAAAATTATGTCGGCCGCCCCAGCCCGCTGTGGTGTGCCCAGCGCTTCACCGATCATCTCGGCGGCGCGAAAATCTACCTGAAGCGCGAGGACCTCAACCACACCGGCGCGCACAAGATCAACAATTGCATCGGCCAGATCCTGCTCGCGAAGCGCATGGGCAAGACGAAGATCATCGCCGAGACCGGCGCGGGCCAGCATGGCGTCGCCACCGCGACCGTCGCGGCGCTGTTCGGCCTGCCCTGCACGATCTTCATGGGCGCGGTCGACGTCGCGCGGCAGCAGCCCAATGTGTTCCGCATGAAGCTGCTCGGCGCCGAAGTCGTCGCGGTCGAGAGCGGCGCCAAGACGCTCAAGGACGCGATGAACGAGGCGCTGCGCCACTGGGTCGCGAACGTCCACGACACTTTCTACATCATCGGCACCGTCGCCGGCCCGCACCCCTATCCAGAACTCGTCCGCGACTTCCAGTCGGTGATCGGCGACGAGGCGAAGGCGCAGATCCTCGAGGCCGAGGGCCGCCTGCCCGACATGCTGATCGCCCCCGTCGGTGGCGGATCGAACGCGATCGGCCTCTTCCACCCCTTCCTCGACGACGCCAGTGTGGAGATCGTCGGGGTCGAGGCCGCGGGCGAAGGCCTCGATGGCAAGCATGCCGCCAGCCTCGCGGGCGGACGCCCCGGCATCCTCCACGGCAACAAGACCTATCTGCTGCAGGACGAAGACGGCCAGATCACCGAGGCGCACAGCATCTCGGCAGGGCTCGACTATCCGGGCATCGGGCCCGAGCATAGCTGGCTCCACGACATCGGCCGCGTCCGCTACGAGCCGGTGACCGACGCCGAGGCGCTCGCGAGTTTCCAGAAGCTCACGAAGCTCGAGGGCATCATCCCCGCACTCGAAAGCGCCCATGCCATCGCCGCCGCCGAACGCATCGCGCCGACGCTCGGCAAGGACAAGATCATCATCGTCAACTGCTCGGGCCGCGGCGACAAGGATATCTTCACCGTCGCCGACGCGCTGGGGGTGGCGTTGTGACCTACAAGTTCAAAAAGACTGCTTTTGAATTGAGCGTCGCCGCCGGTGTTGCCTTGGGCGTTTATTTCGTTCTCACGGAAGGCTTGTGGCTATCATGGGGGCGGATCGTGGCAGCCCCCGTCGGCCTCTTGGCAGCATGGTATGTGGCACGCCCCTTCTTCGGGCGCCAATGGCCCGAGCCCAAGAAAGGATGGAGCGAATGACCCGCTTCGCCGCCATCTTCGCCAAGCCGCAAACCGCGCTGATCGCCTTCATCACCGCGGGCGACGGCGACACCGCCGCGAACCTCGACGCGCTCGTTGCGGGGGGTGCCGATGTGATCGAGCTCGGCATGCCCTTCACCGACCCGATGGCCGACGGCCCCGCGATCCAGGCGGCGAACCTGCGCAGCCTCGCCAAGGGCACGACCACCGCCGACATCTTCGCGATCGCCGCCGCCTTCCGCAGCCGCCATCCCGATACCCCGCTCGTCCTGATGGGCTATGCCAATCCGATGACGGTGCGCGGTCCTGAATGGTTCGCCGCCGAATGCGCAAAGGCGGGGGTCGACGGCATCATCTGCGTCGACATTCCGTCGGAGGAGGATGCCGAACTCGGCCCCGCACTGCGCGCCGCCGGCGTCGACCTGATCCGCCTCGCCACCCCGACCACCGACCCCGCGCGCCTGCCTGCGGTGCTCGAAGGCGCGGGCGGCTTCCTCTATTATGTCAGCGTCGCCGGCATCACCGGGCTGCAGCAGGCGGCACAGGCGAGCATCGAGGAAGCGGTCACGCGCCTCAAGGCCGCCACCGACCTGCCCGTCGCGGTCGGCTTCGGCGTCCGCACCCCCGATCAGGCGGCGCAAATCGCCAGGGTCGCCGACGGCGTCGTCGTCGGCTCGGCCTTCATCGACATCATTGCCGAACATGGCGACGCCGCCGCGCCGCATGTCGAGGCCTTCACCCGTTCACTCGCCGATGCTATCCACGGCGCAAAGGAGATCGCCGCATGAGCTGGCTCGAACGCGTCCGCAACGCCCTGCCCTTCGCGGCAAAGCGCGATACCGCCGACAACCTCTGGCACAAGTGCCGCGAATGCCAGCAGATGGTGTTCGTCAAGGAATGGCAGGACAATCTGAACGTCTGCCCGCGCTGCGACCATCACGACCGCATCGGCGCGAGCGAGCGTTTCCTCCAGCTGTTCGACGGCGGCCTGCACGAAACCCTCGCCTCGCCCGCCGCGCCCGAGGATCCGCTGAAGTTCCGCGACACCAAGAAATATACCGACCGCATCAAGGCCGCGCGCGCCTCGACCGGCGACCGCGACGCCTATCAGAACGCCTTCGGCCGCATCGGCGGCCACCCGGCGGTCATCGGCGTGCAAGACTTCGCCTTCATGGGCGGCTCGATGGGCGTTGCCGTCGGCGAGGCGTTCGTCGCCGGGGTCGAGGAAGCGATCAGGCGCGGCTGCCCCTATATCGCGATCACCGCCGCGGGCGGCGCGCGCATGCAGGAAGGCACGCTGTCGCTGATGCAGATGCCGCGCGCCACCGTCGCGCTCGCGCGCCTGCGCCGCGCCGGCCTGCCCTATATCGTGCTGCTCACCGACCCGACGACGGGCGGCGTCACCGCCAGCTATGCGATGCTCGGCGACGTGCAGATCAGTGAGCCCAAGGCGCTGATCGGCTTCGCGGGCCAGCGCGTGATCGAGAATACGATCCGCGAGAAATTGCCCGAAGGCTTCCAGCGCGCCGAATATCTGCTCGACCACGGGATGATCGACATGGTGGTGCACCGCAAGGAACTGCCCGCGACGCTCGGCCGCCTGATCGGCTATCTGGCGCCCGAGAAGGCGGCTTAGGGACGAGCGCTCCCTTCATTACCGTTTGTGCTGAGCTTGTCGAAGCACCGTCCTTTCTTTCTATACGTCACAAAGAAAGAGCGGCCCTTCGACAAGCTCAGGGCGAACGGTGTTTGAGTAGCTGAACTATTCTCATGCCCGACCACGCACATAGCGCCGATCCCGCCGTTCAGGCCCAGCTCGACCGCCTCGCCGCGCTGTCGCCGGGACGCGACATCCTCGGGCTCGAACGTATCGCCGAACTCTGTGCCCGCCTCGGCAATCCGCAGGAGCGACTCCCGCGAACCTTCCATGTCGCCGGGACCAACGGCAAGGGATCGACCTGCGCCTATCTGCGCGCAATCCTCGAGGCGCAGGGACGCCGCGTCCATGCCTACACCAGCCCGCACCTCGTCCGCTTCAACGAACGCATCCGCATCGCGGGTACGCTGATCGACGACGCGCAGCTCGCTTCGCTGCTCGCCGAGGTGCTCGACGTCGCGCACGATTTGCAGGCGAGCTTTTTCGAAATCACCACCGCCGCCGCCTTCCTCGCCTTAGCGCGCACTCCTGCCGATGACTGCATCATCGAGGTCGGGCTCGGCGGCCGGCTCGACGCGACCAACATCATCCCGGCGCCGGCGGTATGCGGTATCGCCTCGCTCGGTATCGACCATGAGGCCTTCCTGCTCGCTCCCGAAGCGGGCACCCCGACGGAACCGGCGGTTCGCATCGCATGGGAAAAGGCGGGTATTTTCAAACCCGGCGCCGCGCTCGCGACCCTCGCCTATCCCGAACCGCTGATGCAGATCATCGCCGACCGCGCCGAAGCCGTCGGCGGCACGCTTTTCTCCGAAGGCCGCGACTGGAGTGTCGAAAGTGCGCGCGACAGCTTCCGCTGGAGCTCGAAATTCGGTTCGATCGACACCGCGCTGATCCCGCAAATGGCCGGCGCGCACCAGCACCATAATGCCGGCCTCGCGATCGCGATGCTCGCCATCGCCCCGCACCCGCGCCCGAACGAGGCCGAGATGACCGAGGGCGTCGCCGCCGCCTTCTGGCCGGGCCGCATGCAGCGGCTCGAAAGCGGTCCGCTCACCCGGCTCCTGCCTGCGGGAACCAGCGCCTGGCTCGACGGCGGTCACAACCCCGACGCGGGCGCCGCACTTACGCGCGCGCTCGATGCGCATGCGCCGCTCCACATCGTCTGCGGCCTCCTGAGCAACAAAGACGCCATGGGCTTCCTGCGCCCCTTCGCGAGCCGCATCGCCTCCTTCCAGGCCGTCCCCATCCCCGGCCACGATCATCACGACCCCGCCGGCCTCTGCGACATGGTCCGCCGCGACCTCGGCATCCGCGACGTGCATCCCTGCCCCGACGTCACCGCCGCGCTCGGCCATATCGCGCAGTACCGTGCGCGCGGCGATGTCCTGATCTGCGGCTCGCTCTATCTGGCGGGCGAAGTGCTGCGCGCCAACGCGCAGCAACCCGTTTAGCATCGCCGTCGCGGACTTTCTTGACAACCCGGCCCGGCGAACGCCAGATCGACCTTCCGGACCAGGGGAGTATCGACATGTCTGACACGCCGCACAGCATCTCGTCGCAGCGCAAGAGCTGGAACAAGCCGACGCTTCGCGCCGTGATCCCGACCCGGCGCACCGCAGGCGGCGCCTTCGCCGCGCAAGGTCAGGACACCGTCTTCTATAATGTGTCCTGACGCCCGGCGCGTCGGCTTCACCTCATCCTGCCTGCCGGGCCGTTACGCCGCCTTTAGCGCCGGCCCCTTCCACGCGAACAGGATTCCGACCGCAAGGGCGGCGAGCGAACCGTACATCACATAGGCTTCGAGCTCGAGCTGGTTCGCCATCAGCACCCCGACCACGCCTGCGACGATCAGCGCGAATCCGGCGATACGCCCCGCGCCGACCGGTTCGCGCAGCTTGCGCTCGTCGACATCGCCGCTCTGGCGGATCGATTGCACGACATAGCCCTTGCGCCACATCATCCACAGCAGGATCATCCCGGGGATCGCGGCCACCACCGTCAGCCCCCAGAAAGCCGTCCATCCCAGCTTCTCGGCGGCATAGCCGGCGGGGCCGGCCATGAAGGTCCGCCCGATCACCGCCACCGACGACAGCAGCGCGAACTGCGTTGCGGTATAGGCGATGTTCGACAGCCCTGAGAGATAGACAGCCACGACGGTCAGGCCGATGCCGCTGGTGACATTTTCGGTCACGATCGCCGCAACCAGCATCCAGTAATTATTGCCGGCGATCGAAAGCGCCATGAACATCACGTTCGAGAACATCATCAGGAGCACCGAAACGAGCAGCGCGCGGCCCATTCCGAGCCACAGCACGAACGGCCCGCCCAGCGCAGATCCGATAATCAGCGCGGCAAAGCCCCAGATCTTGCTCGCGGATATATAGTCGAGGTCGGCAAAGCCGAGGTCGACGATCATCGGGCTGAGCATCGCCTGCCCCATCGCATCGCCGACCTTGTAGACCAGGATGAACAGCAGGATCATCAGCGCGCCGTCGCGGCTCAGGAACTCGCGGAACGGGTTGACGACGGTTTCGACGAGCCATTGCCCCGGCTTCATGCCCGATGCGCTGCCGAACCGGTCGACGAATTTGCCCTCGCCGGCCCAGAAGGCGCCGAGGATTGCGGGAACCACGCAGAGCGTGGTGAGCGCATAGGCGACCGCCCAGCCAAGCCCCAGCCCTTCCTGCGAAGCGAAATAGATCGTCCCGGCGCCCGCGATCAGATTGCCCGTGCGATAGCCGAACTGGTTGGTGGCGGTGCCGTGCGCGAACTCGTCCTCTTCCAATATCTCGATGCGATAGGCGTCGATGACGATATCCTGCGTCGCCGAGAAAAAGGCCGTGACGACCGCCCAGAACAGGAACCAGCCATAATCGTCGGGCTGCGGGTTGCTCGCGCCCATCTGCCAGATCGAAAGGACGAGGAAGAACTGGACGAAAAACAGCCAGCTGCGCCGTTGGCCCAGCGCTTTCGTCAGGACAGGCAGGGGAATCTTGTCGACCAGCGGCGCCCACAGGAATTTGATCGTGTAGGGAATGCCGACCATCACCGCGAAACCGATGGTCGTCGGCGTGAAGCCGACCTTGGCCAGCCAGAAGGTCATCGTGGCGGCCACCAGCGTGAACGGGAAGCCGCTGGAAATACCGAGGAGGAACGCGACCGCGGGATTCTTGCGCAGATAGGGGCGGAACGCCGGGACCGCGAGCGCGACGAAAACAAGCCCGACAAGGATGCCGGCGAAAATGAGGAAACGGATTAAATCGACGGACATGCGGTGCTCCCCGGGGCCGCTGGACAGCGGCTCTTCTTCCCTGGGGACGGGCCTAAAGCCCCGGCGTCAAATTGGAAGCGCCTAATTGGTGACAGCGCGCCGAACCGTGCGGCTTACGCCGCCTCGGGCCGCCAATAGGTCGTCAGGCCGCTCACCTTGCGCGGCGCCTCATTCTTGCAGCTCATCGCCTCGAGCGCCTTCAGCGCCGCCACCAGGGCCGACGCGCTATGCGGCTTGTTCAGGCAAGCGAGTGCGATGTCGGCCGCATCCTCGGGGCATTGGCCGGTGACCAGCAGCACCGCGATGCCGCGATCGCGCGCCAGCCGCGCCACTTCGCGCCCGGTCATGTCACCCGCAAGACCAAGGTCGAGGACGAGGGCATCGAGCTGTTCGACCGCCATCAGCGCCACCGCCGCCTCGCCCGAATCGACCGACGCGACGACGTCATAGCCGCTGTGTTTCAGCGTCCGCTCATTGTCGAACGCGACCAGCGGGTCATCCTCGATGACCAGCAGCCGCTTGATGCACGACGGGCGGGACGCGAACAGCATGACAACTCCCTTCAGCGGCGACATGACTCCCACTCCCGTCTGGTGCAAGCGGCGTTTCGCTTGCCATCGACGAAGTGATGCATTTCCGTCTATGAGCGTGATCACAGAGCAACACTCTTGCCCCGAATAACGACAAGAAAGCCAAATCCGTTCCCATGAAGCCCCCCCGTCCTCCCCGTTCCGGCGCACGCAGCGCGCGTCCTGCCGACGACAAGCGCGAGGCCCCGCGCGGCCGCCGCGCCGCGCGCGGTGCTGCCCCACCCCGCAAGCCCGTCGAGGAGGCCGAGCGCGAGGACGGGCCGCAGCGCATCGCCAAGCTGCTCGCGCGCGCCGGAGTCGGCTCGCGCCGCGATGTCGAGCGCATGATCGAGGAAGGCCGCATCGCGCTGAACGGCGAGATCATCGTCCAGCCCGCACCGCTGCTCGCCTCGCTCGATGGCCTCACCGTCGACGGCAACCCAGTCGCCAAGCCCGTTTCGACGCGCCTTTACCGCTTCCACAAGCCCGCCGGCTGCCTCACCGCGGCGCGCGACCCCAAGGGCCGCAAGACGATCTACGACCTCTTGCCCAAGGGGCTGCCGCGCGTGATGCCCGTCGGCCGTCTCGACTATAATACCGAAGGGCTGCTGCTGCTCACCAACGACGGCGAATTCAAGCGCCAGCTCGAACTGCCCGCGAGCGGGGTCGAGCGCACCTATCGCGCGCGCGCGTTCGGCGAGATCAGCCAGGAACAGCTCGAGGAACTGGCGATGGGAATCGAGATCGACGGCGTCCGCTATGGCAAGATCGACGCCAATCTCGAACGGCGCACCGGGCGCAACCAGTGGATCGAGTTGACGCTTACCGAGGGCAAGAACCGCGAAGTGCGCAAGGTGCTCGAACATTTCGGGCTTCAGGTCAGCCGCCTGATCCGCACCCGCTACGGCGAATTCACGCTCGAAGGGCTCGGCATGGGCGACGTCGACACCGTCCCGCGCGACGATTTGTTCAAATTCCGTCGGCACCTGAAATGAGGGTCATCTCCGGCGAATGGCGCGGCCGCAAGCTGCTCGCGCCTAAAAATGACGCGACGCGGCCGACCGCCGATCGCACGCGCGAAACGCTCTTCTCGATGCTCGCGAGCCGCCTCGGCAGCTTCGAGGGGCTTTATGTCGCCGACCTCTTCGCGGGCTCGGGCGCGCTCGGCATCGAGGCGCTGTCGCGCGGCGCCGAACAATGCCTCTTCGCCGAACAGGACCGCGACGCGCTCGACGCACTCAAAAAGAACCTCGCCACCCTCGGCGCGACCGCCCGCGCCGACGTCCGCGCCGGCTCGGTGCTCACGCTCGGCCCGGCACGGCGCAGCTACGACCTGCTCCTGCTCGATGCGCCTTACGCGACCGGCGCGGGCAGCGTCGCGCTCGACAAGCTGGGCCGCCTCGGCTGGATCGCGCCCGAAACCTGGGTGTCGGTCGAAACCGGCGAAAAGGAAGTCGTCGAGGTCGCGGGCTTCGAGATCGACGCCGAACGCAAGGTCGGCAAGGCCAAGCTGACGTTGCTGCGGGCCGCCTAGGCGCGCCCGCGAACCATCAGCAGCCCGAACCAGCTCACCACCCCGGCAAGCGCCAGATACAGCCCCACCGCCGCGGTCCCGCGCCAGTCGCCCAGCGCCTGCGCGACGATCGGCGCGGCGGCACCGCCGAGGATGCCGCCCGCGTTGAAGGTCATCGACGCGCCGGTATAGCGCACCTCGACCGGAAACAGTCCGGTCAGCCAGGCGCCGAGCGGGCCATAGACCAGCCCCATCACGAACAGCGCCGACGCGAGTCCGGCAAAGACCAGCCCCCAGCTCTGCGACGCGAGCGCGGGGCCGAACAGGAAACCGATCAGGATCGTCGCGCCGCAGCCCCAGGTGAGGACGCTCTGCGCGCTCACCGCATCGCTCCAATAACCCGCGACGACAATGCCCGCCGCCATGAACAGGATGGCGCCGAGCTGGATCAGCAGGAACTGCTCCTTCGGATAGCCAAGCGTCGTCGTCCCGTGCGCGAGCGCGAAGCTGGTCGAGAGGTAGAAGATCGCGAAACAGGCGACGACCGCAAAGGTGCCCGCCAGCGTCGGCAGCAGGTGCCGCTTCAGCAATTCGCCGATCGGCACCCCGACCGGACGGTCCTGCTCCAGCGCCTCGGCGAAATCGGGCGTCTCGCCGATCTTCAGCCGCACCCACAGACCCAGCCCGACGAGCACCGCCGAGAGCAGGAAGGGAATACGCCATCCCCACGCCGCGAAATCATCGTCTGAAAGCCACAGCCCAAGGATCAGGAACAGACCGTTCGCCGCAATAAACCCCACCGGTGCGCCGAGCTGCGGTACCATGCCGAAGCGCGCGCGCCAGCCTGGCGGCGCATTCTCGACCGCGAGCAGCGCCGCCCCGCCCCACTCGCCGCCGAGCCCGAAGCCCTGTCCGAAGCGCAGGATGCACAGCAGCAACGGCGCAACCCAACCGACCATCGCATAGGTCGGCAGGAAAGCGATCAACAGCGTCGACACCCCCATCAGCATCAGCGAGGCGACCAAGGTCGACTTGCGCCCGATCCGGTCGCCATAATGGCCGAACACCACCGCCCCGACCGGACGCGCAAAGAAAGCGAGGCCGAAGCTCATGAAGCTCAGCATCAGCTGCGCCGACGGCGATTCGGACGGAAAGAAGAGCGGCCCGAACACCAGCGCGGCGGCGGTGCCATAGATATAGAAATCATAGAATTCGACCGCAGTGCCGACGAGGCTCGCGGTCAGGATGCGCCGATGCTTGCGATAGGGTGCCAGATCCATGGCTCGTCACTCTCCCCGTTGTCCCGAGCGCTTTGAACGCGAAGCCGAAGGGGGGCAAGCGCGAAGCCGTCGTTTTTGGGTGGGAGCAATCCATTCCCCGCCCCTTTAGGGAGGGGTTAGGGG
>NZ_LYVN01000094.1 GCF_001990265.1 Sphingopyxis sp. KK2
TCAAGGCCGAAGAAGCCCGTCTCTACGACGCGCGGCGCCGCAGCCTCGCGAGTTCGCTCGGGCTGATCGACGAATCGCTGGCGCTGATCGGCAAGGAAGTGTCGATCGGCCAGTCGCTGATCGAGGTCGGTGCGGCGAGCAATGCCGAGGTGCTGCGCCTGCGCCGCCAGCAGGCCGACCTTCAGCTCAAAAAGGCCGACCTCCGCTCGCAATATATCGTCGAAGCGCGGCAGGATCTCGCCAAGGCCGACGAGGAGGTGCAGGCGCTGGCGCCGGTGGTGCGCGGCCGGTCGAATACGCTCGAACGGCTGACGTTGCGCTCGCCGGTGCGCGGGATCGTCAAGAGCATCGAGGTATCGACCGTCGGCGGCGTCATCCCGCCCAACGGCAAGCTGATGGAAATCATCCCGATGGGCGACCAGTTGATGATCGAGGCGCGCATGTCGCCCCGCGACATCGCCTTCATCCGCCCCGGCCAGCGCGCGACGGTCAAGGTCACCGCCTATGACTATGCGATCTATGGCGGGCTGGAAGGCGTGGTCACCAGCATTTCGCCCGACACGATCCGCGACGAGGTGAAGCCCGAAATCTTCTATTACCGCGTCTTCGTCCGCACCAAATCGGATACGCTGGTCAACAAGGCGGGGCGCCGTTTCCCGATCGTCCCCGGCATGATCGCGACGGTCGATGTCCACACCGGCAAAAAGACGGTGCTGCAATATCTGCTGAAGCCACTCAACCGCGCGCGCGAAGGGCTGCGCGAGCGATGAACGCACCGACCTCGCCTCGCCTTGCTGCGCTGCGCGCCGCGATCCCCGACGGCGAAGCCATGGTGACGGGCGGGGTCCGGCGGCACATCCTGTTCGTTTCCGCAACCGACGGAACGAAGCGGGCGACTGTCACGACCATCGTGGCGCCGACGATCGACGACGCCTGGGCCCGCGTCGCGGATATTGCGGATGGCAGCGAGTGGCTGCGCATCGACTGCGTCGACGCAGTGGAAAAGACGCACTGGAAAGCCCTGCACGCGCGGCTCAGGGAAACCAAGCGCGGCTATTTCCGTCTCGGCATCGCGCTCGACCTCGCTTTCGACCATGCCTTCCTGGAAACCGAACTGAACGCCAATGCCATGCTTTATGGCGGCGGACAGGAGGTCGCGGCGGTGCTCAACCCCGGCAACTTCCGTCGCTACGCCGCGCAGCGCTATCCCGGCTTCGTGCCCGATTTCGACGACAATCGGATAGTCTGGTTGTTCACGACGCGCGGCGCCTTCGTCGGCGAAGACGGCGTCGTCCATCCGATTGCGGCGCAGGGGCTGGAAACCGGGCGCCGCGGCGTACCCGCGCTCGATCCCGACACATTGTTCGCTCTGGTCGACCGCGGCAGCCGCTATCTCGCGACGCAGGTGCAGGCCGACGGGCGCTTCCACTATGGCTGGCATCCCTGCTTCGACCGCGCGATCCCGGCCTATAACAGCCTGCGCCATGCGAGCAGCACCTATGCGATGCTCGAAGCGCTCGAAGTCACGCAGGACTGCGATCTTGGCGACGCGATCGACCGCGCGCTGGCCTGTCTCGTCACCGACCTCATCCGCCATGAGATATTGGCCGACGGTACGCGCGCGGCCTTTCTGATCGACACGGGCGGCGAGATCAAATTGGGCGGCAATGCCGTCGCGATCCTGGCGATCGCCAAATATGTCGAGCTGTCGGGCGACCGCAGCCAGATCGCGTTGCTGGACGCGTTGGCAGAGGGCATATTGCATATGCAGGACCCGGCGGACGGCAGTTTCGTCCATGTCCTGCGCCATCCCTCGCTCGAGGTTAAGCAGGCGCGCCGCACCATCTATTACGACGGAGAGGCGGCCTTCGCGCTGATGCGCCTCCACGCGCTGACCGGCGAGGCGCGCTGGCTCGCCGCGGTGGAAAAGGCGTTCGGCCACTTCATCGCGGCCGAACATTGGCAGGCGCATGACCATTGGCTCGGCTATGCCGCGAACGAGCTGACCCGGCGGCGTCCCGAGCCCGAATATTTCCGCTTCGGCATCGCCAATGTGCGCGACTATCTGGACTTCGTCCGCGACCGCATCACGACCTTCCCGACCTTGCTCGAACTGATGACGGCGGCCGAAAAGATGGTCGCGCGGCTGCGCGCCGACCCCGCCCGTGCGCCGCTGCTCGCCGATCTCGACCTGCCCGCCTTCTATGACGCGATGCACCGGCGCGCGCAGCATCTGCTCAACGGTCATTTCTGGCCCGAACTGGCGATGTATTTCGCCGCGCCGGCCAAGATCGCGGGCAGCTTCTTCATCCGTCACCATGCGTTTCGCGTCCGCATCGACGATGTCGAACATTATCTGTCGGGGCTGGTCGCCTATCGTAGCTATCTGCTCGCGGCCGAGAATGGCGACGGACGCGCGCATGAGCAGGAGCCACCCGGCGAAACGCGCCGCCACTGGACCCCCGGCCATGTCCAGCGTGCGACCGGCGGCCGCTGGGACTGCCCGCCAGACGACGGCTGGTCGGCGAGCGGCCTCATCATCTCGGCACCCCAGATGCACGGCGGCGCGATGGTCGCAGTGCGTGAAACGGACGACAAGGCGGGCGTTCCGCGCTTCCAGCTCGCCAGGCTGGCCCATCCGCCCGCCGCGCTGATCGTCGCGGAAACCGAGGATCGCGTCGACCTGCCCGTCCCGCAACTCGCGGTGCCGAATGTCGGGCGCGCGGTGCTGCGCCTCGGCGGCTTCGCGCGGGCGCGCATGAGCGGCAAGATCTTCGCGGTCACCGGGAGCGCGGGCAAGACAACGGTCTCGGCGATGCTCGCCAATGCACTCGGCGCCTTCGGTGCGGTGGGCGAGACGCGCGCCAACGCCAACCTCCCGCACGGCATCGCGTGGAACCTTGCCTCCATTCCGTGGGACACCCCGAATGTCGTGCTCGAGCTCGCGATCGGGCGGATGGCGGCAAACGCGCAACTGGCGCGGCCGCATGTCGCGATCTTCACCAACATCTCGCCGGCGCATCTCGAATATCATTCCGACCTCGCGACGATCGCCACGCGCAAGGCCCGCATCTTCACCGGCATGGCGCCCGGCGACATCGCCGTGCTGAATCGCGAGATGGCCGAATGGGAACGCGTACATATGGCCGCGAAGCTGCGCGGGTTGCGCATCGTCCACTATGGCGTGTCAGCGGGCTGCGACGCCCGGCTGACCGGCCACGATCCCGCGACGGGCGAGGTGCGCGCCGAACTGGACGGCCGGGCGATCGCCTATCGACTGGCGGCGCCGGGCCTGCATATGGCGCTCAACAGCCTCGCGGTGCTCGCGGCCACCTCCGCCGCCGGCTATGCGATCGAGCCCGTCCTGGCGCGGCTGGCTTCCTTCCGGCCGCTCGCCGGGCGCGGCGCCGAGCACCGGCTGCGGCTCGGCGGGCGCGAGGTCATCCTGATCGACGATGCCTACAACGCCAACCCGGGGTCGATGGACGCCGCCTTTGCGGCGCTCGGGGCGCGCCGCGACGGGTCGCGCAAACTCGCGGTCCTCGGCGAAATGCTGGAACTCGGCCCCGACGCCGCCGCCTATCACAGCGCGCTCGCCGCCGGCATCGCCAACCATGGCATCGGCGGCGCCTATGCCGTGGGCGCGCTTTACGACGGCTTTTGGGACGCGCTGCCCGCCGAGCGCCGTTGCGGGCGCGCCGCCTCGCCCGACGGGCTGCAGGATCTGCTCCTTCGCGAGCTGCGCGACGGCGACCTGTTGCTGGTCAAGGGATCGCACGGCAGCGGAATGCACCATCTGGTCGACTGGCTGGTGGCGGAAGCCGGGCGGCAAGACGCCGCCGCGCCATTTACACAGGAGCTGCGCCATGCGGGGTGATCGCGACCCGCTGCGCCGCCGTCCCGAGGCGGAACGCCCACCGGCCGATGCCGCCCTGCGGTTTCCCGCCGCTTCGCGGGCGGTCACGGCGATGTCGTCGGCCGCGCGCCGTGCCGGCAGCGTCGCCGAAATGCAGCTCGTCGATCATGCCCGCTGCTTGCTGCGCGCCCGCAACAAGATGGCGCGTGTCGCCCCCGGCCTGCTCCGCGATCCCGCATGGGACATGATGCTCTGCCTGTTCATCAACGGCGAAGAGGGCGGCATTCTCTATGTAAAGCAGCTGATCCTGAGTTCTGGCGAGTCGGCAACGGCGGCGCTGCGTCACATCGACCGGCTAGAAGATGCAGGCTTCATCGAACGCCTGTCCGATCCGCTCGATCGCCGCCGCGTCATCGTTCGCTTGTCCGAATCAGGTCGGGCAGCGATGTTCGCCATGCTGGAAGATGCTTTTCAGGCGGCGATCAAATCGGACGACAATCACGTCGAAGATCGTTGAATCATTACATGATTAATATTCGCTCCTGAAACGGATCAATTTTTCGGCAACTCGAAGTGCTGCTCCTGAATTAATCGAAATAGCCATAACTTCTTCGCCGCGTGCGCGCGACGGGGAGGTTCGACAGGGAGCGGGCCTTGCCTGATTATACCAAACAACCATGGCCACCGTCATCGGTCGCGGGCGATCCGGCCGATGTCGCTAAGCGCTAGACGAGCCATGGACCGGGAGGGGGATTGAATGGCTCCGCTCCAGACGGCTCCGCCGCCCGAACCGTTCCGGCGCTATTTCGTCCGCCAAGTTGTGCAGCCGATCGCGATCGTCGTGGTGCTCGTCGCCGTCATCGCGGCGCTGGGGTTGTGGTGGACGACCAGCAAGAGCAATCAGGTCGCGCTTGACAGCCAGATCGCCTCCACCCGCCTCGCACTGGCGCGCAGTTCCGAACAGCTGGCCTATGAACAGCAAAGCATCGCGACCTGGGAACAATTGGTCGAACAATCGACGCGCCCGTCACCCGACCAGGCTTGGCTGGACGTCGAGATCGGAGCATGGCTGGCCGACGTCTTCGGCCATGATATGAGCTTCATCCTGGGCCCCGGCGACGAACCCCTTTATGCCTATGTTGCAGGACAGGCGCGACGATCGCCGCAAAGCTTCGAGCCGTTTCGTGCCGCCCTTTCCCCGCTGATCGTCGCGGCCCGGGCCGGCGGCGAACGATCGGCCAACAGCCTTCTGCGACCGGACACGGTCTATGCCGCCGACGCGGTTGCGCTGGCCGGACGGCCGGCGGTCGCCAGCGTGATGCGGATCGGCGAGGGCGGCACCGAAACGAATACCGATGACCGCCTGATTGTCAGCGTGCGCTTCATCGACGGCGCCTATCTGCGACAGGTGGCGCTGTGGGGCGATATCGACGGGTTGCGCTTCGGCGATACGCCCAATGCGCTCGGTTCGGAAGCGATGGTCGAACTCAAAGATCGCGCCGGCCGCCGCATCGGCTATTTCTTCTGGAAACCAAAGCTGCCCGGAACCGAAATATTGAAGATATTGGGCCCGCTGTCGCTCGGCCTCATGCTGCTCTTGGCCGCCATCATGGCGATGCTCGTCCGATCGCTGTGGAAATCCGGCAACCGCCTGTCGTCGGCGATGATCGATCTGCGGGCCAGCGAAGCTCAGGCGCAGCATCTCGCTTTTCACGACGTGCTGACCGGGCTGCCCAACCGGGCGCTGTTCAACGACCGCCTGGACCAGGCGCTGGCGCGCGCGCGGCGCGGCCGGTCCTTCGCCGTGCTCGCCATGGACCTCGACCGCTTCAAGCAGGTCAACGACACGCTGGGCCACGCCATCGGCGACCTCCTGATCCGCAGCTTTGCCTCGCGACTGCAACGGATCGTGCGCGAGGTCGACACCATCGCCCGCCTCGGCGGCGACGAATTCATGGTGATCCTGTCCGATGCGCCCAAGCGCCGCGACGTCGAATCCATCTGCGAGAGAATTCTGGCTGCGGTACGCGAGCCTTTCGAACTCGGCGGAAGCCGTGCCTTCGTCGGCATCAGCATCGGGGTCGTGCGCGTTCCCGATGCCGGTGTCGACCGCGGCGAATTGATCCGCAAGGCCGATATCGCGCTCTATCGCGCCAAGAGCGAGGGTCGCAGCGGCTATCGCATCTTCACCCCGTGCATGGATGCCAGCGTGAAGATGCGGGCGGAACTGGAGGTCGACCTGCGCGACGCACTGGCCAGGGGCGGTGAGCTTGAGGTGCATTACCAGCCCGAAGTCGGGCCGGACGGGCGCACGATCGTCGGCATGGAAGCCCTGCTGCGCTGGAACCATCCGACCCGCGGCTCGATCCCGCCCGAGCGGATCATCCCTATTGCCGAGGAAACCGGGCTCATCGATCACCTCGATGATTTCGTGTTCGGCGAGGCTTGCAGGATGGCGGGGCGCTGGCCCGACCTCTTCATCGCGGTCAACCTGTCGGCCGTGCGGTTCCGGTCGGAAAAACTGGCCGAGAAGATCATCGCGATCGCCGCGCGCGGAGGTTGCCATCCGCGCCAGATCGAACTGGAGATCACGGAAAATGTCCTGCTGCAGGACGAGGAGGTGGCGCGATCCATCCTCGAGCGCCTGCGCGCTGCCGGATTCCGCATCGCGCTCGACGATTTCGGGACCGGCTATTCGAGCCTCAGCTACCTGCGCAAGTTTCGCGTCGACAAGATCAAGATCGATCGGTCCTTCACCCAGAATCTGACGCAAGACGCCGAAGCGGCGGCGATCGTCGCGTCGATGGTGACGCTCGGCCATGCGATCGGACTGACTGTCACCGCCGAAGGGGTCGAGAACCGCGACCAGATGCGGCTGCTTTCCGATGCCGGCTGCAACGAACTACAAGGCTATCTCTTCGCCCGCCCTATGCCCGAGGCCGAAATATCCAAGCTCCTGCAACTGAGAAGGACTGCGGCCTGACAGGAACACGATTGGAATTGGCCGAAATCGCTGAAACACCTGCTAAAACAGCGAACAGCGAAACGACGACGGCAAGTGATTTTGTGGCGTTGATTGCCGTCCCCCCTGGCTGAACCGAGATCGAAACCGGACTCGGGTCCGAAAACCGTCGGACGGCGACAAAGGCGGGCGTGAAGTCCGCCGGTGGCTTTTTGGCCGGCGCGGCCCATCGGCTTTTGGTAACCTATTTCGTCAAACAGACACTCGACGCGCGGATAATGTCGCGAACGACAAAGCCTCTGGTAGATTTGTGCGTTGCAGCGTAAAGGCGCGACCATGCGGATCGCGATCATCGATACCAGTGCGGGGCGAGCGGCCGTTATATCCGACGGTTTGCGCGACGCGGGTCTTCACGATCTTATACTTGTCGATACGACCAGGCCGCTTGTTGCCCAGATCGAGGCTGCGGCGCCCGACGTCGTGCTCATCAATCTCGAAAACCCGAGCCGCGACCTGCTCGAGGATTTCTTCGCCATGTCGCGCGCGCTCGCGCGGCCGATCGCGATGTTCGTCGACCAGAGCGACGCCGAGGCGACCGGCGCCGCGATCGATGCCGGCGTCTCCGCCTATGTCGTCGACGGGCTGTCGAAGCAGCGGATCAAGCCGGTGATCGACCTCGCCGTACGGCGTTTCCAGGCCTTTTCGAGGCTCCAGCGCGAACTCGACGATGCCAAGAATGCGCTCGCCGAGCGCGCCGTCATCGACAAGGCCAAGGCGATATTGATGAAGCGGCGCCAGATCGACGAACCCGCGGCCTATGCGCTGCTCCGCGGCCAGGCGATGCGCACCAACCGCCGGATCTCGGAGATCGCAGAGGCGATCGTCACCAGCGAAGCGCTGATGGGAGACATGGAATGACCAGCGAGACATTCCGCATCGGCTTCCTGCCGCTGGTCGACGCCGCGCTGCCGATCCTCGCGCACGAGCTCGGCTTCGCGGCGCGCGAGGGCCTGACGATCGAGCTGGTACGCGACATGACCTGGGCGACGGTGCGCGACCGGCTGCTTTACGGCCACACCGACGCCGCGCACATGATCGCGCCGCTGGCCATCGCAACGACGCTCGGCCGCGACCGGCCACCGGTGCCGCTGGCGGTGCCCTTCGTGCTCGGGCTCAACGGCAATGCCGTGACCTTTTCGACCCGGCTCGCGGAAGAGGTCGAACTTGGCGAGGCGCTCGGCGATCCACTCGCGATCGGCGCCGCGCTGAAACGCGTGGCCGCGACGCGCGCCGCCGCGGGCAAGCCGCTGCGCTTTGGCGTCGTCCATCGCTATTCGAGCCACAACTACATGCTCCGCTACTGGCTCGCGGGCGTCGGCGTCCGCCCCGACCAGGATGTCGAAATCATCGTCACCAGCCCGCCCTTCGCCGCCGACGCGCTCGCCGCGGGCGACGTCGACGGCATTTGCGTCGGCGAGCCGTGGAACTCGATCGCCGTCGATCGCGGCGTCGGCCATATCGCGCTGGCAACCGCCCAAATCTGGCGCCGCGGGGTCGAAAAGGTGCTCGCGATGCGCGAAGCCGTTCTCGACGAACGCCGCGAGGAAGTCGAAGCACTGGTTCGCGCCGTGCATGCAGCGGCGGCACATTTCATCGAACCCGGCGCCGCCGAGGAAAGCGCCGACATATTGGCGCGGCCCGAATATCTCGACGCGCCGCAGGACGCGATCCTGCGCGCGATCACCGACCGCATCCGCCTGACCCCCGGCGGCGACCCGATCCACTACCCCGATTTCATGTTCCAGTATCGCGAGGCCGCGAATTTCCCCTGGCGGAGCCAGGCCGCATGGCTTTATTCGCAGATGGTGCGTTGGGACTATATGGCGTTCGACAGCGCCGAAGCGGCGGCGGCCAGCGACGTCTTCCGCCCTGACATTTATCGCGCCGCGCTCGCCGGCTCGGGCGCCCCGCTTCCGGGCGCAAGTTCGAAGCTCGAAGGCGGCCTCCACGAACCGATAGGCGCCGGGTCGACGCAGGGTCGCCTGACGCTCGGCAGCGACCGGTTTTTCGATGGCCGCGCCTTCGATCCCGACGATATCCAGGCCTATCTCGCTGAACTGCCGTAGCTTTTATTTTATGCTGCACGTGCGAAATAACCGCTTGCGGGAAGCCCGCGAATCAGGCAGCTTAAACGCACTCGGCAGGGCTGCCGGGGCAGGATAAAGCGGCGACGGCTCCAACGAAGGGGCTGGCCCGCGCGGCACATGGGGAGCCTTTCCCCATAATCCCAACAGGCAATGAAGCCGTCAGGATGCGCCCGCGTGGCCGCCGTCCTGGCGGCTTTTTTATTGCCCGTCACGCGAAGGGGACGGACGATGACGACTGCAAACACGGGCGCCGCGGCACCCAAATCGGGCTTCTGGGCGAGCGGCCACTGGCCGACCCTCGTCGCCGCCTTTCTCTATTTCGACCTCGCCTTCATGGTGTGGGTCATTCTTGGCCCCCTCGCCCCTGCGATCTCCGAAGACCTCGGCCTGACCCCGGCGCAAAAGGGGCTTATGGTTGCGGTGCCGACGCTCGCCGGTGCGGTGTTGCGCGTCGTCAACGGCCTGCTCGTCGACCGCATCGGGCCGAAGCGCTCGGGCGCGATCAGCCAACTCATCGTCATCGCGGGGCTGTTCGCCGCCTGGTTCTTCGGCGTCCACAGCTTCGCGGGCACGCTCGCGCTCGGCGTGATCCTCGGCTTCGCCGGCGCCAGCTTCGCGATCGCCCTCCCCCTCGCCAGCCGCTGGTATCCGCCCGAGCATCAGGGCAAGGCGATGGGGCTCGCCGGCATGGGCAATTCGGGCACCGTGCTCGCCGCGCTCTTCGCCCCCGGCCTCGCCAAGCTGTTCGGCTGGAACGCCGTGCTCGGCCTCGCCTGCATCCCGCTGACGATCGTCTTCTTCGTCTATCTCGCGCTGGCGAAGGATGCGCCGGGCGCCCCCGCGCCGAAGCGGCTCGTCGACTATTTCGAGCCGCTGAAGAGCGCCGACGCCTGGTGGCTGATGGCCTTCTACTCGGTGACGTTCGGCGGTTTCGTCGGGCTCGCCGCCTCGCTCCCGATCTATTTCACCGACCAGTTCCACCTCACCCCGGTGATGGCGGGCTATTGCACCGCGGCCTGCGTCTTCGCCGGATCGCTGGTGCGCCCGATGGGCGGCGCGCTCGCCGACCGCATCGGCGGGGTCAAGGCGCTGATGATGGTGTTCGTCGTCGCCGCGCTGGCGCTCGCCGGGGTCCCGCAGGCCGCAACGCTGCCCGCCGCGCTCACCCTGTTCGTCATTGCGATGCTCGCACTCGGCACCGGCAACGGCTCGGTGTTCCAGCTCGTGCCGCAGCGCTTCTCGGCCGAGATCGGCGTGATGACCGGGCTCGTCGGCATGGCGGGCGGCGTCGGCGGTTTCTACCTCGCCTCCTCGCTCGGCTTCGCCAAGCAGTGGAGCGGCAGCTTCGGCCCCGGCTTCTACATCTTCGCGGGTCTCGCGGTGCTCGCGCTGGTCGGACTGATCTTCGTCAAGGGCCAGTGGCGCGCAACCTGGGGCGCGGCCGAAGGCGTGCGGATCTAACATCATGACCCGCACCCTCATCCTCCTGCTGGCGCTAGCGCCGGCCGGGGTGGCGCACGCCCAGGACGTCACCCTCAAACCGCTCGGCGAAGCCCGGCTACGCTACGAGAGCGTTGATCAGGACGGCCTCGCCGCCGAGGCCGACGCGCTGACCCTGCGCGTCCGCGCCGGGGTCGAGGCGAAGGCCGGGCGCTGGTCGGCGCTCGTCGAGGGCCAAGGCAACCTCGCCCTCGTCGACGACTATTTCGATGGCCTCCACGGCGGCGCGACGCGGCCGCTGGTGGCCGATCCGCAGAATATCGCCCTCGCCCGCGCCCAGCTCCGCTACGCCTCGCCGACCTTCGCCGTCACCGCGGGACGCCAGCGGATCGCGCTCGACGACGAACGCTTCGTCGGCGCGGTGCCCTTCCGCCAGAACGGCCAGAGCTTCGACGCGCTGCGCGCCGAAATCACGCCGATCAAGGGCGTAAAGGCCGATGTCAGCTATGCATGGAGCGTGCGCACCGTCTGGGGCATCGACGGCGCCGGCGCGCGGCAGCAGGCGGTGTCGGGGGACAATGTCTTCGGCAATCTCAGCGTGCAGACGCCGGTCGGCAAGGCCGTCGCCTTCGCGTATCTCGTCGACCAGGACGAGGCCGCGATGCAGGGCTTTCGCCTGTCGAGCCAGAGCTATGGCGTCCGCCTCGACGGCAGCCAGACGCTCGGCAAGGCGAAGGTCGCCTACCAGTTCAGCTATGCGCGCCAGTCCGACTGGCACCGCAACCCCAATGATTACGCAGCCGACTATTGGCTCGCCGATGTCGCGGTCGATCTTGGCGGCCCCCGGGTCGGCGCCGGGTACGAGATACTCGGCGCCGGCAACGGCGCAGCCGTCACCAGCTTCCAGACCCCGCTCGCCACCGGGTTCAAATATCAGGGCTGGGCCGACAAATTCCTCACCACCCCGCCCGACGGCGTGCGCGACCTTTATGCGAGCGCGGGTTGGGGCTGGAAAGTGGTCGGCCCGCTCAAGGCGGTGACGCTGCAAGCGGTCTACCACGACTATCGCAGCGACCGCGCCGGCCGCGCCTACGGCGAAGAGATCGACCTGCTCGCCAGCGCGAGGCTCGGCAAGCTCACCGCCTCCGCCCGCTACGCGCACTACGACGCCGACACTTTCGCCACCGACACCGACAAATATTGGCTGCAACTGGACTGGATGCTCTGATGGAACACCGCCCCCTCAAACCCGCCGCCGATACGCGCGAGCATCTGGTCGTCATCGGCAACGGCATGGCCGGCTGCCGCGCCGTCGAGGAATTGCTCGCGCGCGATCCGAACCGCTATCGCGTCACGATCTTCGGCGCCGAACCGCGCGTCAATTACAACCGCATCATGCTCTCCCCCGTGCTCGCGGGCGAGAAATGCTTCGACGATATCGTGATCAACGACGCCGCATGGTACGCCGACAATGGCATCGCGCTCGTCGCGGGTGACCCGGTGCTTGCAATCGACCGCGCCGCCAAAACGGTTATGACACGCAGCGGGCTTAGCGAAGCTTATGACCGGCTGCTGATCGCGACCGGTTCCGATCCCTTCATCATCCCCGTCCCCGGCAAGGACCTGCCCGGCGTCATCGCCTTCCGCGACATGGACGATGTCGACACGATGCTCGCGGCGGCCGATGCCGGTGGTGACGCGGTGGTGATCGGCGGCGGGCTGCTCGGGCTCGAGGCCGCCCACGGCCTGTCCCTGCGCGGCATGAAGGTCACCGTCATCCACCTGATGCCGACCCTGATGGAACGCCAGCTCGACGAGGCCGCAGGATGGCTGCTCAAGAATGCGCTCGAGGCGCGCGGCCAGACGATCCTCACCGGCGCCGACACCGCCGAGATCGTCGGGGACGGCAAGGTCGAGGGCGTGAAGCTCAAGGACGGGACGCTGATCCCCGCCAGCCTCGTCGTGATGGCGGTCGGCATCCGCCCGTCGGTCGCGCTCGCCCGCGACGCCGGACTCGCCGTCGGGCGCGGTATCCAGGTCGACGACCATATGGTCACCAGCGACCCCGCCGTGCTCGCGGTCGGCGAATGCGTCGAGCATGACGGGCAGGTCTACGGCCTCGTCGCGCCGCTGTGGGACATGTGCCGGAGCCTCGCCGACGGACTGGTCGAGAAACCCAGCGGCTATCGCGGTTCGGTGACCTCGACCAAGCTCAAGGTGTCGGGGATCGACGTTTTTTCGGCCGGCGACTTCTCGGGCGGCGACGGCTGCGAGGATATCGTGCTGCGCGACGCGAGCCGCGGCGTCTACAAGCGCGTGATCGTCAAGGACGACCGCATCGTCGGCGCGGTGCTCTACGGCGACACCGCCGACGGCAGCTGGTATTTCGACCTGCTCAAGAAGCAGGAGGACGTCTCCGATCTCCGCGACCTCCTCATCTTCGGCCAGGCCTTCGCCGCAGGAGGCGGCGCGGCGGACCCTAAGGCGGCCGTTGCGGCGCTCTCGGACGATGCCGAGATCTGCGGCTGCAACGGCGTCACCAAGGGCCAGGTCGTCTCGTGCATCGCCAAGGGCGCGCACAGCCTCGACGCGGTGCGCGGCACCTGCAAGGCGTCGGCGAGTTGCGGCAGCTGCACCGGCCTCGTCGAAAATCTGCTCGCACTCACCCTCGGCGACGAGGTCCAGTCGGGGCCCAAGACGATGTGCAAATGCACCAGCTTCGGTCACGACGACGTCCGCCGCGAAATCGTCGCGCAGGCGATGCGCTCGATCCCCGAAGTGATGCAGCAGCTGCACTGGACCACCCCCGACGGCTGCTCCTCATGCCGCCCCGCGCTCAATTATTATCTGCTCTGCGCGCTGCCCGGTGACTATGTCGACGACCAGCAAAGCCGCTTCGTCAACGAGCGCCTCCACGCCAATATCCAGAAGGACGGCACTTACTCGGTCGTCCCGCGCATGTGGGGCGGGCTCACCAACCCGACCGAGCTGCGCGCGATCGCCGATGTCGTCGAGAAATATAACGCGCCGATGGTCAAGGTCACCGGCGGCCAGCGGCTCGACATTTTCGGGATCAAGAAAGAGGACCTGCCTGCGGTCTGGGCCGATCTCAATGCCGCGGGAATGGTCTCGGGCCATGCCTATGGCAAGGCGCTGCGCACCGTGAAGACCTGCGTCGGGTCCGAATGGTGCCGCTTCGGCACGCAGGATTCGACCGGCCTCGGCGTCAAGCTTGAGCGGATGAGCTGGGGCAGCTGGATGCCGCACAAGTTCAAGATCGCGGTGTCGGGCTGCCCGCGCAACTGCGCCGAGGCGACGATCAAGGATTTCGGAGTCGTCTGCGTCGACAGCGGCTATGAACTCCATGTCGGCGGCAATGGCGGCATCCACGTCCGCGCCACCGACCTCCTCTGCAAGGTCGCGACCGAGCAGGAGGCGATGGACCATTGCGCCGCCTTCATCCAGCTCTACCGCGAGGAAGCGCGCTACCTTGAGCGCACCGCGCCGTGGATCGAGCGCGTCGGGCTCGCACATATCGTCGCCCGCATCGTCGACGACGAACCCGGCCGCGAGGCGCTGCGCGCACGCTTTCTCTTCTCGCAAAGCTTTTCGCAGGATGACCCCTGGGCGCAGCGCGCCGAGGGTGCCGAGGCTGAGCATCATGCGCCGATGGCGCGCTTCACCCCGCAGGAGGAACTGGCATGACGGCCACCGCTGAATGGCTCGACATCGGCTGGGTCGACCAGATTCCCGTACGCGGCAGCCGCACCGTGCAGGTCGAGGGCGGCGACGATATCGCGCTCTTCCGCACCGCCGAGGGCAAAGTGTTCGCCCTCCTCGACCGCTGCCCGCACAAGCATGGCCGCCTCAGCCAGGGCATCGTCCATGGCGGCGCGGTCGCCTGCCCGCTGCACAATTGGCGGATCAGCCTGTCGACCGGCGAGGCGCTGGGCGACGACAAGGGCTGCACACCCACGGTGCCGGTCAAGATCGATGGCGGCCGCGTTCTCATCTGCCGCGCGAGCACGCTGAAGGCCGCCGCCTGATGACGGAGGCCGTCCGCACGACCTGCGCCTATTGCGGCGTCGGCTGCGGCATCCGCGCGACGGTAACGGGCGAACGGAGCGTCGAGATCGCGGGCGATCCCGACCATCCCGCGAACCGCGGTCGCCTCTGCTCCAAGGGTACGCATCTGGGCGAAACGGTGGGATTGGAAGGCCGCCTCCTCCATCCGATGATCGGCAGCAAGCGCACAAGCTGGGACAAGGCGCTCGATCTCGTTGCCAAGCGCTTCAAGGAGACGATCGCGCACCATGGCCCAGGCAGCGTCGCCTTCTACGTCTCGGGCCAGCTCCTCACCGAGGATTATTATGTCGCGAACAAGCTGATGAAGGGCTTCATCGGCACCGCGAATATCGACACCAATTCCAGGCTCTGCATGTCGAGCGCGGTCGCGGGCCACACCCGCGCTTTCGGCGAGGATATCGTCCCCGCCACCTATGACGATCTTGACGCCGCCGACCTGTTCGTCCTCGTCGGATCGAACACCGCCTGGTGCCACCCGATCGTCTATCAGCGCATCCGCGCGCGCTGCGAGGCGGGCGCGAAGCTCGTCGTCATCGACCCGCGCCGTACCGAAACCGCCGAGGAAGCCGACCTGCACCTGCCCATCCGCCCCGGCAGCGACGTCGCGCTGATGAACGGGCTGCTCCAGCATTGCCGCGAAGCGGGCATCGTCGACGACGACTATCTCGCCGCGCATGTCGCGGTACCCACCGAATATTGGACCGAGCTCGGAGAGGGGAACGACCTGTGGTCGGCGGCACGGACGTGCGACGTGCCGGCCGCCGACCTCAGGCGTTTCTACGACCTGTTCGCCGCCACACCGCGCACCGTCACCCTGTTCAGCCAGGGGATCAACCAGGCGACCGCCGGCACCGACCAGGTCAATGCGATCCTCAACCTCCATCTCGCGACCGGGCGGATCGGCAAGCCCGGTGCCGCGCCCTTCTCGATCACCGGCCAGCCCAATGCGATGGGCGGGCGCGAGGTCGGTGGCCTCGCCTCGACGCTCGCCGCGCACATGGATTTCGCCCCCGAAAACCGCGCCCGCGTCCAGCGCTTCTGGGCCTCGCCGACGATGGCCGAAAAGCCGGGCCTGAAGGCGGTCGACCTGTTCCGCGGCATCGGCGAAGGCCGCATAAAGGCGCTGTGGGTGATGGCCACCAACCCCGCCGTGTCGATGCCCAACGCCAATGCGGTACGCGACGCGCTCAAGACCTGCCCCTTCGTCATCGTCAGCGATGTGATCGAAAAGACCGACACCGGCGCCTTTGCCCATGTCCGCCTGCCCGCCGCAGCGTGGGGCGAAAAGGACGGCACCGTCACCAACAGCGACCGGACGATCAGCCGCCAGCGCGCACTGTTTCCTTTGCCCGGCGAAGCGATGCCCGACTGGTGGATCGTCAAGGAAGTCGGGCGGCGCATGGGGTGGAAGACCGCCTTCGCCTACGACCGCCCCGCCGACATCTGGCGCGAACATTGCCGCCTCTCGACCTACGACAATGACGGCGCGCGCCTCTTCGCGCTGCCCGGCGCCGCGCAGGGCGGCACCGCCGCCTATGACGCGATGCAGCCCTTTCGCTGGGGCGGCGACCACCCTTTCGCCGACGGCCGCTTTTCGACCGAGGACGGCCGCGCGCGCCTCGTCCCCGTCGCGCAAAAACCCTTACCCGAACCGCTCGCCAAATGGCCGCTCACGCTCAACACCGGGCGCTACCGCGACCAATGGCACAGTATGACGCGCACCGGCCTTGCCCCGAAGCTCGCGCGCCACCGCGAGGAACCGCTCGTCGACGTCCACCCCGACGACGGCGCCCGCCTCGGGCTCAGCGACGGCGGCCTCGCGCGCGTCGAAACCCCGCAGGGCGACAGCCTCTACCGCGTCGCCTTCCACGCCGGCCAGCGCCCCGGCGAGCTGTTCGTCCCGATCCACTGGACCGACCGCACGGCGAGCGGCGGCCGCACCGGCCTTCTCCCCCGCCCGCTCGTCGATCCGGTGTCGGGCCAGCCGGGGTTCAAGCGCACTCCCGCCGCGATCACCCCCGTCACCCCCAAATGGCGCGGCTTCCTGCTCCTGTCGCATGAGCTCGCCGAGACCCCGCGCTGCCTGTGGGCGACCCGCGTCGCCGTCCCTTCGGGCGTGCTATGGGAAGTCGCGGGCAACGGCGACCTCCGGGCCATCGAGGCGCTGCTCCCCCGCGGGGAGCGCATCGAGGCGCACGACGCCGCGCGCGGCACGCGGCGCATCGCCATCGTCGTCCAGGGCCGCCTCACCGGTGCGCTCTTCGTCACCGAGAGCGGCGAACTGCCGCCGCGCGATTGGCTGATCGC
>NZ_LYVN01000095.1 GCF_001990265.1 Sphingopyxis sp. KK2
TGGCGGCGACCAGATAGGCGTGGCGCCCGTCGGCGAGGGCATAGGCGACCTTCTCGCCGGCGTTCACCGTCGCCGCCGCGACGCGGGCGTCGGCGCGGATCGGCAGAGCGTCGTCACCTTCGATCCCGCTGGCGAGCGTCACGAACTGGCCCGAGCGGTCGGCCTGCGGGAACTGGCGCGCGCCCCAGCCGGGGTTGCCGCCAGCGCGGTCGGGCATGATCCAGATCTGGAACAGCGTGGTTTCCTCATCCTCGAGGTTGAACTCGCTGTGCGTCACGCCGGTGCCGGCGCTCATCACCTGGACATCGCCCGCAGCGGTGCGGCCGCTGTTGCCCATCGAATCGCGATGGCTGATCGCGCCGGTGCGGACATAGGTGATGATTTCCATGTCGCGGTGCGGGTGCGGGGGGAAACCCGCCTGCGCCGCGATGGCATCGTCGTTCCACACGCGCAGCGCGCCCCAGCCCATGCGCTTCGGGTCATGGTAGTTCGCGAAGGAGAAATGGTGGCGGGCGTCGAGCCAGCCATGATTGGCGTGGCCGAGGCTGTCGAATTTGCGAATGTCGATCATGGCGTCGTCCTTTCTGTCGCATTCCGCCTGGCGGGGTGCCGGCGATGCGTCTTGTTGAGGACAAGATAGCGATGGTGATCGTTTCTAAAATAGCATAGATGGAAATCTATCGTTTCCATCTGGAGCCTGTATGGCGCTTCCCGATTATGAAGGCTGGGCCTGTTTTGCGGCGGTGGCGGACAGCGGCAGCTTTACCGCCGCCGCGACGACGCTGGGACTGTCGAAGGCGAGCGTGTCGAAGGCGGTGACGCGGCTCGAGGCGTCGCTGGGGATTACGCTGCTGCATCGCAGTTCGCGCACGGTGACCGTATCGACCGCCGGCGCCGGGCTGCTCGGCGAGGCGCAGGCGATGGTTGCGGCGGCGACCGCGGCGACCGAGGCGGCGCGCGGCGACCGGGTCGACCTGGCCGGACCGATCCGCCTGTCGGCGCCGATGAGTTTCGGGATCAAGGTGCTCGGCGGGCCGCTTGCGGCCTTCCTCGAGATGCACCCTGCGGTCGAGATCGAGGTGATGCTGAGCGATGCCCGACACGACCTCGTCGCCGAAGGCATCGACCTGGGGCTGCGAATCGCGAGCATGGAGGATTCGAGCCTGCTCGCGCGCACGATCGCGCCGGTCGCCGCCTCGCTGATCGCGAGCCCCGCCTATCTGGAAAAGCATGGAACCCCGCGCCACCCGCTCGACCTCGGCCGCCACCGGCTGATCGGTTATGGCCATCGCGAAAGGGCGATGCCGCTGCGTTTCCACCGCGCGGGCGAGGAGGCGACGGTGATCCCGACCGGGCCGCTGTTCACCAACAATGGCGATGTCATGATCCCGCTGCTGATCGCGGGCGGCGGCATCGCGGTGCTGCCCGACTTCATCGCCGAGGACGCGCTGGTGAAGGGCGAGGTCGTGCGCATCCTTGCCGACTGGTCACTGCCTCAATCCTATCTTCACCTTCTTTCGCCACCATCGCGGCTGCGCCCGGCGCGCGTGCAGGCCTTGTCCGACCATCTGGTCGACACGCTGAAACGCTCGTGCACCGGCGCCCATGCTCAGCATCTGGCGCTCGCCGCCGGGTGAAATCGGGCCGAAACTGTTGCACGGAATCCCCGCGACTCGTGGATTCCTGCGGGTTAAATCAAAATTAACCTTTTCCCTTCATTGCTTTCATGGTTAATGTTCCGGCAGTCCCGCAACAGGGGTCCCGTCGGCGCAAACCCAGGTGGTCACGCGGACGGGTCGCGGGGTCATCGTGGGAAACAGTCCCTCGGGGGACGAAGTTAAGGGGTGATCAATGCGCGTATTGCTGATCGAGGACGAGCCGACGACCGCCAAGGCGATCGACACGATGCTCACGACCGAGGGCTTCAACGTCTATTCGACCGACCTGGGGGAAGAGGGCCTGGATCTGGGCAAGCTCTATGATTACGATATCATCCTGCTCGACCTGAACCTGCCCGACATGCACGGCTATGACGTGCTGAAGAAACTCCGCACTGCCAAGGTGCAGACGCCGGTGCTGATCCTGTCGGGCATTTCGGAAATGGATTCGAAGGTGCGCTCGTTCGGCTTCGGTGCCGACGATTATGTCACCAAGCCGTTCCACCGCGACGAACTGGTCGCCCGCATCCATGCGGTCGTACGCCGTTCGAAGGGCCACAGCCAGAGCGTCATCAAGACCGGCAAGCTCGCGGTCAATCTCGACACCAAGACGGTCGAGGTCGATTCGACCCGCGTGCACCTGACCGGCAAGGAATATCAGATGCTCGAGCTGCTTTCGCTGCGCAAGGGCACGACGCTGACCAAGGAAATGTTCCTGAACCACCTTTACGGCGGCATGGACGAACCCGAACTCAAGATCATCGACGTCTTCATCTGCAAGCTGCGCAAGAAACTCGCGCTGGCGTGCGGCGGCGAAAATTACATCGAGACCGTCTGGGGCCGCGGCTATGTGCTGCGCGACATCGACGAAGAAGGAAATGAAGTGCGCCGCGTCGCCTGACGCCCGGCGCCTCTTTCTTTCCAGAGACAACCGGGGGAGCCGGCGCGGAGCGATCCGCGCCGGTTTTCCCGTTTTGGGGATAGGCGAGGTGCGCAATAATCTCCCCTCCCTTCTTCAGGGAGGGGTTGGGGGTGGGTTGGCGAGCGGAGCTCGCCTTTCTTTTTCAGCGCATCCGAGGTTTTCTGACCCTGCCCTCCTTGTGAGCGACAGGCTGGGGGCGAGTGCCGTTCAGGCACTCGGCAGTTTGCGACAGAACGAACTCTGCAACACCTTCCGGATTAGCCATCAGTTCGGAATTCCAAAGACGAAGAACCCGCCAACCCTGACTTTCCAGAAATGCCGTCCGCTGCGCATCATAATCCTGCTGACAGAGATGCTGGCTGCCGTCGAGTTCGACAGCCAATTTGGCCTCTCGGCACGCTAGATCGACGATGTAATTCCCGACAACGAGCTGTCGTGTAAATGCCGGTCGATAGCGCGATAGAAGGCGCCAGAGTTTGCGCTCGGCGGGAGTCGAATCGCGGCGCAGCCGTCGGGCGCGTTCGGTCATCTCGGGCGGCACGCGATGCATGCACCAAGGATAGAGCGGCGAGCTACGCTCGCCAACCCACCCCCACCCCCTCCCTGAAGAAGGGAGGGGAGTCTCCGAAGTCGCGTGCCGACCTAGCGCCGCGCTCGCCAGTCGCTCATATAGCGGTTGCCCGGCGACGCGGCGCCGAGCGACAGGCCGGGGCGTTTGGCGACGTCCTTCGGCGGCGGGATGATGCGGAATTCGACGCTCTGGTCCGCCGCGGGGACACCGCCGCCATGCGCCGCGCGCAACTGTTCGACGCGGATTTCATCGTCGGTTTCGATGCCGAAGCGATGATCGACGACCCAGCGCACCGTTCCCATCATCGGCCGGTGGCCGGGCAGGTGGACGGCGACGCGCTCGCCGCGCGTCAGCGCGCAGGGGGCCTGGCCGCCGATGCCGGTCTGCGAGACATTGCGGATCGTCACGTCGAACCGGCCGAACCGTTCGGATTCGAGCGCGCCTTTGACGAGCCGCGACTGGCGCGGCTGCCGCTTTTCGGCGCTTTCGGAAGCAGGAATTTCGTCGTTGTACGACATGCGCGACCCAAATCAGGCCGCCCGGATCCCACTCCAGGCGACGATTTTGGTCCCATCGACCGTCCTAAACGCAGATGGTAAATAATCGTATAGCGCCGCCAACGGCTCGTCTCATTTTTGGACGGGCAGGCCCCCGAAGGTGACGATGCTTTCGGCCCCGTCGGCGGAGAGCGCCGCGACCCCGAAGAAATGGTCGTCGATCTGCACGCCCTTCAGCAGATATTGCGTCGAATCGCCCGGCACGACGCGGCTGTCGGTCCAGTCGCTGCGGTCGGCGCGGCGCCAGCGGATGCGATAGGAAGCCGCATCCTTGACCGGGGTCCATTGGACGGTCGTGTCCGAACTTACCGCGCCGTCGATGCTGACGCTGGCGGGCGCCGGCGGCGCGTCGGCGAGTTCGCGCGCGAGCGCGACGTTGAGCGCGGTGACGCGCGCGAGATAGGGAAAGTCCATCTCGTCGACGGTGTCGCCATATTTGCGGCCGTTTTCGGTACGCAAATCCTGATGCTGGTGGTCATAATCCTCGACCCCGACGGTGAAGCGGATCGCGGGATAGCCGAGTTCGAGCGAGGGCAGATGGTCGCCGCCGCGGCGGAAGCGGTCGGGGCGACGCACCGCGAGGACTTCGAGGCCGATCGCCGGATTGGCTTCGCCCGCGCGAATCGCCGCCTTGGCGAGCGCGCGCGACGGGCCGTCGTCCTCGCCGCCGATGCCGCGCCGCGCGAGCTGCGCCGCGATATCCTCCGACGCGCGAATGCCCTCGCTGAACACGCGCACGCGGTCGTCGACGATCGTGCCGTCGAGCCCGTGGGTGCCGCCGACGATGTCGTTGTTGAGCAGCGCCGCGACCTGCCACCCCTCGGTCTGCGCATGGCGCGCGAGGAGCTTGCCACCCCAGAGCCCCTGTTCCTCGCCCGAGAGCAGGGCATAGACGATCGTCGCGCGATGCTTGTCCTTCGACAGCAGCCGCGCCGCCTCGATCACCAGCGCGGTGCCCGACGCGTCGTCGTTGGCGCCGGGGGCGTCGGCGGTGAAGTTCATCGGCTCGGACACACGGCTGTCGATATGTCCGGCGATCATGATGACATGCGCGGGGTCGCCGCTGCCCTTCTGGATCGCGAGGACATTTTCGACGATCACCCCATCGGGCGCGCGCGGTCCTTCGAAGCGATCCGAAATGCGGCTGATGGTGAGGCAGCCGCCGCACGCCCTGGAAATGCGCTCGAACTCGGCGGCGCCCCAGTTGCGCGCGGCGCCGATGCCGCGTTTCGCGTCGGTCGCCGACGACAAGGTATGGCGGGTGCCGAAGGAGACCAGCTTCTCGACATCGGCGCGCAGCCGCGCGGGGTCTGCGGCGGGGGTTTCGTCTTTCGCGAAGGCGGGGGCGGCGGCGCTGAGCAGCAGCGCGGCGAGCAGGCTCTGTTTGATCATGCCGCTTCATGCGGCGCGCCGCGGATAAAGAAAAGCCCCCTCCCGAAAGCGGGAGGGGGCTTTGATGAGGTCAGCGCAGGCCCGAGAATTTGATGTCCTGCACGCGGCCGTAGCGGATGTCGCAGCTGAACTTGCCCTGGTCGTAATAACCACCACGGCCCCAGCGGCCGCCATAGCCGTCGCGGACGACGACGCGGCCCTTGACCTTGTACCCGTCGCGCTTGCGATCGATGCTGGTCACCTGGGTGACGTCGGTGTTGCCATAGCGGCGGCTGCCGCGTTCGACGGCATTGACGCACTGGTTCACCGCGCTGCGGCTGTTGCCATAACGGTTATAGTCATAGCCATAGCCGTAACGGGCGTCGTTGTCGTAGCGGCCGCCGCCGCGATAATCGCCACGATAATCGTCGCGGTAGCGCCCGTCGTAGCGCGAATCATAACGGTCGTTGCCGCCGCTCGACAGGATCGCGGCGAGGCCGCCGAGGACAACGGCGCCGGCGATCACTTCGCCCGCGCTGATCCCGTCGCCGTCGCGGTCGCGGGCCATCGCGGGGGTGCTGCCGAGCATCAATGCGCCGGCGGTGGCCGCACCAACTGCGGCCTTGGTCATCTTGGTCATAGCCATGGTTCGGTCTCCTTCAACGCAGGGGGCGCGTTTCGCCGCCTGTTGATTCGTTTATAGGAGGAGGGGGGTGTCGCGGGTCTGAACCCCCCGCTTATCTTGGGTTCAGACTTGGTTTAGCGGGGGTTCAGGTGGAAAAGCGAAGGGCCGCGCCACCCTGGGGGTGACGCGGCCCTTCGGCTGTGTTGCGGCGGATCGGATCAGCCGCCGAAGCTGACGTCGGTCACCCGGCCGTTGCTGTAGCTGCAGCCGAAGCTCTGCGTTTCGCCGCCGAGCCGCGAGGCGATGCCGGTGACGTACCAGCCGCCGTTCGACGGCTGCGGGCTGTTGACCCGGTCGACGCGGGCGTCTTCGCCAAGCTCGCCCTCGACCGCCCAGCTGCACGCGTCGGCGGCGCGCGCCTCGGCCTCGCCGCGGCCATAGGCGCCGGCGGGCGGCGCAGCGTCGGCACCGTTCTCGGGTTCGTAGCGCGAGACCTCGCGATAGCTGTCGTCCTGATAGGGCGGCTCATATTGCTGTTCGCGGCGCTGCTGCTTGTCCTTGCTCGCGGCGTCGGCGATCGCGAAGATGGTGCCGAGGATCAGCAGGCCGCCGACGACTTCGCCCGCGCTGATATTGTCGCGGTCGCGGTGGCCCCAGCCGCCATGGCGGCCGCGTGCTTCGGCGGGGACCGCCGACAGGCCGACCAGGTGATGACGACCGCCGCGGCGGCGGTGAAACTGGTGAAACGGCGCATTGAGGATCCTTCCCCACCGCGGGGGCCGCCCCACGCGGTCCCGCCATCATCGCGATCTAGGGGCGCGATGCTTTCGCGCCGCTGAACCGCCCTTCCTGCGCGACGAAGCGTGGCCGGGCAGCAAAAGGCCCGCCGTTCCTTGCGGAAGGCGGGCCCTCTGTCCTGGCTGGTCCGTGGTTCAGCAGGCGCAGCGCGGTTTCGGCCGGGGCTTCCACTTCTTCTTGGCGACATAGCGCTTCCGGACCGGGACATTTTCATAATAGGTCTTGGTCGTCGTCTCGACCGTTTCGGTCACCACCGGCGCGCCGGTGGTGATGATCGTCGTCACGACGACCCCCGGGGTATAATAGCCATAGCCGTAGCCCCCACCCTGGTAATAGCCGCCCTGCTGATAGACGGTGGTGCCGCCCTGGCCATAATAGCCCGGCGCAGGGTAGCCGCCCTGATAAGTGCCGCCATGCTGGTAGCTCGTGCGGCGGCTGGTCCATTCGTCGCAGCGCTTGCGGTCGGCGTCGCTGCCGATCGCGCCGCCGGCCACTGCGCCGATCGCGCCGCCGATGATCGTGCCTTCGGTGCGGTTGCCGCGCCCCGCGATACGGTTGCCGGCGATGCCCCCCACAACGCCCCCGACAACCGCACCGCCGACCGTGCCCCCCCGGCCACAGCGGCGTTCCATTTCTTCGTCATAGCGCGGGTCATAGCCGGCATGGCCGCCGCGCCCCTCGAAACCGCGATCGTCATAATAGGGATCATAAGCGGGCGGCGGCGGCGCATAGCTGGTGCCCGTGCCCTCGATCGTGCCTTCATAACGGCCGTCGTAGCGGCGGCCGTCGGGGGCTTCATAGGTGCCGTCCCAGGTGCCGGTCCAGCGGCCCTCGGCGTCATAGCTGCCATTGACCTGCCGATAGTCGACCTCGCTCGGCACGCGGTCGGGATAGCCGGTGTAGACGCGCGTGTCGGGCGCCGAGGGCGCGCCATAGTCGAGCCGCGGCTTGGGCTCGCCATGACCGGCGTGCGCTTGGCCTGCGAGCAGCACGGATCCGGCGGCGAGCCCGAGAAGGATGGCGGTGCGCATGATCTAACTCCCTGTTTCCTTGGGACTCGCCGGGGGCGGCGAGGGCCATTGGTTAACAAGTTGTTAGCAAAATCGACGCGAAGCCGCGAATCCGTTTACCTTGACGTTTTTGTCTCGATTTGGGGCAGGTTTACGCCGCCAGCGCGGCGGCGATGCGCGCGACCAGCGCTTCGGCACCGGCCTGATCCGTGGCGGTGAAGCGCGACGGCAGCGGGCTGTCGAGGTCGAGCACGCCGACGAGTCGGTCCCCCGCCACGATCGGCACCACCAGCTCGCTGCGACTGTCGGCGTCGCAGGCGATATGGCCGGGGAAGGCGTGGACATCCTCGACGCGCTGCGTTTCGCGGGTGCGCGCGGCGGCGCCGCAGACGCCCTTGTCGAGCGGGATGCGGATGCAGGCGGCCTTGCCCTGGAACGGTCCGAGGACGAGTTCCTTGCCGTCGAAGCGATAGAAGCCCGCCCAGTTGAGGTCGGGGATCGCCTGCCAGATCAGCGCCGCGACATTCGCCATATTGGCGATGCCGTCGGGCTCGCCCGCGACGAGCGCTTCGGCGGCGGCGGCGGTTTCGGCCCAGAGGGCGTCGGCGGTGGTAGCGGTCGGGGCGAAGGCGAAGGACATGGGTTACTTTCGGATGGGGCAGGTCTTGAGCGCGACAGGCACCGGCCTGGCGTCGGCGCGCCAGCTGATGCGGAAGGTCACATATTGGGCGGCATGGTCCGAAAGAACAGGGCCATTTTTACCGTCGAAGAGCGTGGCGACCGCCAGCGGTTCGACTGTCAGCGCCGCCGACGAACGATAACCAAAGAGGTCATAGGCGTCCGCCCAAGCCTTGGCGTCGGTCATCGGCGCGGCGCGGGCAGTCAGATGCGGGCCCTTGGCGGCGAGTCGGAAGGCAGGATCGCCAGCGAAGCGGCCTGTCTTGTCGCCCGCGCGATAATTGTTGAAGTCGCCCGCCGCGATCAGCGCGGCCTTGTCGTCGAAGGCGTGCAGCAGCGCGTCGTTTTCCAACGTCTGCATGACATGTGCCGCCTCCGCGCGCGCGACGCTCACGCCAGACGGCTCGCGCGAATTGCGATGAGTGTTGAAGATCGTCAGAGGCTGGGGGGCGCCCGGCAGCGCGAGACGAGCGATCATCCCGCCCTTGTTTGACAGACAGTCGTAACCGGCGCAGCTGCCGGCGTAGAAAGCTTCGCTGGCATAAGCGGGCAGGGTTTGTTCGCGCGTGGCCTTGAGCAACGGCAGGTCGGTGGCGACATAGAGGCCACTATCGAGCCATTTGCCGACGCCTTCACCTTTCCACCAGCGCCCTGCTTCGGCATGACCTTCGCGTGGTATGGGAACGAGCGAGTGCCGAGGGCGATCGACCGCCGGCCCCGGAAGGATCGAGCGAAAGCCTGCGGCGGTCGCGATGCGCGACGCTTCGGGTGTGAACGCCTTGTGCAGGATCAATATGTCGGGGCCGTCGCCCGCCTTGCGCCGTTTCGCGATCCAGTCGGCGATCTTCGCGAGCTTCGGCTCGCGGCCGCTGCGGATCGGCCAGGGCAGGCCTTCGACATTCCAGAGCAGGACGCGCAGCCGCATCGCCTTGCGGCCGTCGGCGAGCGTTTCGACCTTGGGCAGCGCGGCAGGGTCATAGCAGTCGGCGATCCGCTCGACGCGCGCGGCCCTGCCATCGGGGAGCACGGCCCAGACCGCCGCCACCAGCCCGAGCAGGACGGTGGCGGTGATCGCGGGCCAGCGCCTTACTGGACGCTGAGGCCGGTCCATTTGGCCGCAAAGGCATATTTGTCGGCGGCTTCGGCGATGATCTTGTCGGTCGGCTTGCCCGATCCGTGGCCGGCGCGCGTCTCGATGCGGATCAGGTGCGGCTTGTCGCCGGCCTGCGCATGCTGGAGCGCGGCGGCATATTTGAAGCTGTGCCCGGGCACGACGCGGTCGTCGGTGTCGGCGGTCGTCACCAGCACCGCGGGATAGGCCGTGCCGTCCTTGATATTATGATAGGGCGAATAGCCGAGCAGATATTTGAAATCGGCTTCCTTCGACGGATAGCCATAATCGTCGACCCAATAGCGGCCGGCGGTGAAGCGGTCGAAGCGCAGCATGTCCATCACGCCGACCGCGGGCAGCGCCGCGGCGATCAGGTCGGGACGCTGGTTGGTCACCGCGCCGACGAGCAGCCCGCCGTTCGAGCCGCCCTCGATCGCGAGCTGGCCCTTGCCGGTGATCCCTTCGGCGATCAGATATTCGCCCGCGCCGATGAAATCGTCGAAGACATTCTGTTTCTTGTCGAGGCGGCCGGCGTCATGCCACGCCTTGCCATATTCGCCGCCGCCGCGCAGGTTCGCGATCGCGAGCACGCCGCCCTTGTCGACCCAGGCAAGGCGGGTGGGCGAGAAGCCCGGGGTCATCGACACGTTGAAGCCGCCATAGCCGTAGAGCAATGTCGGCGAACCCTTGCTGCGGTCGAGGCCCTTCTTCATCACGAGGAACATCGGCACCTTGGTGCCGTCCTTCGAGGTGTAGAAGCGCTGCTCGACGATGAAGTCGGCGGGATTGAAGGTCAGTTTCGGCTCGGCGAAAATCTCGCTTTTGCCCGTGGCGGTATCGAGTCGGTAGATCGTCGTCGGGCGCGCATAGCTGGAAAAGGCGTAGAAGGTTTCGGGATCGGCCGACTTGCCGCCGAAGCCCGACGCCGAGCCGATGTCGGCAAGGTTGATGTTCGCCACCGGCTTGCCGTCGAGCGCGACCATGCGCGCCTCCGACTTCGCATCCCCGAGATAGGAGAGGATGATGCGGTTCCCGACGCGCGAGGCGCCGACCAGGGTCGCGGCCTGCTCGCCGACGAGCTGGGTCAGCGCGGCGGGCTTCTTGATGTCCATCGACACCAGCCGCTGGCGCGGCGCGCCCTTGTTGGTGAGGAAGGTGAAGCGCGTGCCCTCGTTGGTCACATATTCCCAATTGTTCGCGAAGTCGTTCACCAAGGTGACCGGCTTGCCCGCGCCCTTCGGTCCGATCGGGTAGAGCGTCAGGCCATAGCGTTCGTCGGTGCCTTCGGAACCGACGACGATCAGATATTTGCCGTCGTCGCTTACCACGCCCGAGTTGTTGAGCTTGGGCTTGTCCGGGGTCGCGTGAATCAGCACGTCGTCGCTCTGCGGTGTGCCGAGCCGATGGAAATAGACCGCGTGATTTTCGTTGAGCGACTGGAAGGCTTCGCCCTCCTTGGGTTCGGGGAAGCGCGAATAATAGAAGCCGCTGCCGTCCTTCGCCCAGTCGAGCGCCGAGAATTTCACCCAGCGCACTTCGTCGGACAGGTCCTTGCCCGTCGCAACATCCTTGACGCGGACGATGCGCCAGTCGGTGCCGCCGTCCTGCACCGAATAGAGGAGATATTTGCCGTCCTCCGAAGGGGTCCATTCGGCGAGCGCGGTGGCGCCGTCCTTGGCCCAGCCATTGGGGTCGATCAGGACGCGACCTTCGCCCTTCAGCCCTTCGCGCACGAACAGCACCGACTGCGGCTGCAGCCCGTCGTTGCGGGTGTAGAAGTAGCGCGTGCCCGCCTTGCGCGGCAGGCCGAAGCGTTCGTAATTATAAAGCTCGGTCATGCGCGCCTTGAACGCGTCGCGACCGGGCAGCGTGTCGAGATAGGCGTCGGTGACCTTGTTCTGGTCGGCGACCCACGCCGCGACCTTCGGATTGACGCGGACATCGTCCTCGAGCCAGCGATAGGGATCGGCGACATCGACCCCGAACTGCGGATCGACGGTGTCGCCGCGCTCGGTGGCGGGATAGGTCAGCGCGTCGGGGGTGGTCGCGCTCGCGGCATCGCCCGCGGCCTGCACGGCGGCGGGGGTCATGAACAGGGCGACCAGCGCGAGCGGCGCGGACAAGGCTTTACGGGACATGGCAAGGCGATCCTCATTATCTGGGGGAAATATTCTTTCACCAATATGTAAGCATCGGCATGCGGCGGGCAAGGGGAATTGGAACCGGTCAGGCGGGTTCGAGCGTGCCCCGGTACGCGACCACCAGTCCTGCGAGCGGCAGGCGGATGTCGACGTTGAACTGGAACTTGCCGTCGGCGTCGGTTTCGAAGCTGGGGCCCGAGGGCATCAGCCAGCGCGGCATCGGCAGGCCGAGGAGCGACCAGCGGCGCGGCACGAGGGTGAGCCGGTCGCCCTCGACGACGAGCGCCATCGCGAAGGCGGCGGGGCCGAAGCGTTCGACGAGGAGATGCGCATTGCGGCCGCGGCCTTCATATTGGAGCGACGAGAATTGGCGGCCGTCGAAGTCGCGCGTCCAGCGCTCGCCGCCCGGTTCGCGGGTGAAGAAGACGCTGACGGGGGTCGCGGCGGCGGCCTTGGGAAAGCCGATGATCGCGGCGGCGAGGCGCGCGAGCGGGTTGGTCCCGCGGCGCACCTCGGCATGGCCGCGCCAGCGGCGCGGCGCTTCGGTGGCATGAAGTTCGCGCACGCGCGGCGGCAGGCTATCGAAAGCCGCACCGAGGATGCGGCGGTAGAAGGGCGCGCCCGGCTCCTCGCTGCGAAAGCCGGTGTGGATCGACCGCGGGGCGAAGAGCGCCTCGAAATCGGTGAGCGTCAGCGCATCCGCCGACGAGCGCGCGCCGGCAGCGGGCCGCTCGCCCTTGCGCAATTTGCGGACGATCGCCTCGATCGCCATTGACGGGATATAAGGGCCGTCGTCGCCCTCGGCGAGCAGGTGCCAGCTGCGCTCGACGGGCTGGCCGCCCGCCAGTCCGCGCACGCGCAGGAACATGCCGCCGCGATGCTCGCCGAACTTCATCCGGTTGAGCACCCAATAGAAGAGCGGCGATAGCGGCTCGAGAGACGGCAGGCGCAGCGCCGCGCGCGCCTTGGCGAGCAGGTTCAATATGCGGTGGAGGATTTCGGGCACCGGCCCCGCGCCCATCCAGATATCGGTGAGGCCGGTATAGTCGCGCGGCAACACCTGCAGGTCGGGGACGTCGACGAGCGAGAAATGAATGTTGCGCAGCGGCAGCTGCCCCGGCACCGCGACGGTGAAGCGCAGGCTTTCGGCGAGGCCGGTGCCATGCCCGTCGCGGCCGCCGCGTCGCAGCTTCACCGGCGATCCCGCATAGCCGACGACCGCGCGCATGACGTTGAGGCCGATCCCGGCATAGGGTGAGGGGGCGATGCCGCCCTCGACGCTGCGGATCTCGATCGTCTTCGCCATCTCGCGCAGCACCGCGGCGGTGAGCGCGGGAAAGCTGCTGACCCCCGAGAGGATGAAGACGCCCGCCGCCTTCGCCGCCGCATCGAAGCGATCGACCCCGAAGACGAAATCGGCGCCGTCGGCGAAGTCGAGATAGTCGGTCTTCGCCGCGATGCACGCCTCGATCACGCGATAGGCGTCGGCGCCATAATCCTGGAACGGACCCGAGGCGTCGACGACGAGGTCGGGTTTATGGGCGGCGAGCGCGGCGGCGATATCGCGGCGGTCGAGCCCGAGCGGATGGACCCGCGCCTGACCCTGATAGGCTGCGCAATAAGCCTCGGCGCGTTGGCGGTCGCGGCCGGCGAGGAGCAGGTCGAGATCGGCGCAGTCCGCGAGCAGTTCGGCGAGGCGCCCGCCGAAGACGCCATAGCCGCCGAGGATCAGGATTTTCATGGGCACTCTTTCACAGGATGCGGGCGCGATATTCGGGCGGGGCGACCCAGCAGGTCTGGCGACGCCCGAAGATGCGGTAGCGGTTGCGCGCGATCCAGCGATAGACGGGATCGCGGAGCATCGCGGGAACGAGGCGGAAGAGCGCCATCGACCGCCATGGCCAGCCGAGGCCTTCGTAGATCGACAGCACCGCGTCGCTGTCGCGGCGCACGCGGTCGCCCTCGACGATAAGCATGCTCACCGGGTCGGCGGGATCGACGCCATGCGCGCGGCAGAGCGCGGCGCCGGTGTCGCCCTGGATCGAGGCGAGGCGGAAACGGCCGGGCACGTCGTGGCGCAGCACGAACTGCGCATTCGCCGAGCAGAGGATGCATTCGGCATCGAACAGGATGATCGGGTCGGAAGCGGCAGGGTCAGCCATCGCGGAACAGCCCGTGCTGGTTGACCAGTTCGCCGAGCAGCGCGTGGGTCACTTTGAGGTCGAAGGCGAAGCGGCCGCTGCCGAGATGCTGGTGCGTCACCACCGTCTCGCCGGGCGCGAGCCAGCGCGGGAGGCGCAGCCGCAGGCCGAGGCCTTGCCAGAAATAATGGTCCGAGGTGAAGATCAGCGCATCGGCCTCGGCGCGCACTCCGAGCGCCATGCCGAAGCCGCGCCCGATATGCTCCTCGAGCCCCGTCGCTCCGGCGAAGCGTTTCGCGCTGTGGATCACCTGCGGGTGGCCGACCCTGCGGCCATAGAGGCGCGTCCAGACCTGTCCGCCGCTGCGGCGATCCTCGCTCACCGCGACCGCCGCGGGGGCGGGGCCGCTCGTCGCGAGCGGGAGCGGCGCACCGATCAGGCGGCAGAATTGCGCGAGCAGCCAGCCGGCGCGGGAGAGGCGCGTCCAGACGATCTCGCCGCCATAGGTCGCGACCGCCTGTCCGGTCAGGCGCTTGGAGAAACGGCGCCGGACGTCGCCGGGCAGCGCGTCCCAGTCGGCGCGGGGGACGAGGCGGCGGAAGCGCGGATCGTCGAGCGCGTCATCGGCGCGCGCGGACGGGGCGGGGATCGTTTCGACCGGTTCGCGCTGCGCTCCGCCCCACATCGCCCGCCTCCTATTGCTTGCCCTTGCCGGGGCGCCAGTTGATCAGCTTCGTCACCCCGGCGCCGAGCTTGATCAGCCGCATCAGCGCGGGTTTGGGCACGCTCAGCATCTCGTCGTGCCAGCGGCTCATCGTCGTCACGAAATCGAGCATGTCGGCGAGCCGCGCCTTGGCGCCGTCACTCAATTGCGGGTCGTGCGCGGCACGCGCGACGCAGGCCTTCAGCGCCGCCTCGGCGGGATCGACCTCGCGGGCCTTGCGCCCCGCGGCGATGCGCGTGACCATCTCCCAGATGTCGGTCTCGGCGGTGAAATGATCGCGGCGGTCGCCGAGCAACGGCACGCGCTCGATCAGCCGCCAGCCGAGCAGTTCCTTGATCGAGTTCGAGACGTTCGAGCGCGCGAGTCCGAGCAGGTCGGCGATCTCCTCGGCATGGAGCGGCCGGTCGGACACGAACAGCAAGGCGTGGATCTGCGCCACCGACCGGTTGACCCCCCATTGCCCGCCGAGATTGCCCCAGTGGAGGATGAACTCGGTCGCCGCCGGGGACAGTCTCGACTCATGTTCATTAATTTCTGTCATGACAGAAATAATAGTCAGGACGGATATATTGTCAATATTGGATCGCGGCGCGAAGGCGGCTAGACAGGCGCGTGGGTCGCTCCGTTTCGGGGGAGCTTTTATGCGGACATGGATGGCGGCGGCCTTGCTCGCGGCGGGCGCGATCGGCGCGGCGCCGGTTGCGCAGGCGATGCAGGCGGACGGCGCGGCGGGCGAGGCCGAGGCGGAAGCGATCGGGCAGATGATCTCCGATGCGTTCGCTCTCGATTACAGCACGCAGAAGGACCAGATCCGCGACGCGTTCATCAAGATCGAGGCGCGCGCGAAGGCGTCGGCAGCGCGCTTCGCATCGGACCCCGACACCGCGCGGTCGCTGCAAGCGTTGCAGGGCATCGGCGCCTTTTACGCGGCGCAGCATAATGACCCCGAATGGAGCGATATCGAGGGGCAGAAGCAGGAAATCCTCTGGCTCGACGAAACCGTCCGCCTGCTCGGCCCGGTGCTTGCCGCGCAAGATGGCATCGGCGAGAATTACGAATTTCGCGGCGCGGCGGGGCAGCTTTTCGACCAGGGGCTGCGCTTCGACGATCCGCGGCTCGCCGAATGGTCGGCGATGCGGGTGCAGGCGAACCGCTATCGGGTGAAGGCCTTTCCCGACGACTGGTTCGAAAAAATACTGCTGGCGGAGGCGCTGTACGATCATGGCTGGATGACGAAGGACAAGGCCCTGCTCGACGAAGCGGCGGCGATCGCCGAGACCATCCCCGAGGACGAAATGCGCGGCTCGCTGCGCGACAAGCGCGACGCGGTTGCCGCCGGCAAGCCGCCTTATGAAAAGCCGGGCGACTGACCGCCCGGCGCGTGCGGGTTGCGGCTTGCGCGCGCGCGGCCTATGTTAGCCGCCTGATTTCGCAGGAATAGTAAGCCGTCATGGATTTCATCACCAAGTCATCGCCCCAGAGCCTTGCCTTGCAGGATGTTTCCCATGCCCTCGATTACCCTCGCCAATCTTCACTACACCATAGCTGACGCACAGCCGCTGTTCACCGGCCTCGACCTCGGCTTCGCCGCCGAGCGGACGGGGCTCGTCGGCCGCAACGGGGTGGGCAAGACGAGCCTGCTGCGCCTGATCGCGGGCGAGATCGAACCGCAGGCGGGCAGCGTTGCGGTGTCAGGCACGCTCGCGACATTGCGCCAGAGCGTGCAGCCGCGCCCCGGCGAGACGATCACCGACCTGTTCGCGGTGCGCGATGCACTGGCTTTGCTGGCGCGCGCCGAAGCGGGGGAAGCGAGCGCAGACGAACTCGCCGACGCCGACTGGATGCTCGAAAGCCGGATTGCCGAGGCGATGGCGCGCGTCGGGCTGACGGCGGGCATCG
>NZ_LYVN01000096.1 GCF_001990265.1 Sphingopyxis sp. KK2
ACCCCGGTAAGGGCATCAAAATTCCGTCGCAGGCGACGTTAGCCCGCTACTTATGCAGCCACCCATTCAAAAAGTCAAGGAATTCCTTGGTTTTGCGAATGAGGCGGGGCGGCGTTGAGTGCCAATTGAACTGGCGGGTAATTGTCAGTGAACGCAAACTGTGATTCCGTGACATGCACCGAAGCTAAAGTGGGAGGGGATCATGGTCTGGTTCAGGGCTTTCCTCGTGACGTGCACGCTGTCGATACTCGTTTATACCGGGGTCACGATAAGCGCGCACGGATGGAACCTCTTACCGATATTCTTCGGCGACATGGCCGCCATGGCGTGGCCTGGGCAGTTCAATTTCGACTTCTTTACGTTCCTGCTGCTCTCTGGACTCTGGACCGCGTGGCGCAACGACTTCACCTTGGGCGGACTTGCGCTTGGCTTGGTAGCGGTACTTGGCGGAATGCTTTTTCTTTCGATCTATCTGACGCTGCTCGGTTTTCGGCATCGGAACGATATCGAAGCGATGATCCTGGGCATGCGAAGGGCGCGCCGCAGATCAGCGGCTGTGTCCTAGATCGCAAAATCCCGCAGGACGTTGCCAGGCACCGCGACTAGAAGCCGATCGTGGCGTTGAACGAATTATATAGCGTGTTTCCGCCATTGGGAGCGTTCGGCGCATCGCGCAGGAATCGCCCCTTGGCGAGCAGCAGGCCGTTCCATTCGAGGCGGAGGCGCTTGGGATCAGCCAGTAGCGAACGCGCGCTTCGATCTGGTGACCGGCCAAGCGTCCCGAGTTTCCGGATGTGTCGCGAACGCCGGTGGTCGAGAAGCTGTCATAGCGCGAGGCGAGCCAGAGCGGGCGATAGGCAGCAAAGGCATCCAGCCTCTTGCTTGGCGTTGCCTCGACGCGCAGGCCCATCGAGATGATGTTGGCGCGGCCGACCGCATTATAGAGGCCGGCGGGCGCGAGATCGGCGCGCCGCATGCCGAACAGCGTATCGAACCTCGTGAACTTGCCGCCGCGCCCGTCGCCGCTGGCATAGTCGAACTCGAGCGCGACCCTCGGCGACCATGGGTGCTTGAAGGTGTAACCAGCCTCGGCATGCGTGAACCACGCCGAGACATCGAGCCTGGTCGCGGTCGGCGCGAGCGACGTCCGGACCGATCCCGACTGATAGAAGGTCTCGCTTTCGAAATCGGCGCGCCCGGCAGCAGGATCGCGGTAGAGGCGCAGGCCGACCGTATCGAGCGAACGGTTGCGCGTCGCGAGCTTCGGAGAATCCCGTTCGCGGAGATGGAAGTAGGAGAGCTCGATGGCGCCGCGCTTTCCCCTGAGCTTCTTCGTGGCAAGCCCCCCCCACAGGACAAGGTCGAAGCTCTCGCGATCGAATTTGACCCTCTTGTCGACGATGTCGGGGCGATTGTCGGGAAGCCGGACTTGCGGCAGCGTGTAGATCAGTGTCGCCGACAGGTCGTCGGGCAGGGCGAGATCGGCGCGGATGCCGGTATAGCCGTTGGTCGTGTTGCGATAGTCGTCGGCGGCGACCAGCCGGCGCGACCCCAGGTTGAGCGTGAAACGGCCGGCCTGGAGCCCGAGCTTTGCCCCCGGTCCGAAAGCGTCGGGCGCCTCATAGCCGACATAGGCCTGCACCAGTTCGAGGGTGTTGACTTCGCCCGTGGTGATCGGTGTCCCGGCGTCGCCGCCATAGACGCGGCTGTCGTAGAGCTCGGCGCCGAGCTTCAACCGTCCGGTGCGATATTCGGCCGTCACGATTGTGCGAATGTTTAAGAGATCGTCGGACTCGTTGAAGCCCGCACGCGGCTGGCCCTCGATCGTCTCGTAGCGCAGGCGCGTGTTAGCGCTCAGCGTCAAACCGTCTTCGGCATAGGCGGGGGTGGCAACGAGCAGCAGAGCAGCAAAAGAAAAGCGCTTCAAACAAACCTCCTCATCCCCGCAGTCGCGGAGACCAAAAGGCAACGCTTGAGCGCACGCTGCGCTTGTCCGGGAGGTTGCTTCGCCCCGGTCCGACGTAGTTAGATGGGCAAATTCATGGCGGCAAGGAAGTTAAGTTATTCTCCAGCCAATGGCGGCTTTTCGAACCGTTGCGACGCGAAGCGGGCCGTCAGCAACCGGCCAGCTGCCGCTAATCCCTCTTCGCTATTTCCCGCGCTAGCGACAGAAATGCGGAGAGACCGGCTGAAGGGTGACGCCTCCCGGGGTAATAGAGGCAAAGCCCGGGGAAGGGCGGTGTCCAGTCTTCGAGCAGGCGGACGAGCGTCCCCCTTTTGATATCTTGCATGACGTCCTGTTCGAAAAAGAAGCCGATGCCCGCACCGGCCCGGACCGCCGCAAGCGATAAGGGAAGGTCGTCGAAGGTCATCGGACCGCTCACCTCGACCTGCGCCGTGTCTCCGCCCTTTGCGAAACGCCAACGGTAAAGCGAGCCATCGGGGAGGCGAATGCGGATGCAAGCGTGGCCGGGAAGATCGGTCGGCACCAGCGGACGCGGTCGAACGGCAAGATAGGCTGGTGAGGCGACGACGGCAAAGCGCTGGGGCTCGCCAAGAGACAGCGCGATCATGTCGGAGGGTACGAGCGAGGCGACGCGGACGCCCAGATCGAACCCTTCGGCGACGATATCGCGCAGCTGCCCTTCGGTCACCAGATCGACATGCATGTCGGGGTAGCGGCGGGCATATTCGAGGACCAGATCGGTGAAGACAGGCGAGCGCGCCGCGAAGGGCGGAGCGTTGATGCGCAGCACTCCTGTCGGCGTCGCGCGGCGCTCGCGGACGATCTCGATCGCTTCGCGGACATCCTGAAGCGAGGGGCCCAGGCGATCGACGAAGATCCGTCCAGCGTCGGTCAGCGCCACGCTCCGCGTCGTCCGGTTGAACAGCCGCACCCCAAGCTCGGTTTCGATCCGCGCGATCATGTGGCTGAGCGCGGTCGTCGACATACCCAGATCGATCGCCGCCTGCCGGAAGGATGCGCGCCGCGCCACAGCGATGACGGCATCGAAATCCCGAAGCGCCAGTCGATCCATTGTCCTGCATCCTTCATCACTGCATCCAACATTGGCCTACTTATCGGAATAATGGTTGATCGCTAATTGGTAGGCAAGCCAAACCGAAGGAGACGTAAGATGCAGACCAGTGTCCCCGTGCTGCTCGATGCGCTGCCGACGCCGATCGCCGACTATCTCGCGGCCAACGCACGGCTCGACGTTGACGCCATGCTCAAGCCCTTTGCCGCCGATGCGGTGCTCTTCGACATCGGTCGTCCGCACGCGGGTCAGGCAGCGCTCAGGACCTTGTTCGAAGAGGAGGTCGCGGCCGTGAAAGCGATCTTCGCACCCGACGACCTTCGCCATGAGAACGGCAAGATTGTTGTCGAAGGTCCTGCCCATGGCGATTTCAAAGGCAGCCCGATCCGCTTCACCTACGCCTTCCGCCTCGAAAACGAAACCATCAAGACGCTGGAGATCACGCTGTGAGCATCCAGGCTGACCCGACCGAATTTGCAGGAAAGCGCGTGCTCGTCAGTGGCGGCACCAAGGGTCTCGGCCGCGCCACCGTCGATCGCTTTCTCGCCGGCGGCGCCCGGGTCATCACCGCGGCCCGCGACAACCCCGAGCCGATCGCCGGTGTCGAGTTCGTCCGGGCCGACCTGACGACGACCGGGGGCGGGGAAAAGCTGGCCGCAGCGGCGCTCGCCCATATGGGCGGTGTCGATATCCTCGCGCACGTGATCGGTGGCTCGTCGTCGCCGGGTGGCGGCTTTGCCGCCCTGACGGACGATCACTGGCTCGCCGAACTGAGCCTCAATCTTCTGGCTACCGTTCGCCTCGATCGCCTCCTCGTTCCGCAAATGAGCGAACGCGGTTCGGGCGCGGTGATGCACGTCACCTCCATCCAGTCGGTCCTGCCGCTTCCCGAGTCGACCACGGCCTACGCCGCCGCCAAGGCAGCGCTGCGGACCTACAGCAAGTCGATTTCGAAAGAGCTTGGGCCGAAGGGCGTGCGGGTCAACAGCGTCTCTCCCGGTTGGATCTTGACCGAGTCGTCGGTTCACATGCTCGAGCGATTGCAGGCCGCCAATGGCGGTACGATCGACGACGCGCGGCAGATCGTCCTCTATGGTCTGGGCGGGATCCCGATCGGGCGTCCGGCGGAGCCCGCCGAGGTCGCCGACCTCATCGCCTATCTGGCGTCCGATCGCGCGGCCGCAATTCACGGCGCCGAGTTCGTCATCGATGGTGGCACCGTCCGAACCGTTTGAGGTCATCGACGCCGACGCTTGCATGGCGGGGCGGACGCCGGGGAGCGGCAGGCCTTAGTCACTTGCCGAGCATCTCGTTACACCGAGACGGTCGGCGACTGAATGTCCGCTTATCTTGCGACGAGCCTGGACGCTGCCTGTCCGCCACAGGCCACAACATGATGCCGCGGGCGTAACGCGAGGTCTCGCTGCTTAGGTCCAGCGCAATATGAAGTTGGTCAAGGCAACATGCGGAAATTGGACATCATCCCAAGGAATAGGACGATCGAGCGGATCTTCGTCGATCGGACCATCGATATTCTGAAAGTCGAGTGACAGCCCCGACAGCATCTGACGCGCCGTCGACATTGCCAGGAAGCGGTCAAAGGCTGATGGTGATAGATCGAGCCTGACGATATAATCGGCAGCGTGCGGGTCACGGGCGGCAAACAAGCTCCTTTGGATGCTTCCAACCCAGTCGGAACCTCCATCCTCGGCATCCACGATGAGAAGCACGCCCGTCAACGCGTCGAGAGTGCCGGGCGAGCTAGTGATCGGCTGGTCTGGCAACGCGTTGAGGGGCGCGAACACACATCGTTCCAGCTGGGCGTAATGGCCGTGTGCGCCGCCCATCTCCAGGTTCGCCGGGCCGATTTCAAATCGAAGAAATGCGGGGATGTTAGCGAAGCTGACAGGGCCGCGAAGGGCGGGGTCAGCCTGCATATCTTCTGTTGGCATCATAGGCCTCGAGTTCGAGCGGGGACTTTTCATGTCCAAACTGCATCAGCTCCAGCACATATTGCCTCGCATAGGCAGCAAAGCTGCCGCTCCGCTCGATCTGCATTACATGCACGAGTTCGTGCGCCAACCGCGGCCGATCGAGCGAAAAGCCCTCGCGGACCCAGATGGTGTATCCAAAGGCCTGCGCATTGTTGATGATGCCCGGACCGATAAAGCCGAATTTTTCGCCGGCAGCCCTGATCTCGGGGTTGTCGGTCGGGAAGGGTACTTCATCCACATACACCAGCCGCACCCTCTCCGCGTGTTTGATGCCGATGTCCGCTGCAAGGCGGGCCTGATCCGGATCCAGGCTTTCGCCTGTCGCCTGTCCGCGTTCTTCTATTCCTTCCGCCCATCGCACATAATAGTCCATGAACCTGCCCAGGAATTCATCCTGGCTCGCCGGGATTGCGCTGGCATGCACTGATTGGCTGTCGGCTGCCAGCAATGGGGGCGTTGCGCTCAGGGCGCAAGCAATCAGCCCCGCGCAAATCATGCCTGGCTTCCGTATCCCGGATCTCTGCAAGTTAGCCTCAGAAACAGCCTCATCCTTGCTATGTTTCACTTCTTCGACCCCTTATTGGTGAAATCTCTGCGGTCACCGTGCTGGCTTCGAAGCGCCGACGCTGATCGGTGAGGCGGGCTGCTAAGCGTTCTTCGTGCCTTCGTCGAGACCGTAAAGAGGAAAGCTCGCGCCCTACCGGTGGGAGACGTGACTTGATGCCGCGATCTTTTCTCGCCCCAAAGCCGAGCGACAGCTAGCGATCAGGCTCAGCGAAAGCGAGCAGCGAGGATGCCAGATTATCCCGGACTGCGCTGCGCGCAATCAGTGGCTAAACTGCGCGAAAAAGTATCAGGATGAGCGGCGTCGATCGTCACGGCGCGCCTGTAAGCTGAAGTCCCGTCACGGCGACGTCCAGGTAACCTTGGCTTCATATTGCCCGTCGACCGGATTGCCGCCGGCATCCGTCGCGGCCGTGAAGCGGGCTCGGCGCATGAAGGTCGTGCAGACTGGGGGGCGCTTACTGTCTCCGGGATGAGCCGACTGTTCCGGGAACGGTCCCGTTCTGCCGTTTGAAGCAGCGGACGTCCTTATTGAAGGTCGCTTTCGGTGACCTTAAACTCGCATTCCAGATCGAGTTCTTCGCTGTCATCGCCGCTCAGGTTCGACCTTCCGCTATTCGGACGTTCGCCTCGCGGCGGCCGATCAATCCATGCTCATGCCAATCGAAATCCGGCGCGCTGCGGCAGTGATCTGCGGTGCCAGCGCGAGAAGCTGCTCTTCGCGCAGGCGGTCGGACGCGCCCGTAATCGATAGCCCCGCAAAAGGTCTGCCGCGCTTGTCGAATATGGCAGCTCCGATGCTGCTGCTGGCAGCGGGCGGAACCCCGACCGATATCGCGAACCCGCGATCGCGAATGCCGGCAAGTTCCTGACGCAGCTCCGTCGCCGGGATGATGTCGGTCTCCGATTTCCGCCGATAGCGGGGCGTCTGCAGGTAGCTTGCCAGTTCGGCTTCGGGCAGGTGCGCGAGGACCGACTTGCCGCTGCTCGACCAGCTGAGATCCCAGCTTGTTCCGACGGGAAGGAAGATATTCACGCTGTTCACACCGTCGATGCGCTCGATCAGCACGATATTCTCCCCATCCACCAATCCAAGATGAATGGATTCACCCGTCTGGTGCCGAAGGGCATCCATCACCGAGAGGGCGGCCATTCGCAGGCCGCTTTTCCTTTCGATCGCGCGGCCGCCGACCGCAATCGGTCGCATCGAAACCGACCAGAGGGGGCGGCTGCCGCCGTCGCGTTCGAGCCAGCCGAATGTCTCCAGCGCGAGGAGCAGGCGATGTACGGTCGCCTTGGGCAGGGCGAGGCGTCGTGCCAGATCGCTTGCACCGATCGGCTGCCATTCGGCGACGCGCTCGATGAGCCGGAGCGCGAGACCAACCGGGCGCGACGCTCCCCTGGGATCGGCGTCGTCGGACGCGCGCCCATCGTCAGCACTGCTTTGCGCTTCACTCATCGAACCTCCCTGCCGCCATACCGTTCGGCGCGCCCGCGATAGCGCTACACCCAAATCGTCCGGCCTAGAACTGATTTAGCGTCCCGTATAATGGGACAAAGTATTATATAAAGAGACAATATCAATTGACGTTGGACGAAATTGCCGTCACCCCAAATGCACTGCCCGACTCGGACGGAAGATCCGCCAAGTCGCGAGCAGACCAGGGTCACGCCGGGAGAGGGCGGGATCGACGGCGTGAATCCGCAGGATAGCGGACCGGTGCCATCGGCTTCCCCACCGCTTTGTTCCGCGAAGAACCGGCAGGGCTTCACGCCCGCTCAGGCGGGCAATGGAAGGGGATGAACAGGATGAAACGCAATTTGATCCGCGCCGCGATGGCCGTGATGCTGACGACGGCAAGCTCGGCGGCGCTGGCACAGGAAAGCGCCACTTCGGGTGCCGCGAGCGACGAAGGCGGGATCGCCGAAATCGTCGTGACCGCGCAGAAGCGCGAGGAGAATCTTCAGGATACGCCGATCTCGATCGTCGCCTTCGGCTCGGACGCACTCGAACAGAAGGGCGTGAGTTCGCTCAATGACCTGTTCACCGGCGGCATCCCGTCGCTCCGCATCTCGCCCTTCCTCGGCCGCGCGTCGGCCGTCTCGATCGGCATGCGCGGGCTTGTTCCCGTCGACGCGACGCAGGTCACGCGCGATCCGACCGTCGGCATCTACATCGACAGCGTTTATGTCGGCCGCGTCTCGGGGCTCGGCATGGAATTGTCCGACATCGAGCGGATCGAAGTCCTGCGCGGACCTCAAGGCACGCTGTTCGGCCGCAATACGATCGGCGGTGCGGTGAGCGTCGTCACCAAGCGTCCGACCGGCGAATTCGGCGTCGATGTGAAGGGAGGTATCGGCAATTACGACAGCCGCACCGTCGCGGCGCATGTGAACCTGCCGCGGATCGCCGGGATCGCGATCAAGCTCGACGGCCTCTACAGCGACCGCGGGGGGCTGGTCCTCAATCCCAACCCCGATTTCCACGACTATTCGGAAATCCGCAAATACGGCTTCAAGGCGACGGCGCTGTGGGAGCCGGCGGACAATCTCTCGATCCTCTATTCCTATGATCAGTCGCACGACAAATCGACGAGCAACTACAGCGATATCACCGCGACCGACCAGGCGGCGGCGCTGCGTCCGAGCTTCATCACCTTGCGCGAAGGACGCGTGCGGACCGCAAGGATCGGCGTGCCGGTGCTCCGCAATCCGCAGCGTGCGCGCGGCCACTCGCTGATCGCCGAATGGGATGTCGCCGACAAGCTGACGATCCGGTCGATCACGGCATGGCGCGACTTGAAGTCGGTGCAGTGGGACCAGGATACCGGCGGCGTCACCGCCTGGGGGCCGAACCGTCCGTTCGGACGCCTCAGCTATGCGCTGGTCGACCAGAATCAGTTCAGCCAGGAACTCCAGTTCGTCGGCGATGCGGGCGATTTCAAATATGTTTTCGGCGGCTATTATTTCAACGAGAATGGGGCCGATGAGGCGACGGTTTACTCCTCTGCTCGGTTGAATGCGACGAACACCGGCATCGTCCTGCTGCCGCAAATCCTACCCGATTCCGGCGTAGGGAATACGCCTGACCGTGCGGCGCGGGTGAACGTGAAATCGAAAGCGCTGTTCGGACAGGTCACCTGGTCACCGATGGCGCTGCTCGGCCTGCACGTAACCGTCGGCGCGCGCTATACCGACGACCACAAGGACGGCTATCTGACCGCCATCCGCGGCGTCGATCCGAACCTCGCCTTCGAGTTCAACTCGAGCCGCTTCGACCCGATGGCGACGATCGCCTATGATTTTTCGAACGACATCAACGCCTATGTGAAGGTCAGCCGCGCCTATCGCGCCGGCGGCGCGAACACGCGCTCGTCGATCCTGCGCCCGTTCGGCGAGGAGGAACTCGTCGCCTGGGAAGCCGGCCTGAAGGCCGACCTGTTCGACCGGCGCGCCCGGCTCAACATTGCCGCCTATACGAGCCGCCTTTCGAACCAGCAGGTTGATTTCATCAACCCTGCCTTCGTCTCGAACACCGAAACCGTGAACGCGCCCGAGAAACGCCGGATCAAGGGTGTCGAGGTCGACCTCACGCTTGCGCCCGTGCGCGACCTGCTCTTCGGTGTCAATTATGTCTACACCGATGCCCCTGCCACACCCGTGCGGAACATCTTCTCGGGCGTGATCGAGGAGGTGAGCTCGGCCTTCACGCCGAAACATGCGGTGACGCTGACCGCCGATTATACCTTCCCGCGCTTCTCGTTTGGTGAACTCAGGCTCCACTTCGACGCGAACACGGCGGGCGATTATTTCGCCAACAGCACGGTCAACTACAAGGCCGAGAGCGCCTTCCTGGTCAACGGGCGGCTCACCCTCGGCGACATCGATGTCGGGGGCGGGACGCTCGACATCGCGCTCTGGGCGAAGAATCTCACCAACACGACCTATAATTATTTCGATTTCCGCGTCGCCAGTCGCAACACGACGACGCGGTACAACGATCCGCGCACCTACGGCCTCGAAGCGCGCGTCCGATTCTGATCCTCAGGAGACTATCATGACCTTTCGCTTGACCCTTCTTGCTGCCGCGATGCTGGCGTCTGCAAGTCCCGCATCGGCGCGCAATATCGTCATCGGCAACGACGATGGTCTCACGGCCAATGTGAAGGCGCTATACGACGCGCTGAAAGCGGAAGGCCATGATGTCATCGTCGCGGTTCCCTGTTCGCAGCAGAGCGGCATGGGCGGCGCGCTCAAGTTTCTGCAGCCGCTGGGGCCGCTGGCCGCCGATTGCGTGGCCGGCGCTGCAAAGGCCGGCGATCCGGGGGCGGGGCCTATGACCCGCGCCGGGCTTGGCAAGGACTTCTATTATGTCGACGGGACGCCGGTGATGGCGATGCTCTACGGTGTCGATGTCGTGGCGAACGAGCGATGGGGGAAGGCCCCCGACCTGGTGCTGTCGGGTCCCAACATCGGGCAGAATTCGGGAAGCATCGTGGTCAGCTCGGGGACCGTCAGCGTCGCCCAATATGCGATGATGCGCGCTATTCCGGCGATCGCGTTCAGCGCCGGAGAGAATAGCGCGAGCGGCGCGGACCTTGTGAATCCCCTCTCGACGCTCGTGGCGAAGCGGTCGCTCGAATTGATCGACAAGCTGGAGGCCGCGTCGCATGGCGCCGCCTTGCTGCCCGCGGGGACCGGGCTGAACGTCAATTTCCCTGACGCGCCGGAGGTCGCGGCCTGGAAACTCGCGAAGATCGGGACCTATATGAAATATGATCTGAAGTTCGTTGCGGACCTCCCTGCGGCCATGGGCAAGCCGTCGGCGGCGGGGCAGCCGCCGCTGCCGGGCCTCTTCGCCCGCGTCTCGGACCAGGCGCCGGCGCCCGGCGAGGAGGGCGACGAGGCCGTCGTGGCGACGAAAGACATCGCCGTCAGCGTGATCCAGGTCGCTTACGACGCGCCCGCCGGGGAACGGACGGACATCGCGAAAATGTTGGATGGTCTCGTGAAGTAGGCGCCGCCACGGGCTGAAAGCCGCGTCGCCGGATGAGCGTTCCGCTATGCGGTGCTCGCCTCGTTGCATCGCGGCCGTGCACCGCCAATGCGGGATCAGGCGAGCAGGCGCCTGAGAAAATAGACGCGGAACAGATCGAGCAGCGCCTCGGCGGTCTCGTTGTCATTCGCATGCGCGACGACCTGCAATCCGCCGTCCGGTGCGGCGGCGAATTCGAACGGATGGAGACCCGTCAGTCGCAGCGCCGTGGGATCGAGCCCGTCGCGGCGCAGGGCGGCGTGCGCGGCGTCGTCGACCGAAAGCCCGATCCAGATGCCGGCGCTACGCGCTGCGATCTCGTCGAGATCGCCGTGCTCGCTCGCGATCAGAAGCTCGGCCCTGCCGTCCATTGATTCCCCCTGTCCGATCCTTCGTCCCGGTCGATGTCCGGACACGGCGGACCGCCCCGTCCGCGAATCCGGCGATTGTCTGCTGAGCCTTGCTCCGATCATTCGCCGCTGGCCATGCCAATTTCGATGAAGCGTTCAGCATTATTTCTTTAGCCGCGGTTCGTTCCCTACGCACCGCCGGCGATCATCCCGGCGCCGGAGTGAGCCGTCTGGCCAGGCGCGAAACGCCGCGCAACGGATCCCCGTCGCTTTTTTCCCCGCCCGCTGTGCGGGCTCCTCGCGGCCCGCGTTCCGCGTCCAAAAAAGCGCCGTTGCTCCGCCCTCCGCATGCGCTGCGGCCCTGCGGGTGCGCGCCGTTTCCATGCGCCTGTCCTGTCTCTGCTCACGCTCCGGGGATGGTCTCCGGCAGCGATGAAGGAGACGAACAATGGCAGCCATCGGCTTTGTGAACGGCACCATCGAAAAAGGTTTCGTTGGCCAGCTCAAGACCCTCTCGATCCGCGCAAGCATCGAGATCAGCCCCAATCGCAGCAAGGGTAACGACGTCCAGCCCGATTTCCGGGTTTTCTCCGAAGGCGTCGAGATCGGCGCCGGATGGGTGCGCATCGGCGAGGTGTCGGGCAAGACCTATGTCTCGCTGAGCCTCGCAGCGCCCGAATTCGGTCCGCGCCGGCTCTACGCGAACCTCGGCCGGGCCGCGGGTCAGGACGATGACGACACCTACGCCGTCATCTGGAACCCGGCCGACTGACGGTCGGACCCCGCGTCCGCCACGGCGGGCGCGGGGCTTACCCTTTTCGTTGTCACACCGTAATATTCGGCTAGGATTCGAAAGACATGAAAACCGATCTCGACCATCTTCCGGGCAGCAAGCAGCAGGACCTTGCGCGCATCGTCGAAATCCTCTTCGCCGAGTTCGAAGATGCGACCGCGCTCGCCACGCAAAAGTGGAAGAAGCAGGGTCGCATCCTCAAGGTCATCCTCTACGGAAGCTATGCGCGCGGCGACTGGGTCGCCGATCCGGTGGGCGGCTATTATTCGGATTACGATATCCTCGTCGTCGTCAACGACGAGCGGCTGACCGATCCGGTCGATTACTGGTACAAGGCCGAGGACCGCTTCTTGCGCGACTATGGCGTCACCAAGAAGCTCTCGGCCCCGGTCGGCCTGATCGTCCACAGCCTGACCGACGTGAACCAGCAGCTTTCGCGCGGACGGCCTTTCTTCATCGATATCGTGCGCGACGGGATCGTGCTTTACGAACTCGGCACGCAGGCCTTCGATACGCCGAAGCCGCTGTCGCCCGAAGAGGCGAGGGAAGAGGCGCAGGCGTACTTCGACAAGTGGTTTAAGAGTGCTAGTGCTTTCCTTCGGAACGCCGGTTACGCGATCAAAGACGGCGAAAATAATCTTGCGGCCTTCCTGCTGCATCAGGCCACCGAGCATTTCTATCACACGGTGCTGCACGTCCTGACGCTCTACAGCCCGAAATCGCACAAGATCAATTTCCTGCGCGATAAATCGGAGGACATCGCCCGCGATCTGATCCCGGTCTGGCCGCGAGACAGCAAGTTCGGTCGTCGCTGCTTCGAGCTGCTCCAGCAGGCCTACGTCAACGCGCGCTACTCGCCCCACTACAAGATCACCGCCCCCGAACTCGAATGGCTCGTCGAGCGTCTCGAGCTGCTGCAGGCCGAGGTGAAGGCCGTCGCCGTAAAGCGTCTGGCGGAAGGCTCGTTGCCGTGAGTGCGGCTGACGAGCCGTCGGGCGTTACGCCCGACCGCAAGATCGCACTGCTGATCGACGCCGACAATGTCTCGCACGCGAAGATCGGTGAGATGCTCGCGGAACTTTCGAAATATGGCACCGCGAACATTCGCCGTGCCTATGGAAACTGGGCGAGCGACAGCCTCAAGGGCTGGAAGGACAAGCTCCACGACTTCGCGATCCGGCCGATCCAGCAGTTCAATTACTCGACCGGCAAGAATACGACCGACATAGCGCTCGTCATCGACGCGATGGAACTGCTCCACACCCAGAAACTCGACGCCTTTTGCCTCGCGTCGAGCGATGCCGATTTCACGCCGCTGGTCATGCAACTCCGGGCCAATGGCCATGAGGTTTACGGCTTTGGCGAACGCAAGACGCCGAGCCCCTTCGTCAACGCCTGCACGGCTTTCCTGTATCTCGAAAGCCTCGAAGCCGCGGCGCCCGCGGCATCATCCGACCCCGCTCCCGAGCCGGCCGCAAAGGCAAAACCGACAGCGAAGGCAAAGTCTGCAACCGCAAAAACGGCGGACAAGTCGCTTGCGATGGACGCAAACCTCGTCACGATTTTGCGCGGTGCGGTCGAAGCGGTCGCGCGCGATGACGGATGGGCGTCGATGTCGGCGGCCGGCAGCGCCGCGAAGCGACAGGCGCCGATCGATCCGCGCAATTATGGCGCGAAGAATTTTCCCGCCCTGTTCGCGGCGACCGGGCTTTTCGACATCGTGAAGGTGGAAAACGGGCAGGGCTATGTCGCCGACAAGCGCAACAAGGATCGAGCCGCGAAACCCGCCACGTAATTCGCTGCGACAGCGATCCGGAGCTTATGATGGCCAAGAAGCCAATCAAGAAACCGATCAAGAAAACGCCGAAAGTCTTCCTCGACGCGAATGTCGTGATCGGCGCGGGCAAACCGCCGGGCGGTCCGGAGATCGCGCGCGTCGTCGACCTAGTCGAGGCCGGACTGATCTCGGTGCTGACGACCGATCTCACCACTACCGAAGTAGCGAAAAAGCACGTCGAGAATGATTTCGAGACGATCAAGGCGATCAGCCAGCCGCATTTCCGCAAGATCGTCGAGGGCGCGACCGGCGTTGCTCTTCCCGTCATCAAACGGCCCGAGCTTCGCGAGAAGCTGAAGGCCGTCTACGAGAAATCGACCGCGGAGATGTTCAAGTCGCTGGAGGCCAAGACGCTCCAGATCGACGATGTGAAGCCTTCGATCGTGTTTGACGACTATGCGGCGGGGGAAGGGTTTTTCGCCGGCGACGGCAAAAAGGATCAGTTTCCCGATGCCTTCGCCTTCGAGTGCCTCAAAGGAGAGGCATCGAAAAAGCATCCGGTGATCATCGTATCGAGCGATGGAGATTTTGAAGGTCCGGTAAAATCGGCGGACCATATCTCTCTTGTGAAATCGCTGCCCGAGCTGTTCAAGTCGCTCGGGCTGGAGATGGTCGCTCCCGAACTCGATGCGTTTTTCGCCGCCCACAAGGACGATCTGGTCGCACGTGTCGACAAGGAACTCAACGCATGGGGGCTGCAGAGCGACGACGTCATGGACGCGGAAGTCTACGAGATCACGGCCAATTCGGTCGAGATTACGAAGCTGACCGCTTTCAAGTCGATCGAAGCGGGCGGCTCGATCCTCGTGGTGGGCACCATAGAGGTCGAAGCGATGATTTCGTTCACCCATCCCAACTGGGATGAAGCGATGTATGATTCCGAGGACAAGGTGCTCATCCCCTTCGAGGACGAAAGCGGGGAGACAGAAGTTTCGCTGACGATCGAAGTCGCCATGTCGATCGCGGTCGATGAAGGGAATGCTGACGAAATTGAGGCGCTCCGGTTCCGGAACGGCGATTTCCAATATGTGACCCTCTATCCGCCGGACATGTACAAATAGCGTTTTAATCACCGCCCGGCCGATTTTCAGGCGAAGTCACAGCGTGTCGAAAAGTCGGGGCTGAAGAGGGGCGGTTAAGGCCGCTCGGGCTTCGAGTGCCGCGCCGACCGCCTGCCGATAGTGAACTGTTCCGCATCGCTCGGCTTCCTCGAAGCCGACGGGAGCCCATTCCTCGCCTGGATAGCAGGCGTCGTAGATCGCGCGCGCGGCAGCGCGCAGCCGCACATCGTGCTGCACTTTCGTCTCCATTGCTCTCGAATCGCCGCATGGTGCGGCACGGCTTATAAATAGAACATAAGAAGAACATTTCTGCAATGCGGAGGCAGGGTCGATTTCGCCATACGGCGTCTGCGACCCTGTCGGGGACCGTTCGAACCAGCCACCGATGGCACCACGCGGCGCGATGGCGCGCCCGACATCGAGGTGCCCGACCATGGCCGAACCGCCCGACGATCCCGCCAATGCCCGCGCCGCGCAGGCGCGCAGCGGCTCGCCTTTCCTGAGCCCCGATCAGGCCGCCTACTATCTCGGTGTATCGTCGCGCACCTTGCAGGAATATCGCACCGCGGGAACCGGGCCGCGCTTCCGGCGCCATAGCCGGCACATCCGCTATCATATCGACGACCTCGACGCCTGGTCGCGGAGCGTGGGCGAGGCGGGCGACAATGCGTAACCGAGCGATCCTCCTCGCCGGCGGCACCGTTGCGCTCGTCGCCGCACTTATCGCGACGACGGCGCTGCCGCCGCGTCCGCGCCTGCTGTGGAACGCGAGCGCCAGTGCGCCGGTCGGCCTCTGGCGCGTCGCGCCCGATACCCCCGTCGAACGCGGGGATATGGTGGTCGCATGGGCGCCCACGCCGTGGCGCGGGCTCGCGGCGCGGCGCCATTATCTGCCCGCGAACGTCCCGCTCCTCAAACGCGTTGCCGCCGGACCGGGCGATCGGGTTTGCGCCTTCGAAGCGTGGATCTTCATCGAAGGACGCCTCGCCGCGACCCGGCTTCGCGCCGATCGCGCCGGGCGGCCGCTGCCCTGGTGGCACGGTTGCCGGACGCTCGGAAATGGCTCGATGCTCCTCCTGATGGACGACCCGGGTTCTTTCGACGGCCGCTATTTCGGCCCGACCGCGCGAGCGAACATCGTCGGCAAGGCGACGCCGCTGTGGCTCCGCTGAAGCTCTTCGCGGCCGCGATCGCACTGTTCGCGGCGGTGCCCGTTCATGCGCAGCCGGTCGAGCGCTGGCGGCCGCACATCGAAGAAGCCTCGGCGCGC
>NZ_LYVN01000097.1 GCF_001990265.1 Sphingopyxis sp. KK2
CGATGCGACCGGGCGCTTCACCGGCTTTCGCGGTACCGCGATGCCCGAGGCGGCGGCACCCGCGCCCGCGCCGGCGGCGCTGACCGACCCGGCTTTCGGATCGCTGCCGCTGTCCGATCCCGCCTTCGGGCGCCGCATCGACGGCGCGCTGCGCGGTCCGCTGGCGCGGATCATTGCGACGGCGGAGACGATTTCGGGGCAGTTCGACGGGCCGATCCGTGCCGATTATGCGCGCTATGCGGGCGACATCGCGCATGCCGGGCGGCACCTGCTCGGGCTGGTTGACGATCTTGCCGACCTCCAGAATATCGAGCGCCCCGGGTTCAAGGCGGCACGCGACGAGATCGACCTCGGTGACCTGGCGCGCCGCGCCGTCGGCCTGCTCGGCATGAAGGCCGAGGAGAAGGGCATCCGTATCGACGCGCCGCCGACCGACGAAAGCATGCCCGCAACCGGCGAGTTCCGCCGCGTGTTGCAGGTGCTGCTCAACCTGCTGGGTAATGCGATCCGCTATTCGCCCGCCGATTCGATGATCTGGATTCGCCTGGATCGGCAGGGAGACCGCGCGATGGTCACCGTCGCCGACCAGGGGCAGGGAATCGATGCCGACCAGCAGAAGGTGGTGTTCGAGAAGTTCGAACGGCTCGGCCGCACCGACAGCGGCGGATCGGGGCTGGGCCTCTATATCGCGCGGCGGCTGGCACGCGCGATGGAAGGCGAACTGACGGTCGACAGTGCGCCGGGGCAGGGGGCGCGGTTTACGCTGAGCCTGCCGGCGCGGGATTGAGGTTGGTGAACACCTGCCGCGGCGTGTGCGTCCGTTGAGCTGGATCATAAGGCAGGAACGATGAGGTTTTGGATACGCTGGCTGGTCGCTGCCGCATCTTCGGTTCTGGTTGTATTGGGGCTGACGCTTGCGATGTTCGCCGGCTTAATTCCCGATACGTTCAATGCAGGGCTGTTGGTCGGAATTCCAATCGGCGTGGCATTTTCGGCTCTCGATAGAAGTTTTCGACGCCGCAACGCGCTTTAGGACGGGTCATCGCTCGGGGAAGGGCCTCAACCCACCTTCCGCTGGAGCACATAGGCAACAAAAAAGGGGCCGGAAACCGGCCCCTTTCTCGTTTCGTCTTCCGCTCGATCAGCGCTGGCCGACCGGCACGTACGGACGGTGCGTCGGGCCGGTGTAGAGCTGGCGCGGGCGGCCGATCTTCTGCGCGGGGTCCGAGATCATTTCGTTCCACTGCGCGACCCAGCCGACGGTGCGGGCGAGCGCGAAGAGCGCGGTGAACATCGTCGTCGGGAAGCCGATCGCCGACAGGATGACGCCCGAATAGAAGTCGACGTTCGGGAACAGCTTTTTCTCGACGAAATAGGGATCGTTGAGCGCCATTTCCTCGAGCTGGAGCGCGACTTCGAACACCGGGTCGTTGACCTTGAGCGCCTCGAACACCTCGCGCACGGTCTTCTGCATCACCGTCGCGCGCGGGTCGTAGTTCTTGTAGACGCGGTGGCCGAAGCCCATCAGGCGGAACGGGTCGTCCTTGTCCTTGGCGCGCGCGATATATTCGGGGATGCGCTCGGGACGGCCGATTTCGCGCAGCATGTTGAGCGCGGCTTCGTTCGCGCCGCCATGCGCGGGGCCCCACAGGCACGCGATGCCCGCCGCGATGCACGCGAAGGGGTTGGCGCCCGACGAACCCGCGAGGCGGACGGTCGAGGTCGAGGCGTTCTGTTCATGGTCGGCGTGGAGGATGAAGATGCGGTCGAGCGCACGCTCGACGACGGGGTTCACCTCATAGGGCTCCGCGGGCACGCCGAAGGTCATGCGCAGGAAATTGCCGGTGTAGCTCAGCTTGTTGTCGGGATAGACGAAGGGCTGGCCGACCGAATATTTATACGCCATCGCCGCGATCGTCGGCATCTTCGCGATCAGCCGGTGGCTGGCGATCATGCGCTGGTGCGGGTCGTGGATCTCGGTCGAGTCGTGATAGAAGGCGCTGAGCGCGCCGACGACGCCGCACATGATCGCCATCGGATGCGCGTCGCGGCGGAACCCGCGATAGAAGGTCGCGAGCTGTTCGTGCAGCATCGTGTGGCGGGTGATCGTGTTGTCGAAGCCGGCGAGTTCGTCGGCGGTCGGCAGCTCGCCGTTGAGCAGCAGGTAGCAGACTTCCATGAAGCTGCTGTTTTCGGCGAGGTCACCGATCGCATAACCGCGGTGGAGCAGGACGCCCTCGTCGCCGTCGATGTAGGTCAGGTTGGATTCGCAGCTCGCGGTCGAGGTGAAGCCGGGGTCGTAGGTGAAGGCGCCGGTCTGCGCATAGAGCTTGCGGATGTCGATGACGTCGGGGCCGACGGTGCCCTTGAGAACGGGGCTGTCGACGGTGACGTCGCCCAGGGTGATTTTTGCAGTATCGGTCATATTCTTCCCCTGTACTTGCGGCGGGAGTCGCGGTGGTTACGCCCCTGCCGGAATATTGTGCGCTGCGTCAAGTCGCGCCAGGCTGGCATCGCGGCCCAGCAGCAGAAGCACGTCGAAAATACCGGGCGATACGGTGCGACCCGTGAGGGCTGCCCGCAGCGGCTGGGCCAGTTTCCCGAGCCCGACGCCGGCCGCTTCGCTCTCTTCGCGAATGGCGGCCTCCACCAGTTCCTGCGACCAGTCGGACAGCGCCCGCAGCCGGTCGGCGACCGAGGCGAGCATCCCCTCCGGCGCATCCTTTAGCACCTGCGCGGCCTTCTCGTCCATCGCCAGCGGCGTGGGCGCGAAGAGGAAGGTCGTGCCATCGGCGATCTCGTGCAGCGTCTTGGCGCGCGGCTTGAGCGCGGGCATCGCTTGAACGATCAGGGCTTGCTCGGCGGCGGTGAGGTCGCGGCCGATCAGGCTGGTCACCATCGGCGCGACAAGGCCGGCGAGGCGCGTATCGTCGGCTTCGCGCAGATAATGGCCGTTGAGATTTTCGAGCTTCTTGAAGTCGAAGCGCGAGGGCGAGCGGCCGACATTGGCGAGGTCGAACCATTCGACCGCCTGGTCGCGGCTGATGATTTCGGCATCGCCATGGCCCCAGCCGAGGCGGAGGAGATAATTGTTCACCGCTTCGGGCAGATAGCCCATTTCGTCGCGATAGGCGTCCACGCCGAGCGCGCCGTGGCGCTTCGACAATTTCGCGCCGTCGGCGCCGTGGATCAGCGGGACGTGCGCGTAAACGGGCTCGCGCCAGCCCATCGAGCGGATGAGCGCGAGCTGGCGGAAGGCGTTGTTGAGATGGTCGTCGCCGCGGATGACGTGCGTCACGCCCATGTCGTTGTCGTCGACGACGACGCTGAGCATATAGGTCGGCGTGCCGTCGCTGCGCAGCAGGACGAAGTCGTCGAGCTCGGCATTCTGGACGGTGACCGCGCCCTGTACCTTGTCGTGGATCGTGACCTCACCCTCCTGCGGCGCGCGCAGGCGGACGACGTGCGGGAGGGCGGGGTCGCCGTCGGAGCGGTCGCGCCAGGGGCTGCGGACGCGGAAGGGCAGGCGCTTTTCCTGTGCCTCGGCGCGCATCGCGGCGAGTTCGTCCTGCGTGAGGTAGCAGCGATAGGCTTCGCCCTTCGCGAGCAGTTCGGCGGCGACCGCAGCATGGCGGTCGGCGCGCGCGAACTGGAACACGGTCTCGCCGTCCCAGTCGAGATCGAGCCACTGCATGCCGTCGATGATCGCGTCGATCGCGGCGTCGGTCGAGCGTGCGCGGTCGGTGTCCTCGATGCGCAGCAGGAATTTGCCGCCGTGATGGCGCGCGAACAGCCAGTTGAAAAGCGCGGTGCGCGCGCCGCCGATGTGGAGGAAGCCGGTGGGCGACGGCGCGAAGCGCGTCACGACATCGGCGCCGGTCGCTTCGCCGGCGATGCTTTGATTTTCGGTTGCCACGACGGCCTCTTTCACTCAGTTTTGCAGGTCCCGGCGACCGGTGGGAGCCGGGGATCGGGGGTGCCCCTAGCATGGCGACAAGGCGGCTTCAAACGCCCATTGGCCTGCGCGCGGCGGCGACGCTGTGGCGGGTGGGCGCGTGGGTCGAGGCGCGGCTCGATGCCGAGCGCGAAAGGATCGCGCTGTGGCTGCCCGTGGCGCTGGGCGCCGGGATCGCGGCATGGTTCGCGCTGCCGACGATGGGGCATTGGACCGGGGCGCTGTCGATCCTCGCGGCGGGCGCGCTGGCAGGGGTGCTGATCGGCTGGCAGACGCGGTTCGGGCGGTGCGTCGTCATCGGTTGCGGCGTCGCGATGCTGGGGATGCTGCTGATCTGGGGGCGGGCGCATTGGGTCGCCGCGCCGGTGCTCGCACAGCCGGTGGTCACCGAATTTTCGGCGCGCGTCGAAAGCGTCGAGCCGCTGCCCGCGAAAGACCAGATGCGGCTGATCGTGCGCCCGGTGGCGCGGCCCGACCTGCCGCCGCGCGTGCGGGTGACCGCGAGCGGCGAAGCGGGGGCGGATATCGCGCCGGGCGAGGCGATCGGGCTGCGCGCGCGGCTGATGCCGCCGCCGACCGCGAGCCTGCCCGGCGGCTATGATTTCGCGCAGCGCGCCTGGTTCGACCGGATCGGTGCGGTCGGCACCGTGCTGGGCGATGTGGCGCGCGCGCCCGGCGCGGGTGCGGGCGAACAGACGCTGCGCGCGCGGCTGAGCGCGCATATCCATGGCGAGGTCGCGGGATCGGCGGGGGGCATCGCGGCGGCGCTCGTCACCGGCGACCGCGGCGCGATCAGCGAAGAGGATGAGGAGGCGATGCGGCGGAGCGGGCTCGCGCACCTGCTGTCGATCAGCGGGCTGCATGTGACCGCGGTGGTGGGTTTTGCGATGTTCCTCGCGATGCGGCTGCTTGCGCTCAATCGGCGGCTGGCGCTGGCGGGCTTTGTGTTGCCGCTCGCGGCTGCGGTCGCGGCGCTGGCGGGCGGGGGCTATACGTTGCTCGCGGGCGCCGAGGTGCCGACGCTGCGGTCGTTCATCGCGGCGCTGCTTGTGCTGATAGCCTTTCTGATGGGGCGCGAGGCGATGACCCTGCGGCTGGTCGCGGCGGGGGCGCTGATCGTCCTGCTGTGGCGGCCCGAGTCGCTTGCCGGGCCGAGTTTCCAGCTGAGCTTCGCGGCGATCACCGCGATCGTCGCGCTGCACGAGGGCACGGCCATGCAGCGCTTCATGGCGCGGCGCGAGGAGCCGTGGCTGTTCCGGCTGGGGCGCGGCATCGCGGGGCTGGTGATCACCGGCTTGGTGGTCGAGGTCGCGCTGGCGCCGATCGCGCTGTTCCATTTTCACAAGGCGGGGCTTTACGGCGCGCTCGCCAATGTGATCGCGATCCCGCTGACGACCTTCGTCATCATGCCCGCCGAAGCGCTGGCGTTGCTGTTCGACAGCGTCGGGCTCGGTGCGCCCTTCTGGTGGGTGGCGGAGCAGGCGCTGAACGGCCTGATCTGGCTCGCGCACAGCGTGGCCGATGCGCCGGGGGCGGTCGCGACCTTGCCGGTGTTTCCGCCCTGGGGGTTCGGGCTCGCGATCTTCGGGGGGATCTGGCTGCTGCTCTGGCGCACGCGCTGGCGCTGGGCGGGGGCGGTGCCGCTGACCTTGGGCATGGCGGTGCTGCTCGCGCAGCCGCGCCCCGACCTGCTCGTCACCAGCGACGGCAAGCATATCGCCGCGGCGCTGCCCGACGGCAGTTATGCGCTACTGCGCGACCGTGCGGGTGACTATGTCCGCGATGCAGTGGCCGAGGCAGCGGGCATCGATGCGCCGCTGGCGGCGCTGACCGACCTCGACCATGTCGCTTGCAACCGCGATTTCTGTCGTTGGGCGCAGGACGGGCGCGTCATCATGGCGGCGCGCGGGCGCGACCGGATCGAGGGGAGCGAGATGGCGGCGGCGTGCGCCGCCGCGGACGTGGTGATCAGCGAGCGCTGGTTGCCGCGCGAATGCGTCGCGCGTTGGCTGACGATCGACCGCGATACGCTACCGCAGACCGGAGGGCTGGCGCTTTACCTGGGCGAGATCCCGCGTGCGGCGACGTCACTGGGCGCGGGCGACGACCATATGTGGCGCCGCCCGCCGCAGGTCAGTGGTAACGACGAAGCAGTCCCGACAGCTTCCCTTGCACGATGACGCGCGCGGCGTCGTAGCGCTGCGGCTCATAGGCGCTGTTCGCAGGGTCGAGGCGGATCATCTTGCCTTCGCGGCGGAAATATTTGAGCGTCGCATCCTGCCCGTCGACGAGCGCGACGACGATGTCGCCCTCGCGCGCGGTGCTGACCTTCTGGATCAGGGCATAGTCGCCGTCGAAAATGCCCGCCTCGACCATCGAGTCGCCCGACACTTCGAGCGCATAATGTTCGCCTGAGCCGAGCAGCGCGGCGGGGACGGCGAGCTGGTTGTGATCCTCGAACGCCTCGATCGGCACGCCGGCGGCGATCTTGCCGTGCAGCGGGACCTCGATGATGTCGTTCGCGGCGATCGGCTTCAATTGCGGCGCGGGCTTGCGCAGCGGCACGACATTGTCGCGATCGGTGCTGACGGCGGCCTTGCCGCCATCGGGCAGCTTGACGACTTCGAGCGCGCGGGCGCGGTTGGGGAGACGGCGGAGGAAGCCACGTTCCTCGAGCGCGCTGATCAGGCGATGGATGCCCGACTTGGACTTGAGGCCGAGCGCCTCCTTCATCTCCTCGAACGACGGCGAGATACCGCTCGCGTCGAGCTTTTGCTGGATGAAGTGGAGCAGTTCATGCTGCTTGGCGGTCAACATCGGGCGTTCTCCATGATGCCGGTTTCGGACATAAGGAGAACGATAATGGAACAGATGCGAACTTGTCAAGCGATGTCGATATAATCCGCCGGTTCGCCTGCGGCGCGCGGCGCGGCCCCAATCTCGCGGATGACGAGTGTGTTGGCCTCTGCGAGCGGGAAGGTGCGGCCGCTGTCCTGTCCGTCGAAGGGGCGGAGCAGGCCGTTGTCGAGGCGTGCGCGAAGATAGTCGCGGCGCTGACCGCCGGGACCGAGAGCTGCGGCGAGCGGGGCCCGGCGGATTTCGGGCAGCGGGTGCCGCGCGCCCGCGAGGTGGCGGACCAGCGGGAGCAGGAACAAAGTCGCCGTCACGAACGCCGATGAGGGATTGCCCGGGAGGCCGAGGAGCAGTGCGTCGCCGAGCGTCCCCGCGATCAGCGGTTTGCCGGGGCGCATCGCGATCTTCCAGAAATCGAGGGTGCCGCCCGCGTCGTCGAGCGCGCCGCGGACATGGTCGTGATCGCCGACCGAGGCGCCGCCGACGGTGACGATGACGTCGTGACGTCGCGCCAACTCCTTCAAAACCTTCGCCAAGGTTTCGCGATCGTCGCGGATGTGGAGCGGGATGGTGACGATGGCGGGTTCGGGGGCGAGCATTGCCGCGAGCATCGTGCCGTTGCTGTCGGGGATCTGGCCGGGGGCGAGGGCGCGGCCCGGCTGGACGAGTTCGTCGCCGGTGGTGAGGATCGCGACGCGCGGGCGGGTGCCGACTCCGAGCTGCGCTGCGCCGCCCATGATCGCCGCGGCGATCGCGCCGGAGTGCAGCCGGGTTCCAGCGGGCAGCAATGGCGTGCCGGCGACGAAATCGCTGCCGCGGTCGCGGATATGGGCGCCGCGCGAGCCGATATTCTCGCCCGTGAGGGTCAGTTGCGTATCGGCTGCGGTCACATCTTCCTGGATGATGACGGTGTCGGCGCCCTCGGGAAGCATCGCGCCGGTGAAGATCCGCATCGCCTCGCCGGGTTCGACGGGGCGCTCGGGCGCAGCCCCGGCGGCAATTTCCCCGACAATCGTCCAGGGGCCGGGCAGGTCGGCGAAGCGGATCGCATAGCCGTCCATCGCCGACAGCGGCGCCGCAGGCTGGTCGCGCAGCGCGATGACGTCTTCTGAAAGATAGCGACCAAGCGATTCGGAAAAGGCGATATTTTCTGGAGCCAGCGGTGCGCGGAGCGCGAGAAGCCGCGCCTGTGCCTCCTCGACCGGCAGCAGCTTGCTCATTCGGCGCGCCAGTCGCCCGAGCGGCCGCCGCTTTTTTCGAGCAGGCGGATATCACCGAGAATCATCGCGCGGTCGAGCGCCTTGGCCATGTCGTAGAGCGTCAACAGCGCGACCGAGGCGGCGGTGAGCGCCTCCATCTCGACCCCGGTGGGGCCGGTGGTCGCGGCAGTCGCGGTGACGGCGATGCCGTCGCCCAGCCATTCGAATTCGACGCCGACCTTGGTGAGCGCGAGCGGATGGCAGAGCGGAATGAGGTCCGATGTGCGCTTGGCGCCCATGATGCCCGCGATGCGTGCGGTCGACAGCACATCGCCCTTCGGCGCATTGCCACTACGGAGCGCTTGGAGCGCTTGCGGCGACATGGTGATGCGACCGCCGGCGACCGCGCGGCGCTGCGTGGCGGGCTTGGCGCCGACATCGACCATATGCGCGGCGCCGCTGTCGTCGAGATGAGTCGGTTTGAGCGTCATGACGGAAGCCAAGCAAGGCGGGGTGATTAAGGCAAGGCGCAAATGTGGGAGCAGGGTGCTTGCGCAGCGCAAGGCGATGGGATTGCGCTGTCCTTCAATATCTCACGCAAAGGCGCAAAGGCGCGAAGAAAGGAAAGAAAGAGGAGCTCACACAAAGACACGAAGAGGGGAGTTTGCGATCGCACCGTCGCATTTTGAGGGCGTCGTTGCCTTTGCTATGGCCGGACAATGTCAGGCAAAAATAACGGGGTGACAGGCCAAAGGACCAAAGACGCAGTCAAAGACTGCGCTCTTCGTGTCTTTGTGTGAGATTATTCAGGGTACTTACCCCTCCAGCAAAGCCTTTGTCGCTGCGGTCACATCGTCCTGCCGCATCAGGCTTTCGCCGACGAGGAAGGTCTGCACCCCGCTTGCCGACAGACGCTGGCAGTCGGCGTGGGTGGCGATGCCGCTTTCGCCGACGAGCAACGTGCCGGCGGGAACCAGCTTCGCGAGGCGTTCGGTGACTGTGAGGTCGGTTTCGAAGCTGCGCAGGTCGCGGTTGTTGACGCCGATCAGGCGCGATTGGAGCTGGGTCAGCGCCCGGTCGAGTTCGGCTTCGTCATGGACTTCGACGAGCACGTCCATGCCGCGTTCCAGCGCGGCACTCTCGATCTCGCGCATCGCGCCATCGTCGAGCGCGGCGACGATGATCAGGATCGCATCGGCGCCGATCGAGCGTGCCTCGGCGACCTGCCAGGGATCGATCATGAAATCCTTGCGCAGCGCGGGGAGCGTGCAGGCGGTGCGCGCGGCGATGAGAAATTCCTCATGCCCCTGAAAATAAGGCGCGTCGGTGAGCACCGACAGGCATGCGGCGCCGCCGGCTTCATAGGCGCGGGCGTGGCTCGCGGGATCAAAATCCTGACGTATCAGTCCTTTGGAGGGCGAGGCTTTCTTGATTTCGGCGATCAGCGCGAATCGGCCGGCGTCGATCTTCGCCTGCAGCGCGGCGTGAAAACCGCGCACCGGGCCGGCGTCGATGCCGTCGAGATCGGCGATGCTGCGCGACTGGCGGCGCTCGGCGACTTCTTCGGCCTTGGTCGCGAGGATTTGCGTGAGTTTGTTCATTTATAGGCGATCCAGCAATTGAGCAGCGCGTTGGCGAGGCCCTTGTCGATCGCCTCGGCGGCTTCCTCGACGCCATCGACCAGCGTATCGGCGGCGCCGGCGACGACGAGCGCTTCGGCGGCGTTATAGAGCACGGCGTCGCGATAGGCGCCGGGCGCGCCCTCGAGCAGCTCACGCAGCGCCTTGGCATTATGCACGGCATCGCCGCCGCGGATCGCCGCGATCGGATGCGACGGCAGCCCGGCGTCGGCGGCGACGCTGCGCTGCATGACGACGCCGGCGGGGGTGACCACCGCGACCTCGTTGCCGCCCGCAAGCGAGAGTTCGTCGATGCCCTCGTCGCCCGAAATGACGCGCGAATGTTCGGTGCCGAGCCGGTGCAGCGCCTCGGCATAGACGGGGACATAGGCGGGGCGCGCGATGCCGATGAGCTGGCGCGTGACGCGCGCCGGATTGGCGAGCGGACCCATCAGGTTGAAGATGGTGCGGCGGCCGAGCCGGGTACGGATCGGCTGGATGCGCTTCATCGCCGGATGATGGTTGGCGGCGAAGAGGAAGCAGATACCGAGATCGGCGAGTGTCGCTTCGGCCTGGCGCCCGGCGCGTTCCATGTCGAGGCCAAGAACCTCAAGCGTATCGGCGGCACCCGATTTCGAAGAAGCGGCCCGATTTCCGTGTTTTGCGACAGGAACCTCGCACGCGGCAACGACGATAGACACCGCGGTCGAGACGTTGAGCGTGTGGTGGCCGTCGCCGCCGGTGCCGCACACGTCGATCGCGCCGGCAGGGGCGTCGATCGGGATCAGCCGGTCGCGCATCGCCTGTGCCGCGGCGGCGATTTCGACCATCGTCTCGCCGCGGTCGGACAGGGCGGTCAAAAATTCGGCGATATTCTCGTCGCTGCCGCCGCCGTCGAGCATCGTCGCAAAGGCCGCTTCGGCCTCGTCGTGCGCGAGCAGGCCGGTCGGGTCGGGAAACGGACCGAAACGGCTCATGCGGCGGCGCGCTCGCGTACCGGCAGGCCCGCCGCCGCCATGAAATTGGCGAGCATCGCATGGCCGTGCTCGGTCGCGATGCTTTCGGGGTGGAACTGGACGCCGTGGATCGGCAGTTCGGCGTGGCGGAAGCCCATCACCGCGCCGTCGTCGCTGGTCGCGTTGATGACGAGGCTGGCGGGAATGTCGACGACCTCGAGGCTGTGGTAGCGCGTCGCGGTGAGCGGCGAGGGCAGGCCGGTGAACAGCCCGCTGCCGTCGTGGCAGACGGGCGAGGTCTTGCCGTGCATCAGGTGCCCGCGCTGGACCGTGCCGCCGAAATGCTGGCCGATCGCCTGATGGCCGAGGCAGACGCCGAGCAGCGGGCGCGCCGCGTCGGCGCAGGCGGCGACGAGGTCGAGGCTGATGCCGGCTTCATTGGGAGTGCAGGGCCCGGGCGAGATCAGGATCGCGTCGGCCCCCGTCGCGAGCGCCCCGGCGGCGGTGAGCGCGTCGTTGCGCTCGACGCGCACCTCGGCGCCCAGCTCGATCAGATAATGAACGAGGTTGAAGGTGAAGCTGTCGTAATTGTCGATGACGAGGATCATGGGCGCGCCGTAACGGTTTTGCGGGGGTGGGGGAAGGGATAGAAGCTTTTTGGGAAGCAAACCCAGCTTCGTCATTCCCGCGAAGGCGGGAATCCAGCTGGACCCCCGCCTACGCGGGGGTGACGAGTGAAGGGAATAGCTATTCCGCCATCAATTTTGCCAGATCGTCTTTCCAGAATTTCGCCCAGGTGTGCGTGCTGTGGCCCCTGGTTTCGGGGCTTGCCGGGATCAGGATGAACTTCGCGCGCTTCATGCGCGGGGCGGCCTTTTCGGTGATGCCGTAGAGCGGCGGGTTGATGAAATCGTCGGCGCTGTTGATCCAGAGGACGGGCACGGTGATCTTCTCGAGGTCGGCCGAGGGGTCGTAAGTACGCGAGCTTTCGAGCTGGTAGATGGTGTCATTGGCGTCGTTGCGGCCGAAAATGCGCGCGAAGGCTTCATCCTTGTATTTTTCGGCGGCTTCGCGGGTCGGATATTGCGCCTGCAGCGCATAGGGATTGGCACCCGCGATCATGCTGAGCGCGGCGGCGGTGCGCAGGCCCGACGTCGGCGGCTGGCTGTAATTGCCGTCCTGCCACAGCGGATCGGCCTTGATCGCGTCGATCGACAGCGTGCGCCACATGCGGTTCTGGCCCGCGATCTCGACCGGCAGGCAGGCGAAGGGGGCGAGGCGTTCGGCGAAGCCGGGGTATGTTTCGCCCCAGACGAAGGCGTGCATGCAGCCCATCGAGGTGCCGAGGATGAGCTTGAGTTTCTGCACCCCGAGCTTTTCGGTGAGCAGCCGGTGCTGCGCGGCGACCATGTCGGCATAGTCGTACTTCGGGAATTTCATCCGCATCCCGTCGCTCGGCTTCGACGAGCCGCCATGGCCGATATTGTCGGGGAGGATGACGTAATATTTCGACGTATCGAGCGGCTGGCCGGGCCCGAACAGCTCGTTCGCGAACTGCGGCTGGAAGAATTGCTTCCCCGTGCCGCCGGTGCCGTGGAGGATCATCACGGCATTGGTGACATGGCCCGCCTTGTCGCGCTGCGGCGTGCCGAGCGTGGTATAGTGGAGCTTGAGCTCGGGCAGTTTCTCGCCGGTCGCGAAGCTGAAATCCTTGAGGATCGCATCGGCTTCGGTGGCGCCTTCGACTTGGGCGTGAGCGGGGGTGGCGGCTGCGAGGAGCAGGGCGAGGGGGGCGATGAATTTGAGCATGCGGTAAGGCTAGTCCGGTGCGCGGTGGGTGACAAGGATGAGCGGGCCGAGCGGGTAGCGGCCGTCGATGCGTCCGGTCGCGGGATCCCAGAGCGCCGAGACGGTGCCGTCGAGGAAGAGCGCGTCGCTTGTTCCGGCATGGTCGCGCATCAGCGCGGCGAGGGTGCCGAAAGACACCGGCTCGTCGGAGATGACGAAATGCGCGCGGCCTTCGGCGTCGACGCCGACCGCGTTGCGGATTTTGAGCGAGGTCCCGTCGGGGGAGATCTGTGGATTGAGCTTGCCGTCCACCAGCAACATCGGGCCCGACTGGGTGCCGAAGGCCGGGCGTTCGGTAACCTGGGTCGCGAAATCGTCGCTGGTCATCACTCGCCAGTGGCCGTCGTCGTCGCCGAAAAAGACGCCATTGGGCTTGAGGTAGAAATTGCCGCCGCCGTCGCGCGTGTTGAGCGGGTAGAGGCGTTGGCCATCTTGCGCATAATAGCCGATCGGTTCGCTGCCGGTGTCGTACATGCCGCCGTTGACGGCGAAGGCGACGGTTGCGGGATCGACATCCTCGGCAAGACCCGAAAAGCCGCGATAGATGACGCCGTTCGAGCCGGTGATCCTTGTCGTGATGCGGTGCTTGCCGGGGACCGCGATGCATTCGGTGAAGCGCTTGCCATCGAAGGTGACGGGTTTGCACGCCGAGGGAAGGCGGGGCTTTGCGGGGCGCGCGGCCTCGTCCCTGTTCAGCGCGACATAGCTGCCGGCGATGACCGCGACGGCGCCCAGGAGGAGCGCCGCGCGGCGTTTCACTGGCCGTAGCCCGGCGTTCCCGCGAGCCGCACCGCCTCGCGCGCGGCGGCGAAGAGCGCGCCGGCCTTGGCCTCGCATTCGCGCTGTTCATATGCGGGGTCGCTGTCGGCGACGATGCCGGCGCCCGCCTGGACGTGCATTTCGCCATCCTTGACGATCGCGGTGCGCAGCACGATGCAGCTGTCCATGTTTCCGTCGGGGGCGAAATAGCCGACGCCGCCTGCGTAAGGCCCGCGCGCGTCGGCCTCGAGCTCGGCGATGATCTGGCAGGCGCGTACCTTGGGCGCGCCGCTGACCGTGCCCGCCGGGAAGCCCGCGAAGAGCGCGTCGATCGCGTCTTTGTCGGGCGCGATGCGGCCGATGACGTTCGACACGATGTGCATCACATGGCTGTAGAATTCGACGGTGTAGCTGTCGGTCACCGTCACGGTTCCGCCGACTGCCGCGCGGCCGACGTCGTTGCGGCCGAGGTCGAGCAGCATCAGATGCTCGGCGCGCTCCTTGGGATCGGCGAGCAGGCTTTCGCGGTTATAGGCATCCTCGGCGCTCGTCTTGCCGCGCGGGCGGGTGCCGGCGATCGGGCGGATCGTTATCTCGCCATCGCGGACGCGCACGAGGATTTCGGGCGACGAGCCGATCAGCGCGAATCCGGGGAGGTCGAGGAAATAGAGGAAGGGCGAGGGGTTGATGCGGCGGAGCGCGCGATAGAGGTCGAAGGGCGGCAGGTCGAACGGGGTCGAGAAGCGTTGCGACAGCACGACCTGAAAAATGTCGCCCGCCGCGATATAGTCCTTCGCGGCCGCGACCATCGCGGCGAAGCGCACGGGGCTGGTAGCCGGGTTGGCGGCGATCGCGCCGGGATCGGCCAGCGTCGTGGCGCGCGTGCCGTGCGGATTGGCGCTCGCGAGGCGCGCGGCGATGGTGTCCAGCTTTTCGCCCGCAGCGTCGATCGCCCGGTCGATCGGGGTGACGTCGTCGGGCCACAGCGGCGCGATCAGGAAGAGTTCGTCGGCGAGCCGGTCGAAGACGAGGATCACCGTCGGGCGTACGAACACCATGTCGGGCAGGCCGAGCCCGCCGCCCGGCGCGCGCGGGATGCGCTCGACGAGGCCGAAGGTTTCATAGGCGAAAAAGCCGACAAGCGTCGCGAGCGCCTTCGGCAGCGCGTCAGGGACGTCGAAGCGGCATTCGGCGACGAGGTCGCGCAGCGCCTGGAGCGCCGGGGCGGCGACGGGAGCGAAGGCGTCGCGGTCGTTCTGCCAGTCGCGGTTGATGCGCGCGGCATCGCCGCGGACCTCGAACATCAGGTCGGGGTCGAGACCGAGGAGGCTGTAGCGGCCGCGCGTTTCGCCGCTTTCGACCGATTCGAGCACCCAGTCGCCGCGGCCGGGTTCGATCAGCTTGAGCGCCGCCGACACCGGGGTTTCGACGTCGGCGATCAGCCGCTGCCAGACGACCGCGCCGCGGCCGCCGGCGAGCGCTTCGAGCGCGGCTGCCCTTCCTTCGAGGCTCACCCTTATTCGGTGACCGGAGTGTCGCCGGTCAGTTCCTTGCGCAGCTGGTCGATCAGCTTCTGGTTGAGTTCGACCCCGACGCGCTTGCGGGCTTCCTGCATCATCTGGGTGACGAGTTCATTGCCGAAGGCGGGGCCGAGCGGATTGGCGATCGCGGCGACGCGTTCGGGCTCGATCGTCTTGGGATCGGGGCGGTTCACCTTGCCGAGCGCGATGACCATCCAGCCGCGGTTGCCCGGGATTTCAAGCGTCTTGACGCTGTTCGGCGCCATCGAGAAGAGCAGGGCGAGTTCGGGGGGCACTTGCTGGCCGCCCGCCCCGAGCTGGCCGCGAATGCCGCCGATCGTCTGGGCGCTGCCGATATTGGGCCCGGCGGCGCGCACCGCGTCGGCGAAGCCTTTCCCGCCATCGACCGCCTTGACGATCGCGCGCGCCTTGTCGCGGGCGATCTTCTGCCCCTGCGCGAGTTTCCAGTCGGCGAGCAGGTCGCCGCGGATCTGCGCGAAGGGCGGCGGTGCCGAGGCGACGATCGACTTCACGACATAGACGGCGAATTTCTCGTTCTCGACCAGCGTCGCGAGATGGGTTTCGCCCTCGTCGCTGCCCTGGAAGGCCTGTGTGATCATCGGCGCGAGTTCGGCGGGGAGCGCGAAGGCGGGCTGTGCCGGGGCGCGGCCGCTGGGCAGCAGCGCCGGGGTCTCGGCGAGCTTGAGCTTGCGGTCGCCGATGATCTCGTCGACCGACACGCCTTCGTTCACCGCGTCCTGGATGTCGTTGTAGAAATTGATGATCGCCTCGTCCGCCTTCGCCTTTTCGAGCTGGGCGCGGATTTCGGGGGTCGCGGCGGCGAGCGTCTTGGCGGGGGTCGTGGTGATCGCCTCGACCTGCGCGACGGTCCAGCCGAGGCCGGTCTGCGTCGGACCGAGGATGTCGCCGCGCTTGGCGGCGAAGGCGGCTTTGGCGGCGGCGCTGTTGGTCATGCCCGAATAGGCGGTCTGGGTAACGTCGCCCGACGAACCGGCGGTAAGGCCCGCGGCCTGTGCGGCGGCGGCGATCGTGGTGCCGCCGCGGACCTTGGCCGCGATGCTGTTCGCGGTCGCCCGGTCGGGCGCGATCACCTGCGCGAAACGGCGCGTCTCGCTGGCGGCGA
>NZ_LYVN01000098.1 GCF_001990265.1 Sphingopyxis sp. KK2
ACGATCGGGGTGACCGTCGCCGCGACCTTTTTCCAGAGCGCCGACTCGTCGGGGGCGAGCCGGCGCGCCATGGTCAGCGCCGGATGAGGCGCGCGATGCTGGTGCGCGGCAGGAGGATCAGCGCCGAGCCGCGCCCGGCCATGCCGCCGGCGATCGCGCGCGCATCATTGCCCGCGCCCCAGAAGCTGTCGAAGCGGTTGGCGCCGCGGATCGCGCCGCCGGTGTCCTGTGCGATCCACAGCCCATTGGGTTCGGCGCGGTCGAGCGAGAGGAAGACGGGGGCGCCGAGCGGGGTATATTTGGGATCGGCGGCGACGCTGGCGCGGCCCGTCACCGGCACACCGAGCGCACCGAGCGGACCCGGACCGGTGAGTTCGCGGAAAAAGACCCAGCTGGGATTCTCGTTCATCACAGCCGCGCCGCGGGTGGGGTCGGCGCGGAGATAGTCGAGGATTCCCTGCATCGAGGTCTGGCCGGGCTTGAGCTCGCCGCGGTCGGCGAGCAATTTGCCGATGCCGACATAGTCGCGGCCGTTCTGCGTATCATAGCCGATGCGCATGATTTCGCCGTCGGGCAGGCGCAGGCGGCCCGAGCCCTGGATCTGGAGGAAGAAAAATTCGGCGGCGTCGGCGGCCCAGGCGATTTCCAGCCCGCGCCCTTCGAGCGCACCGCGCTCGATCGCGGTGCGGTCGTAATAGCGCACGAGGTTGCTGCCATCGACGCGGCCGCGAAGTTTCTTGCCCTTCAAATCGTCGGAGAACTGGCCGAGGTCGACATCGACGAGATCGGCGGGGCGGCGATAGACGGGGACGTCGTAGCCCGCGCGTTTGGTGCGCGATCCGGCGATTTCGGGTTCATAATAGCCGGTGACGAAGGCGGTCCCCGCGCCGACCTGCACCGTGCCGAAATAGCGGGTGAAAAAGGCCGCCGCGTCGCCGTCGCGCCAGGTTTTCGCGGCGTTGCAACTGTCGGTCCAGTCGGCGTTCTGGGTCAGCCCGCTGGCATCGACGCGGCGCGTGACCGAGGGGCAGCTGATGCGGAAGGCGGCGAGCGCGGCGCTCGCCTGCGACGCCGTCACGCCGAGATCGGCGAATTCGGGACCCGCGACGACCCCGGCTTCGGCGGCGGTCGTCGCGCTTGCGGGGACCGCCGGGGCGGCGAGCGTCGCGCGCGGCGTCGCGGGAATCGGCTTGGCCGCGACACTGCCGCTTTCGGACGGGCGCGGGACATAGGGACGCGTCGCGCCGGTCGGCGCGGGAGTCGGCGTCGGCGTGGGTGCGGGCGCCGGAACCGGGCGCGGCGCGGTTTCGACGCGACCGCCGGTGTCGGGGATCACCGACGAGCAGGCCGACAGGGCAGGCAGCGCCGCGAGGAGGGCGAATCCCAGCGCCCGGACGGAAACGGCGGGGCGCGGCATCGGGATCAGGCGGTTTCGGCTTCGTCGAGCAACCAGTTGGGATCGTTGCTGCCGATCGCGCGGCGGAAGGTCCAGATATCGTCGGTCTCGCGGGCGTCGACCATCGAACCGGCAATCACGACGCCATCGGCATCGCGGGTCACCGCGCTGATGTCGGCGCGGTAGCGGACGGTGACGCGCGCCTCGCCGCCGGCGAGTTCGACCGCGGTGATCTTGGCCGAATCGATGCGGATCAGGCGGTTGTCGAGCCGTTCGCCGCGTGCCTCGCGTGCTGCGATCGCTTCGACAAAGGCTTCGTAGCTGTCCTGGTCGCACAGGTCGCGCAGCGTGTCGCGGTCGCCGGCCCAAAAGGCCTCGAGGATCATGCGATAGGCAGCCTCGGCGCCCTCCATGAAGCGGCCGGCGTCGAAGCTGCGATCGGTCGCGAGCAGCGCGCGCAGCCCCGATTCGGCGGCGGGTTCGTAGACCAGCCCCGAGGGATCGGCGGCGCTGCCCTGCGCCGACGGCGCGGCGTCGCTGTCGTCGAGCCGGACCGGCGCGGGCGCCGTGCGCTCGTCGCGGCGCGGCAGCACGGGTTCCTGTTCGTGGCCCGTGCGTTTGCCGAGCACCGAATAGAGCCGCATGCCGAGAAAGGCGGCAATCATGGCGAGCAGGACGATCGAAATGGCTGTCACGGGCTGAAGTCCAATATGGGTCTTAGAAAAAGTCGCAGCGATACATAGGCCATCGGCGGCCATGTTTCAAATCTCCATGGCCGGAGCGGTGCGCGAGGTCAACGTTCGCCCAACCAAACAGCGTTCATCCGGTTGCGCGGCGCGGCCATTGCGCGCCCATTGTGCTGGCGGTCCGCCACTGCTAAGCGCCGCGGCAACCGCCTGCGCCGCCGGATCACCCGATCTGCGCGGCGCCGGAGACGCATTGGAACTACAGGGAAAGCAAGACCGACATGGCCGACGAAACGACGCCCGCATTCACCCCCGAAACGCTGTCGAACGGCGAAGACAATAGCCCGGCGATCGGGCTGATCTCGCAATATGTGAAGGACCTGTCGTTCGAAAACCCGAACGCCCCGGCGATCTATCAGGTGCAGGACGCGCCGCAGGTCGACGTCCAGTTCAACATCGGCGCCGACAATGTCGGTGACGGCCTGTTCGAAGTGTCGCTGAAGATCGACATCACGTCGAAAAATGCCGAGCTGGTCGGTTTCGTCGTCGAACTGAAATATGCCGGCCTGTTCGGCGTGCGCAACGTGCCCGACGACCAGCTGCAGCCCTTCTTCCTCGCCGAAGCGCCGCGCATCCTGTTCCCCTTCGCGCGCCGCATCGTCGCCGACGTCGTGCGCGACGGCGGCTTCCCGCCGCTGCTGCTCGAGCCGATCGATTTCCACGGCCTGTTCCAGCAGCAGGCACAGCAGATCGCCGCCGAACAGGCGGGCGACATCGCGCCGGTCGGCCAGGCGTAAGCTTCATAATGGGGGCGGGCTGACGGGGTGAGCAGCCTGGTCAAGAGCGTCGGGACGATCGGCGGGCTGACGATGGTCAGCCGGTTGTTTGGCTTCGCGCGCGACATGCTGCTCGCCCGTGTGCTCGGCGCGGGGCTGGCGGCCGACGCGTTCCAGCTCGCCTTCACCCTGCCCAACACCTTTCGCAGGCTGTTCGCCGAGGGCGCCTTTTCGGTCGCCTTCGTGCCGATGTACAGCCGCGCGCTGCATGGTGAGGGCGGCGAGGAAGCCGCCGCGAAATTCGCCGACGATGTACTCGCGGTCTTCCTGTGGGTGCTGCTCGTCTTTTCCGCCATCGCGATGATCGCGATGCCCGGGATCGTGTGGGTCCTGGCGCGCGAATATCAGACGGTGCCCGGCAAGTTCGAACTCGCGGTGTTCCTGAGCCGCATCACCTTTCCCTATCTGGGGCTGATCAGCCTCGTCGCGATGCTGTCGGGGCTGCTCAACGCACGATCGCGCTTTGCGCCGGGCGCGGCGGCGCCGGTGCTGCTCAATATCGTGCTGATCGCGGGCATATTGATCGGGGCCGAGATGCGCGGTCCGGGCGGCGACGACCGCATCGTCGCGCTGGCGCTGGCGATCTCGGTCGCGGCAGCCGGGGTCGTCCAGCTCGCCTATCTGTGGTGGTCGGTGCGCAAGGCCGGGCTGAAGCTGCACATCCGCCTGCCCAAATTCACCCCCGAGGTGAAGAAGCTGGGTATGCTGATCCTGCCCGCGACTTTCGGCGCCGGCATCTACCAGATCAGCCAGTTCGTCGACACCTTCTTCGCGACCAGCCTGCCGCAGGGGTCGCTGACGCTGCTCAAGCTCGCCGACCGGCTCAACCAGTTGCCGCTGGGCATCGTCGGCATCGCGCTCGGCACCGCGATCCTGCCGATGCTGGCACGCCATATCCATTCGGACGACGGCGCAGAGGCGCAGAGGCTGCAGAGCAATGCGTTCGAGATCGCCACGCTGCTGACGCTGCCCGCCGCGGCAGCGCTGGCGATCTGCGCCCCCGCCTTTACCGCCGCATTTTTCGTCGGGGGCAAGTTCACCGCCGCCGACGGGGCGCTGATGGCGCATATCGTCGTCGCGCTGGTTGCGGGCCTGCCCGCCTATGTCATCGTCAAGATATTGAACCCCGGCTTTTTCGCGCGCGAGGACACGCGCACGCCGGTGTGGACCGCGCTCGCGTCGCTGATCGTCAATATCGGCATCAACCTCTATGTCGTCGAGCGCTATGGCATCGTCGGGCTGGCCGGGGCGACGGCGGTGTCGGCCTCGATCAACTGCCTTTTGCTCTACATCATCCTGCACCGGCGCGGCTGGTTCCATTTCACCGCCAAGCTGGGCGGCCGTATCCTGCGCCAGATCGCCGCGGTTGCGGCGATGGCGGCGGTGCTGTGGTGGCTGATGCCGCAGATGACACCCTATTATGCCGGGTCGGTGATCGAGAGGATATTGTCGCTCGGCGCGCTCTGTGCCGCGGGCGGGATCGTGTTTTTCGCCGCCGCCTTCCTTGTCGGCGCGCTTGACAAGGATCTGATCGCCATGCTGACGCGGCGGCGCGCCAAACCGGTACCAACAGAGGAATAGATCATGCGGACCTTGTCGGGCATCCAGCCCACCGGAAATTTGCACCTGGGCAATTATCTGGGCGCGATCCGCAACTGGGTGCGCATGCAGGACGAGATGGAGGGCGAGAAGCTCTATTTCCTCGCCGACCTGCACGCGATCACCGTCTATAACGACCCCGCCCAGCTGACCGCGAACACCCGCGAAATGGCGGCGGCGCTGATCGCGGCGGGGATCGACCCCGACAAGGCCATATTGTTCAACCAGGCGCGCGTGCCCGCGCATGCCGAGCTCGCCTGGCTGCTGTTCTGCACCGCGCGCATCGGCTGGCTGAACCGCATGACGCAGTTCAAGGAAAAATCGGGCAAGAACCGCGAGGGCGCGAGCGTCGGGCTTTATGCCTATCCGGTGCTGCAGGCCGCCGACGTGTTGCTGTACCAGACGACGCACGTCCCCGTCGGCGACGACCAGAAGCAGCATCTGGAACTGGCGCGCGACATCGCGACCAAGTTCAACCTCGACACCGGGACCGAGACCTTCACCCTGCCCGAGCCGACGATCCCGCCCGCCGCGGCGCGGATCATGAGCCTGCGCGACGGATCGGCGAAAATGTCGAAGTCGGACCCGAGCGACGCGAGCCGGATCAATCTGGTCGACGATGCCGACACGATCATGGCGAAGATCCGCAAGGCGAAGACCGACGCCGAGCCGCTGCCGTCGGAGGCCGCAGGCCTCGACGGGCGCGCCGAGGCGAAGAACCTCGTATCGATATACGCGGCCATGGCCGACGAGAGCGTCGATGCGGTGCTCGCGCGTTTCGGCGGACAGGGCTTTGGCGCGTTCAAGCCCGCGCTCGGCGAGCTGCTGGTCGAGACGCTGACCCCGATCGCGACGCGGCTCAATGCGCTCAAGGCCGATACGGCGGCGATCGACGCAGCGCTCGCGGCGGGCGCCGAACGCGCGCGCGTGCTGGCGCAGCCGACGCTCGACGCGGCCTATGCCGCGCTGGGGCTGTGCCGCTGACGCCGCGCGCCGACGCGGCGCGAAGCGTCTGACGGCGCAGTAAAAATTCTTGTTTTCGCGGCCTGCCGCCCCATATCATGGGGCGGAACCGGTTGCGATGAAGCGAGTTCAACCAAGGTTAAGTCGCATCGGAATAGTCATGCTATAAAGAGCGGCGTGCGTGCGCGCCGACTCATGGAGCGAAGACGATGATGAACAAGACCCATATCCGCCGCCTGAGCCTTGCCGCGCTGACCGCCGCGACGCTGGCGATCGCCGGCTGCGCGACCCCCTTCAAGGCCGATGTCGCGCGCTTCCAGACGCAGCTGCCCGCGCCGCAGGGGCAGAGCTTCACCGTCGAGGCGGCCGATCCGCGGCTCGCCGGCGGCATCGAGTTCGGGCAGTACGCCGGCCTGGTCGCGGGCGAGCTGACGCGCTTCGGTTATCGCCCCGCGGCGCCGGGCGAGCGCGCCGACATGGTCGTGCGCTTCGCCTATGACGTCGACAAGGGCCGCGAGCGCGTGCGCAGCACCGGCTTTGGTGACCCCTGGTACGGCGGCTATTACGGCCGCGGCTTCTATGGCCCGCCGGTGATCGTCGCCGGGCGCGGCGGACGCCGCTATGTCTATGGCTGGCGCGACCCCTTCCTGTGGGGCGGCGGTTTCGGCGGCTATAACGACGTCGAGAGCTTCACGGTCTATACCAGCGGGCTCGACCTGCAGATCAGCCGCGCGTCGGACGGCTACCGCCTGTTCGAGGGCCGCGCCGAGGCGCAGTCGCGCGACAACAATCTCCAGACGATCGTGCCGAACCTGGTCGAGGCGATGTTCACCGGCTTTCCCGGCAATTCGGGCGAGAAGGTGCGGATCACCGTGGCGCCGCCCGAAAAGGGCTGACGCGCGAAGCCATCGGCCAAGCAAAAGGCCCGCCTTCCATCCGGACGGCGGGCCTTTTTGTTTGTGGACGAACCGGTGGATAAGGCCGGGATAAGCCTGTGGATCAGCTGTTGAGGCTGCGGCGGATCGCGGCGATTTCGGCGTCGAGTTCGCTGTCGCTGACGCGCAGCGCCTCGACCGTGCGGACCGCGTGGATCACCGTCGAATGGTCGCGCCCGCCGAAGCGGCGGCCAATCTCGGGGTAGGAGCGCGGCGTCAGTTCCTTCGCCAGATACATCGCGACCTGGCGCGGGCGCGCGATCGCACGGACGCGGCGCTTCGACGCCATCTCGCTCTTGTCGAGCTTGTAATGCGCGCAGACCGCGCGCTGGATTTCGTCGATCGTGATGCGCGGGCGCGCGCTGCGGACATTCTCCGCCAGCCGGTCCTCGGCGAGCGCGAGGTCGAGGCGGGCGCCGGTGAGCGCGGCATAGGCGAGCAATTTGTTGAGCGCGCCTTCGAGCTCGCGGATGTTGCGGGTGAAATGCTTGACCAGATAGGCGACGACGTCGTCGGGCACCTCGACCATCGGCATCGCGGCGAGCCGCTGGCGGATGATGCGATCGCGCAGATCGTCCTCGGGCGCCTCGATATCGGCGACGAGCCCGCCCGACAGCCGCGACAAGAGCCGCGCCTCGACCCCGTCGAGCATCGCCGGCGGACGGTCGGCGGTGACGACGAGGCGCTTGCCCGCGGTCATCAGGTCGTCGATCGTGTGGAGCAGTTCCTCCTGCGTCGAATTCTTGCCGATCACGAACTGGAGGTCGTCGAGCAGCAGCAGGTCGGCGGCGCGCAGCCGCGCCTTGAACGCCATCATGTCGCCGCCGCGCATCGCGCCGACGAATTCGAGCATGAATTTCTCGGCCGACATCAGGATGATGTTCGCGGTCGGATGCGCCGCGGCATAATCCTGCGCGATCGCCTGGAGCAGGTGCGTCTTGCCCTGGCCGGTGCCCGAGCAGAGGTAGAGCGGGTTGAACTGCGGGGTTTCGACCATCGCCATGCGGCGCGCGGCGTTGGCGGCGAGGATGTTCGAGCGCGCGACGACGAAGCGCTCGAACGACTGGCGCGGGTCGAAGCCGAGCAGCGCCGGGTTGGCGGCGGGCGCAGGTGCGGGGACGAAGGTCGGCAGCGGCGGCTGGGCGAGGATCGCGGCGCGCTCGGCGCCCGCGCTCGCGCCGCGCACGGTAACGCTGCGCACCGCGGGCAGATGCTGGCGCCACGCGAGCTCGAGCCGGTCGCCGAAACGTTCGTTGATCCAGTTCGCCGAAAAGCGGCTCGCGGCCTCGAGCGTGACGACGCCCGACAGGCTGCAATAATCGGCGAAGCGCACGGGCTTCAACCAATGGTCGAAGGTGCGCGCGCCGAGATCGCGGCGGAGCCCTTCGGCCACGCGCGGCCACAGCGTCACGGCATCGCCGCTCATCGCCGTCTGTCCGCCACGCTGGCCATAGCTCTCCCCGTCTGAAATCACGCCTGTCCCCCACCTTGCTCGGTCATCGGTTCGCCCCCCGGCATCGCCCCGGCCGCGCAGCACCCGCCCGCGCCCCGTTCGCAGGGCGCAGTTTCCCGTTCCGCGCAAGCAGCGAAGGACGGCGAATCATGTGATGTGGCGGCCAGCGGCGAAGGCCGATGACACCCCCTGTCTAGGCAAGGGCGAGCGAGTCGATCAAGGGCCGCCCATGTAAAAATACTGAAATAAAAATCTTGACTCATTCAGGGGGCCGGATTCGCGTAAAACGACGGATTTCCTTATGTTTTTCAGTGTTTTATTTATGACACGCATGTCAGCAAACAACGAATCGCGGTAAATCCGCCACTTACCGCGCTGCAACACTATTGCCACGCCGCTGTCACAAAAGCGGTCGCAAAGCCATGTCCCGAAACGGGCACAAAAAAGGACCCGCGGGCGAGGCGCCGGCGGGTCCTTTTTGAGTGTCGATCGACCGCGAGGCCGAATCGCGCCGCGATTACGCGATCGCGTTGACGCTCTTGGTCAGGCGCGAATATTTGCGCGCGACGGTGTTCTTGTGGAGCACGCCCTTGGCGACGCCGCGGGCCATTTCGGGCTGTGCAGCCTTCAGCGCGGCAGCGGCGGCATCCTTGTCACCGGCGGCGACGGCGTTCTCGACCTTCTTGACCAAGGTGCGAATGCGCGAAACGCGATTCTTGTTCACGATGGTGCGCGCGGTGTTGCGGCGGATGCGCTTTTTTGCCTGGGGCGTATTGGCCATAAATTCCTCGGTTTTCAAACGGTCTAAGTCGGTCGGAGCACAGCGTCACCGGAGCAGCCGAATCGCGCGAAACGTGCGAATCAATGTCCGGATACAGCCGGTTCCGGAATACCGGACCCTGCTCGAAGGGTGCGCCCATAGCCAGCAAGGCCGCTTTGGTCAATGGGTTTGCGGGAGAAATTCCGCATCAACGCTGGCATTTGGGGCAGAAGAAGGTCGAGCGGCCCGACTGGACGATCCGCGCGATCGTGCCGCCGCATTCGCAGGTTTCGCCCTCGCGGCCATAGACGCGCCAGTCCTTGGCGAAATAGCCGAGGTCGCCCTCGGGACTCAAAAAGTCGCGCAAGGTCGAACCACCCGCGGCGATCGCGGCGGTGAGCACGTCCTTGATCGCGGGGACGAGCAAGGCGAGCTTTGCCTTCGACACGTCGGCCGCAGGCTTTGCCGGGTGGATGCGCGCCATGTTGAGCGCCTCGCACACATAGATGTTGCCGAGCCCCGCGACGATCGTCTGGTCGAGCAGCATCGCCTTGATCGGTGCGCGGCGGCCGGCAAGCGCCTTCGCCAGATAGGCCGCGTCGAAGACGTCCGACAGCGGCTCGGGGCCGAGCGTCACGAAAGCCGGAAACGCGGTCAGCGGATCGCCCGCGACGAGATCGACCGAGCCGAAGCGGCGCGGGTCGTGAAGGAAGAGGCGATGCCCGGCGCCGGTTTCGAGCAGCAGATGGTCGTGCTTGCCCGCCTCGCCGCCCTCGGTCCGCCAGCGGCCCGACATGCCGAGGTGGAAGATCATATGATCGTCGCGGTCGGTCGAGACGATGCCATATTTGGCGCGGCGCGACAGGCCCGTCACGGTGGCGCCGGTCAGCCGCTGCGCGAGATCGGCGGGAAAGGCCCGGCGCAGGTCGGGGCGGAAGGTGATGACCGACGACAGGCGCTGCCCTTCGAGGAAGGGCGCGAGGCCGCGGACGGTGGTTTCGACTTCGGGAAGCTCAGGCATGTCGTCATTCGGGCTACGCGCCATTTGCGCGGGCGGCAAGGCCCCGCTAAAGGCCGGTGCGACTTCGTTTCTCCCCGCAAAGGCGCATCCATCATGGCCACTCCCGATACCGTCAGCTTCGGCTATGAGCAGGTCCCCGCGGGCGAAAAGACCGCGAAGGTCGGGGAGGTGTTCAGCCGCGTCGCGCGCAAATATGACATCATGAACGACGCGATGTCGGGCGGCATGCACCGATTGTGGAAAGACCGTTTCGTGCGCCGCGTGAAGCCGCGCGAAGGCGAGGCGATCCTCGACATGGCGGGCGGCACCGGCGACATCGCGTTTCGCATGGAAAGGGCGGGCGCGAGCATCACCGTCGCCGACATCAACCCCGACATGCTGGGCGTCGGCGTCGAGCGTGCCGCCGAGCGCGGCATCGACACGCTGGTGTGGTCCGAGCAAAATGCCGAGAAGCTGAGCTTCCCCGACCAGTTTTTCGACGCCTATACGATCGCGTTCGGCATCCGCAACGTCACCGACATTCCGGCGGCGCTGAAGGAAGCACATCGCGTGCTGCGCTTTGGCGGGCGGTTCTTCTGCCTAGAATTTTCGACCAACGAATGGCCGGGCTTCGCGCAAGCCTATGACGCTTACTCGCACCACCTCGTCCCCAAGCTCGGCAAGCTGATCGCCGACGACGAGGACAGCTATCGCTACCTGATCGAATCGATCCGCCGTTTCCCGCCGATGCCCGCCTTTGCGCAGATGATCCGCGAGGCGGGCTTCACATCGGTGAAGGTCGAGCCGATCATGGGCGGCCTCGTCGCGATCCACAGCGGGTGGAAAGCTTGACCCGTCCCGCCACGCATATTGTTCGCCTGCTGAAATGGGGCCGCATCCTCGCGCGCCACGGGGCGCTGCGCGGCATCGAGACCGCGCCGCAAACGCCGCCCGGGATCAAGCGCCTGTGCCGCATCGCGCGTTTCGGGACGTCGCAGCCGGCGGTACCCGATTATGCTGCGGCCTTCCAGGCGATCGGCCCGGCGGCGGTGAAACTCGGCCAGACGCTCGCGACGCGCCCCGACCTGGTCGGCGAGGAAGCCGCGCGCAACCTGCTGACGCTGCAGGACGCGCTGGCGCCGGTGCCGTTCGAGCGCATCAAACAGGAAATCGAGTTCACCTTCGAGGTACCGCTCGAGACGCTGTACAGCGAATTCGACCCGGTTCCGGTCGGATCGGCGTCGATCGCGCAGGTGCACCGCGCGGTGACGACCGACGGGCGAACGGTCGCGGTCAAGGTGCGCCGCCCCGGCATCGACAAGCAGTTCGCGCGCGACATCGACACCTATGAATGGGCCGCCGCGCATCTCGAGGCCTTTGGCGGCGAGGCGAAGCGGCTGCGCCCGCGCGAGGTGATCGCCAATTTCCGCCGCTGGACGCTGCGCGAGCTCGACCTGCGGCGCGAGGCGGCCTCCGCATCCGAACTCGCCGAGGCGATGTCGGGCGTGCCGACCTATGAAGTGCCCGCGATCGACTGGGATCGCACTGCCAGCCGCGTGATGACGCTCGACTGGATCGACGGCATCAAGATTTCGCGCCGCGACGCGCTGATCGCCGCGGGGCACGACATGGAGGCGCTGTCGGCGAACCTCGTCAACGCCTTCCTGCGCCAGGCGATCGCCGAAGGTTTCTTCCACGCCGACATGCACCAAGGCAATTTGTTCGTGAAGGCCGACGGCACGATCGCCGCGGTCGATTTCGGCATCATGGGGCGGATCAACCGGCAGGCGCGCTATTGGCTCGCCGAGATCCTCTATGGGCTGACGACGGGCAATTACCGCCGCGTCGCCGAGATCCATTTCGAGGCGCAGTACGTCCCCGATTATCATAATGTCGAGGAATTCGCGACGGCGCTGCGCGCGGTCGGCGAGCCGATGCGCGGCAAGCCGGTGAGCGAGCTCAGCGTCGGGCAGATGCTCGACGGGCTGTTCGCGATCACGCGCGATTTCGACATGCAGACCCAGCCGCACCTGCTGCTGCTGCAAAAGACGATGGTGATGGTCGAAGGCGTCGCGACGATGCTGAACCCCAAGATCAACATGTGGGACGTGTCGGGGCCGTTCGTCAGCGAATGGATCCGCGACGAGCTGGGCCCCGAGGCCGCGCTCGCCGATGGGCTGCGCCAGCAGGGCAAGACGCTGGCGCTGATCCCCGACATCATCCGCCGGCTCGACGAGCAACTGCCGCGCAAGGGCGCCGCGCCGCCCGCGCCGCCGCTGCCCGAGATCCCGCTGATGTGGGAAAAGGGCGAGAAGCGCGTATGGTGGCGTTATGCGCTGACGGCGCTGGTTGGCGCGGCGGCGGGGGTTGCCGCGATGACGTGGATCGCCTCCTGACCTTCGCGCGCCGATCGGCGATCGCGCAGCTGGCCGGTTGCACGCTGATGGCGGCGATCGAAACGGGCCTTTTCGGGCTCGCGCTACTCGTGACGATCATCTGGTCAGGCGAGAGCGGCATGCCTCCTTTCGATATCGGCGCGATCGTCGAGAGTTTCCTGTTCTTGTGGCTGCCGCTGGTCCTCACGCTGCCCATCGCCTTGATGATCGCCATCACCATATTATGGCCGGTTGCATCGATGTCCGCCGCCCTGCTGTTGCTCGGGGCACGATACGACCGCCGCTTCGCGTCGCAGTCGCTCTGGATCATTGTCGGAACGGCCGTCGGCCTGGCTTGTGGCCTCCTGATCTTCTTCGACGGAGAACCGCGCTTCGACATCGTCGAGGGGCCCTTGGCGCCGGTGGCTACGCTGGCGTGGACCGGGGCGACCGGGGCGTTCGCAGGGTGGCGGCAGCACGGGAAATTGAATCGTAGTGGCCGATTTGGCGACGCCACCGCCAGCAGTTGATCGACACCGGCTATGTGCATATCTTATGCACAAGGAGAATGGCGATGAACCGTCCCGCGCGATTCGATGAGCCGAAGAAGCCGCCGAAGAAGCCCACCAATGTTTCACTGAGCGCCCCGCTGGTCGACGAAGCCAAGCGGCTGGGCATCAACGTCAGCGAAGCATGCCAGGCGGGCCTTGCTGCAGAGGTCAAGAAGGCACGCGAAAAGGCGTGGCAGGAAGAGAATCGCGCGGCAATCGAGGCATCGAACGAATATGTGCGCAAACATGGGCTGCCGCTCGCAAGATACCGGCTGTTCTGATGGCGCAGTTCGACGTCCGGCGCACGTCGGAAGGAGCGCTGGTCATCGATTGTCAGTCGAATCTGCTGCGGCACCTGAACACCCGACTGGTCGTACCGCTCCTTCCTGCGGATGAATTTGAAGTGGTGGCCCGGCGGCTCAACCCTCTCTTCACCATCGAAGGAACGGATTATGTCATGTACACGCAATTTGCCGCCACCCTTGCGGTCAGCCAGCTTGGCGAGGTGATGATGAATCTGGATGACGACAGCCTGACCATCGTCGGCGCGCTCGACGTGCTGGTGACGGGGGTTTGACGATGGCAGCAAAACGTATCCTGCTGATCATCGGCGGCGGCATCGCCGCGTACAAGAGCATCGAGCTTGTCCGGCTGCTGCGCAAGGCGGGCTATGTCGTGCGCTGCGTCATCACGCGCGCGGGCGAGCAGTTCGTGACGCCGCTGACGCTCGCGGCCTTGAGCGAGAATCAGGTCTATACCGGCCTGTTCGACCTGAAAGACGAGATCGAGATGGGGCATATCCAGTTGAGCCGCGAGGCCGACCTGGTCGTCGTCGCGCCCGCGACCGCCGATTTGATGGCGAAGATGGCGGCCGGGATCGCCGACGACCTCGCCACCACACTGCTGCTCGCGACCGACAAGCCGGTGCTGGCGGCACCCGCGATGAACGTGCGCATGTGGCTGCACGCCGCGACGCGGCGCAATGTCGCGACGCTGCGCGGCGACGGCGTCACGGTGATGGAGCCCGACGAGGGCGCGATGGCGTGCGGCGAATATGGGCCGGGGCGGCTGCCCGAACCGCCGGCGATCTTCGCCGCGATCGAGACGGCGCTGGCCAATGCGCCCGCAGTGCTGCCGCTGACCGGGCAGCCCGATTTCGCGCCCGCCCAGCATCGCCCGCTGCACGGGCGCCGCATCCTGATCACCGCGGGGCCGACGCATGAGCCGATCGACCCGGTGCGCTATATCGCCAACCGCTCGAGCGGGAAGCAGGGCTTTGCGATCGCCGCCGCCGCCGCCGAAGCGGGCGCCGAGGTGCTGCTGATCGCCGGCCCGGTGCCGCTGCCGACCCCGCCCGGCGTGATCCGCGTCGATGTCGAGACCGCGCGCGAGATGGCGGCCGAGGTCGAAGCCGGGCTGCCCGTCGACGCGGCAATCATGGTCGCCGCGGTCGCCGACTGGCGTGCCGCCGATACGTCGGCGCAGAAGATCAAGAAGGACGGCAGCGGGCAGGTCCCGCCGCTCGCGCTCGCCGAAAATCCCGACATCCTCGCGCACGTCGCAAAGAGCGCGCAGCGCCCGCCCTTGCTCGTCGGTTTCGCCGCCGAGACCAACGATGTGCTCGCGCATGCCGAGGCCAAGCTCGCGCGCAAGGGATGCGACTGGATCGTCGCCAATGACGTCGCCGCCGACCCGATGGGGGGCGAGACGAATCGGGTGCATATCGTTAGCAAATCGGGCGTAGACAGCTGGGACCGACTTCCCAAACAGGCCGTCGCCCGCAAATTGATGGAAAAGATCGCCGATGAGCTCGATGCGCGTATCCCCTCAAAATAATCTGGCAAATCCGATCGAAATCCAGATCCAGCGCCTGCCCAATGGCGGCGGGCTGCCGTTGCCCGCCTATGCGTCGGACGGCGCGGCGGGGATGGACGTCGTCGCGGCCGAATCGCTGACGATCCGCCCGGGCACGCGCCACGCGGTCGCGACGGGCTTCGCGGTGGCGATCCCCGCCGGCTATGAGGTGCAGGTGCGCCCGCGATCGGGGCTGGCGCTCAAGCATGGCATCACCTGCCTCAACACGCCGGGGACGATCGACAGCGATTATCGCGGCGAGGTGAAGGTGATCCTCGCCAACCTTGGCGACGAGCCGTTCGAGATCAAGCGCGGCGACCGCATCGCGCAGCTGGTGCCGGCGCCGGTGCAGCGCGCGAGCTTTGCCGAGGTCGAGACATTGGACGAGACCGCGCGCGGTGCGGGCGGCTTCGGATCGACCGGGGTGGCGAGCGCAGGCGCCGAAACCGAGGAAGAGCCGATCGACGACAATGTCCCCGACAATGTCGGATCGCTGTCGGGAGTCATGATGCGGCGGTCGGGGGAGTAATTGCTCTCCGGCGCCGAACTCGACCGCTATGCCCGCCAGATCATCCTGCCCGCGTTCGGCGGGGCGGGACAGGCGAAGCTGAAGGCGAGCCATGTCGCGGTGATCGGCGCGGGGGGGATCGGCTGTCCGGCGATCACCTATCTGGCCGCAGCAGGGGTCGGGAAGCTCACGATCATCGACCATGACCATGTCGAGCTGTCGAACCTGCAGCGCCAGCCGCTGTTTACCGACGAAGATATCGGGGCATCGAAGGCCGAGGTTGCCGCGGCGGCGGCGCGGCGGATCAATCCGCATGTCGAGGCGGTCCCGGCGGTGCAGCGGCTCGACGACGCCAATGCCGAAGCGCTGCTGGCGGGGGCGAGCCTGATCCTCGACGGCTGCGACAATTTCGATACGCGGCTCGCGGTCAACCGCGCGGCGGTGGCGCTGCACGTGCCGCTGCTGTCGGCGGCGATCGGGGCGTTCGAGGGGCAGGTCGCGCTGTACGAAGGGTGGCGCGCGGATGCGCCCTGTTACCAGTGCCTCGTCGGTGCCGATCCCGACCGCGAGGGGATCAATTGCGCCGAGACCGGGGTGATGGGCGCACTCGCGGGCATGATCGGGACGATGGCGGCGCTCGAAGCGGTGCGCGCGCTGACCGGTTGGGGGTCGAAGCTTTCGGGGCGGCTTGCGATCGTCGACATGCTCGACCGGCGCTGGCGCGAGGTCGGGGTCGCCAAGGACCCGGGGTGCCCGACATGCCGGGGCTGAACATCATCGTCGCGGGCACCGACGGGCAGCGGCTCTATGGCGCGCTCGAGACCGCGATGGCGGCGGCGGCGCTGGGATCGCCGGCGCGGATTTTCCTGCAGGGCGAGGCGG
>NZ_LYVN01000099.1 GCF_001990265.1 Sphingopyxis sp. KK2
GGCCAGGCCTATGCCGGCAAGATCGAGACGAACGAGGCCGCCGACGCCGACATGCAGGGCAAGGCGATGGTGATGCACATCCGCCGCTGCACCCCCGACCGCATCGAAATCCCGTTCCACATCGCGGGCCTCGGCCCCGATGGCGGCTGGGACCGCTCGCGCACCTGGATCGTCAGCCGCACCGATACAGGCCTGCGGCTCAAGCACGACCATCGCCACGCCGACGGGTCGAAGGACGAGGTCACCCTCTATGGCGGCGACACCGCCACCCCCGGCAGTGCGAGCCGGCAGGAATTTCCGGTCGACGCCGAATCGATCGCGATGTTCGAACGCACGGGTCGCAGCGTCTCGACCACCAATGTCTGGGCGATGGAAATGACCCCGCTTGGCTTCGCCTATGAGCTGAAACGCGCGAACCGCCACTTCCGCGTCGGCTTTTCCTGGAACCGCCCGGTGAGCCCGCCACCCCCCGCGCCCTGGGGGTGGTGATCTAGGCCTCCAAAAGCCTTTGCCTCGCCGACTCGCCCCGCCTATCAGCATCGGCAATGGCGGGCATTCGCGACAGCATCGACACGAAAAAACGGCGCCTGCCGCATGTCAGCCGCCGGTCGCTGCTCGTCGGTGCGACCGCGGCGGGGGGCCTTGCGCTCGCGTGGAGCGTCTGGCCCCGCGAATACGCCCCCAATCTCACCGCCGCCAAGGGCGAGCATATCTTCAACGCCTTCCTCAAGATCGGTGAGGACGGGCATGTCAGCGTCGTCGTCCCGCAATGCGAGATGGGACAGGGCGTCACCACCCTGCTGCCCCAGATCATCGCCGACGAACTCGGCGCCGACTGGCGCACGATTGCGGTCGAAACCGCACCGATCAGCCCGCTCTACACCAACACGCTGCTGGTCGATGAGGATAGCGCGACCTTCATGCCGCGCGAACTCGTTCCCGATTTCGTCGCCGATGTGCGCGGCTGGGCGCGGCGCGAATGGGCGGTGCGGCACGCGGTGATGCTCACCGCCAACTCGTCGTCGGTGCGCATGTTCGAAGAGCCGTGCCGCGAAGCCGCGGCGCAGGCGCGCGCGCTGCTGATGATGGCGGCGGCGCGGCGCTGGGACGCCGACTGGCAGGACTGCGACACCGCGAACGGCTTCGTGACCTTCGGCAGGAAAAAGCTCCGCTTCGCCGAGGTCGCCGCCGCCGCGGCGCTGCTCGAACCGCCCGCCGAGCCGGTCTTTCGCGCGAGCAGCAACGATCCGCTCTACGGCCAGGAACTGACCCGGCTCGACCTGCCCGCCAAGGTCGACGGCTCGGCCAATTATGCTGGCGACATCCGCCTGCCCGACATGGTCTTCGCCGCGATCCGCCAGGGCCCGCTCGGCGCGACGCGGCTCAAGAGCATCGACAAAAAGGCCGGGCTCGCCTCGCCGGGCATGCTCTATGTCGTCGAGCATGAACGCTGGCTCGCCGCGGTCGCGCGCAACTGGTGGGCCGCGAACCGCGCGCTCGACCAATTCGCACCCGTGTTCGAGACCGCCGGCGCGCCGATTTCCTCGGCAAGCATCGACAAGGCGCTCGCGGCCGCGCTCAAGGCCGACGGCTATCGCATCGCCAAGGCGGGCGACGTCGCCAGCGCGATGGAGGGCCGCGCCAGCGTCGGCGCCACCTATCAGGTCGCCCCTGCGCTGCATGCGCCGATCGAGACGCGCACCGCGACCGCCGCGCCCGACGGCACGCGGCTGCGCGTCTGGGTCGCGACGCAGGCGCCCGCACAGTGCCGCGCTGCGGTCGCCGCCGCCACCGGCCTTTCCGAAAGCGACGTCACCCTCTTCCCGATGATGGCGGGCGGATCGTTCGACGCCTGTCTCGACCATAGCGTCGCGGTGCAGGCGGCGATCATCGCGCTGCAGGTCAAGCGCCCGGTCCAGCTCGCCTGGTCGCGCGCCGAGGAAATCATGCGCGATATCCCCCGCCCCCCGGCGCGCGCGCGGATGGTCGCGACGCTCAACGCCGCAGGCGGCATTGACGCGCTCGTCGCGCGCATCGCCGTGCCCTCGACCACCCACGAATTTCGCGACCGGCTCTTCTCGAACGCATCGCCCGACGTCGCACAGCGTGCCGCCGCCGGCGCCCCCGACGCGGCGGCGGTCGAGGGCGCGATCGGCGGCTATGCCATCCCGCATGTCGCGGTCGACCATTGCCCGGCCGACATCGGGCTGCCGACCGGGCGCTGGCGCGGCAATGCCGACAGCTATACCGCCTTCTTCACCGAATGTTTCGTCGACGAGATGGCGGCCAAGGCGGGGCTCGACGCGCTGTCGTACCGGATGGCGATGCTGGGCGGGCAACCGTTGCTCGCACGCTGCCTGCTGACCGCGACCAGCATCGGCGGCTGGGAAGGCATGCTCTCGGGCTCGGCGCAGGGGCTCGCGTGCCACAGCATGCGCGGCAGCCATATCGCACTGATGGCGACCGCGCGCCCCAGCGACCGCGGCCTCCAGGTCGAACAGCTCGTCGCCGTCGTCGACGCCGGGCGCCTCGTCAATCCGGCGATCGCGCGGCAACAGGTCGAGGGCGGGCTGATCTTCGGCCTCGCCGCCGCGGTCGGTGCGACCACCGACTATGAGGGCGGCGTCGCGACCGCGCGCAAGCTCGCCCAGCTCGGCCTGCCGCGCCTGTCGCAGTCGCCCGAGATCATCGTCGAATTCATCGACAGCGACCGCGGCCCCGGCGGGCTGGGCGAGATCGGCGTGCCCGTCGTCGCGCCCGCGATCGCCAATGCGCTCTATGCCGCGACCGGCCGCCGCATCCGCCGCCTGCCGCTCGGCGCCAATCCCCTATGACCGTGCCGCCCGGTCACCCGCCCGTCGCCGCCGATCGGATCGGCGTGCTGCTCGTCAACCTCGGCACCCCCGACGCCCCCGACGCGCCGTCGGTGCGCCGCTATCTCGCCCAATTCCTGTCCGACCGCCGCGTCGTCGAAATCCCGCCGTTGCTGTGGCAGCCGATCCTGCGCGGCATCATCCTCACCACGCGGCCGAAAAAATCGGCGCACGCCTATCAGCAGGTGTGGACCGACGAAGGCTCGCCGCTCGCCGCGATCACCCGGCGCCAGGCGGCGGCGATGCAGGCGGCGCTTGGCCCCGACATCGTCGTCGAACATGCCATGCGCTACGGCAATCCCGCGATTGCCGCGACGCTCGACAGGATGCTCGCCGCGGGGTGCCGCCGCATCCTCGTCGCGCCGCTCTATCCGCAATATTGCGCCGCGACGACCGCGACCGTCACCGATGCGGTGAACAAGCATCTCGCGGGCCTGCGCTGGCAGCCCGCGCTGCGCTTCCTGCCGCCCTATCCCGATGATCCCGCCTATATCGCGGCGCTCAAGGCCTCGGTCGAAACCGGCCTTGCCGCGCTCGACTTCGCGCCCGACATATTGCTCGCGAGCTTCCACGGCATGCCGCAGCGCACGCTCGACCTCGGCGATCCCTATCATTGCCAGTGCCGCAAGACCGCGCGCCTCTTGTCCGAAGCGCTCGGCCGCCCGGTCGAGGTCGCGTTCCAGTCGCGCTTCGGCCGCGCCAAATGGCTCGAACCGGCGACCGACGCGACGCTCGAACGCCTCGGGCGCGAAGGCAAGAGCGTCGCGATCTTCGCCCCCGGCTTCGCCGCCGACTGCCTCGAAACGCTCGAGGAACTCGCGATCCGCGGGCGCGAGCAGTTCAGCGCGGCGGGCGGCACGCACTTCGCCTACCTTCCCTGCCTCAATGACGGCGCCCCGGGCCTCGCGATGCTCGAAGCGCTCGTCCGCCGTGAACTCGCGGGCTGGATCTGACCCGTATCGCTTACTTCCTGTTTAGGACCTTCGTTTAGACTGCGCCTCTGAAACGGAGGTTGCGATGAGTCAGGTCCAATCGGCCATGCTGATGCTGGTGGCGGCAACCTTCGCCTTCGTCGTCATCATGTATCTGCTCTGGCGCCGCACCCGGCCCCAGCCCGAACCCCGCGCGCCCAGGGCGCCCAAAATGCCGCGCGCGCCGCGCGAGGCCGGCGAAAGCCGCCTCCCGCGCCTGCCGCGCCGCGACCGCGAGGTCGAGGCACCGGTCGAAATCTCCGCCGCGCGCCTCGCCCGCATCAGGGCCCGGCCCGCGTTCGAACCGCTGCCCGAGGTCGAAACCGAAACCGCTTACGACCCCGCGCCAGCCCCTGCCGCCGACTATCTCGTCGCCGACCGCGAGCTCGTCAGCCAGATCCTCGAGCAGATGGTCGCGCAGGTCGGCCATGAGGCCGAGCTGGTCGAACGCCGCGGCACCGAGCCGGTCACGGTCCGCCTCGTGCCGCAAATCCCGCCGCGCAAGGACGAGGTCGTCACCAGCTGGCTCGGCGGCCGGCCGCGGCTCGACGCCGGCGCCCGCTGGCCCGAAATCCGCGAGGTCCAGGGCGAATTTCTCGCGCAGATTGCCTGCGCGCACCTGCCCGCCGATATCTGGGACGGGCTCGGCCCGCGCCGCGGCAGCCTCGCCTTCTTCATCCACCCGCGCGACGGCGACGTCGCGGTGGTCCATGTCCATGAAGCGGGCGACCCGGTCGACGCGCCGCACCCGCTCGACCCCGGCGGCAGCTTCTTCGCCCCCGCCGGCGGCTTGCGCTTCGGCGACCTCATGCCCTTCGCCCGCACCGCCTTTCCCGAATGGCCCGTCGACCTCGTCGCGGTGCGCCCCGGCGATGCCGACCCGCGCGCCGACGATGAAGCCGCCGATGACGACAGCGTCGCCTACCGCCTCTATCGCGGCGGTTACGACATCGCCGACCCCGCCTTCCATCCCTTCGACTGGTCGAGCATGACCGCGATGGTCGACATCCTCGCGATGCGCATCGAGCGCTTCTGGAAGGATGTCGACGGCCCCTCGCCGATCGACACCCAGCTCGCCAGCGTCGAGCGCCGGCTCGCCCGGCACGACGCCGGCGACAAGGATCCGCTCGGCCGCGACGGCCTCGTCAACATGCGCACGACGCTCGAGGAACTCGCCGCAGCCGCCGCCGATGCCCGCGCCGCGAACGGCGAAGCCCGCGCCCGCGCCGAGGAGATCATCGCCATCGTCCGCGACAGCGCCCCCAAAATGGCCTTTTCGGCCAGCGACGCCGCCGCGGTGATGGAGGCGCTGCGCGCGATCCGCTGGACCAAGGTCAACCGCAAGAAAGACCCGCAGGACCGCCCCGGCGTCGAGCTGATCGAAAGCCTGACGCTGCCGCTCACCCAGCATCATCCCGATGCGCCCTTGTGGGTCCATGATTACCAGAGCATCTGGTTCGACCACGCCAAGCACGCCTATGCCGCGAACCCCGACGCCTTGTCGGACGCCGCGCGCACGCTGCTCGAACCCTGGCTCCGGGGCCTCGCGGCGCGCGAGATGCCGAGCATCGGCCACATCCCCTTTCGCTATGTCCACGACTATGACGAGGAGCTGCACGCCACCTTGCTCGAATTGCCGACGAGCGGGCTGATGAGCTGGATCTTCGGCGACATGGACCATCTCGTCCTGACGCTGCGCAAGGCCGATCTCGCCGCCGGCCGCTGGGACCGGCCGCTGGTACAGGTCAGCAACTGAAAATAGCTATGCGCTTGACGTAACGGTCAACTTGCGGCCCTCTCCCGCCCGACCTAATCAAGGGCGAACCGGCCCTGTGGGAGAGCATCATTTATGTCACGCGTAGCAATCGTCACCGGCGGCAGCCGCGGTATCGGCGAAGCCATTTCGCTCAAGCTCAAGGAGGCGGGCGTCACCGTCGTCGCCAACTATGCCGGCAATGACGAAAAGGCCCGCGAATTCACCGACCGCACCGGCATCGCGGCGCGCAAATGGGACGTCGGCGATCATCAGGCGTGCCTCGACAATTGCGCCGCGATCGCCGCCGAATTCGGACCCGTCGACATCGTCGTCAACAACGCCGGCATCACCCGCGACGGGACCCTCGCCCGCATGAGCTACGACGACTGGGACGACGTCATGCGCGTCAACCTCGGCGGCTGCTTCAACATGGCGAAAGCGACCTTCGGCGGCATGGTCGAACGCGGCTGGGGCCGCATCGTCAACATCGGCTCGATCAACGGCCAGGCGGGCCAGTACGGTCAGGTCAATTATGCCGCCGCCAAATCGGGCATCCACGGCTTCACCAAGGCGCTCGCGCAGGAAGGCGCCAAGAAGGGCGTCACCGTCAACGCGATCGCGCCGGGCTATATCGACACCGACATGGTCGCCGCGGTCCCCGCGCCGGTGCTCGAAAAGATCGTCGCGAAAATCCCCGTCGGGCGCTTGGGCCAGGCCGACGAAATCGCGCGCGGCGTGGCGTTCCTGTGCAGCGAGGATGCCGGGTTCGTGACGGGGTCGACGATGAGCATCAATGGCGGGCAGCATATGTACTGACGGTGGCAGGCGCCTAACAAGGCGTTCGCGCAGCGAACGACGCGTTAGGCGCCGGTGCCGCAAAGCGGCAGCCACCGGCTCGGCCAGCGGGGCGGCCGGCCCCGCAAGGCCGGCCGAACCCGTCTGACGTCATGGCGGCGGCTTTGCCGTCGCCGCCTGCGCACCATCAAATATGAACGGGCAGGGGCTTACCCACACCCCTTTTCGTCATCCCCGCGAAGGCGGGGATCCAGCTTTCTCTTCCTTGTTCGTGCCTTTGCGCCTTTGCGTGAGATCATTCAGAATCACGCAAAGGCGCAAAGAACACAAAGGACTCTTTGACAATCTGTCAGCATCATCCAGCCGGTTCAGTACGAAGCTGGATTCCCGCCTTCGCGGGAATGACGATGATTTGGGACGGTGCGACCTACTCCACCGTAACCCCGACAACGCGCCAGCTCCCGCCCTCGCGGATCAGCGAAAGCGTCTCGATCGCCCCCGCCTTGTTCGCATAGTCGGTGCGGAACTTGACCATCTGATAGCCATAGGGCGGCGCCGGCACTTCCTGCTCGCTCAGCAGCACGCGCGACTTCACCGCCCCCAGCGGCCCCTGCACCTGGCTCGCCACCCGGCTCCAGGTCTCGACGCTATTCAACGCCTTAAACGCCTGCCCCGTCGCCTCCCAGCTTCCGTTCCAGTCGCCCTTGTCGACCATCGCGAGCCAGTCGCGCGCCGCGCCGACGGCGGCGCTTTCGGTGGGGGCGGTCGATGGCGCGGCGGCGGGCGCACCGGCGGTTCCGGTCATCGATGTGAAAGCGAACAAGGCGAGAGCGAGCGACATAAGACCTCCTATGATCCAGCCGAGCGGCCGCACCATGCGGGGCGCCTCGACCGATGCCGCATGCTCCGCCACGCCGCCGCCGACGGCATCCCCCAAAGCCTTGTCCCCAAGCATTTCGGGGGCCGGTCCTTCGGCGTCGCGCAACTGCCGGGCCGCCTCGCGGCTGCTCGACACCGCCATCTTGCGCCGCGCATCGCGCAGCCGCTCGTTGACCGTGTGCACCGACAATCCCAGGTGGCGCGCCATCGACTTGGCGCCATAGCCGCTGACGAGCAGCCGCAGCGTCTCCTTCTCCTTTTCGGTGAGGGTCTGGATCGCTGCGGTCATCGGCTCGCCTGTTTCGCTTCGCTGGGCGCGCCAATCTAGGCCCCGCCCGAATCGCGGTCACCCCCAAATAAATCGTACCTCTCGCCGCGAGCAGGCGATAAGCCCTTGTCATGGCGGCGCCCTATCACCCCCCGGTCAAACGCTCGGTAACGATCGCCGGCCACCCGACCTCGATCAGCCTCGAGCCGGTCTTCTGGGACGCGCTCGAATCCGAAGCTGCACGCCATGGCTTGCCCATCAACGCCCTCGTCGCGCGCATCGACGTCGAGCGCATGGACGCGGACGATCCGCCGAACCTGACGTCGGCGATAAGGCAGTGGTTGTGGCTGAAAAGAACCGGCAACTGACGTTGCAATTCACACCCTCGGGATGGGCGTCATGAAACTGAAAAATGTGATGCGGCACAGCACGAACGTGATCGCCACCTTTGCCATCGGAATAGCTGTGTGCGCCATAATTGCGGACACGATATCTCAAATATCGCGGGGGACGATATCCGATTTGCCGTTTCACATCCTTGGAGGCCTCGCCTTTATCGGGTTCATGCTATTCATGCGCCACGCCATATTGCTGCACGTCGATACACTCGATTAAATAACAGCGGCCCCCGCCACCGCGCGCCCGAAAGCCGCGCCCTTGTCCTCCGCGAAGTGCAGGAACAGCGACGGCTCGATCAGTTCCAGCTCCATGATGTGCAGCACGCCCGCCGCATCGCCGACCATATCGACCCGCGCATAGACCGGCGGCGCGGGCGCCGCCGCCAGCGCCGCAGCGGCGAGCGCCTGCGCCGCATCGCTCGCGTCCCACGCCGTCTCGCGCCCGCCGAACTGTTCCTGCACGCGAAAATCGCCCGCCGCGGGGCGCTTGACGATCGCATGGCTGAACCGGCCGTCGAAGAAGAAAAGCGAAAACTCGCCGTCGGTCAAAATCCCCGCCATCATCGGCTGCACCAGCCGCCTTTGCCCCAATGCATCGGCGGGCCCCCCCGCTCCAGCCGCGATCCGGTGCGTCCCGTCGGCGCCGCCCGAGATCGCGGGCTTCACCACCAGCTCGTCAGCGCCGAGCGTCGTGCGCGCTTCGCCCAGCCCGGCGTCGTCGAGCGCCGCGACCTCGACCGTCGGCACCACCACGACGCCCTTCGCCGCGAGTTCGGACAGATAGGCCTTGTCGCTGTTCCAGCGCAGCACCGGCACCGGATTGACCACCGGCAAGCCTTCGGCCTCGAGCCGATCGAGCAGGGCATACCAGCCGGGAACGTCGCGCTGATAGCCCCAGGCAAAGAGCGGCAATATAAGGTCGAAGCCCGACAGATCGCCGGGGTCGCCCCACATACGTTGCTCGACCGCCAGCCCTGCGCCCGCGAGCGCCGCCGCCTTGCGCCCAAAGGCGGGCTGCCATTTCTCGTAATAATCGGCCGCCGGAACGAGGATCGCGACGCGGGGCTGAAAGGGCAAAGCTGTGATCCCCCATTGCCCTCTCCCCTTCAGGGGAGAGGTAGCGCAGCTTGCTCCGGCAGGAGCTAGCGAAGCTCGGAGAGGGGCAGGGTCGGTGCCATTCCCCCTCTCCAACTTCGGCTAGGCGCTCCGCGCCAAGCCTCCATATCCTCTCCCCTGAAGGCGAGAGGGCTAGTCAATTACCGCCCCAACAATCCGCGCGCCTGCCCGGCGATATGCGACAGCATCGCGCCGTTCGGGTTCGGGATCGTCCGCGCGCGGTCGACGGTTGCGCGGAACTGCGCGACGCGCGGGCCATGGTCGGCGAGCCATTTGGTCACCGCCGCGTCGAGATCGCCCGCGGGCAATTGGCCGAGGAAGCTCAGTCGCATCTGCTGGAAATCGCGCGCGAGGCTGTTGACCAGCAGGCGCTCCCACGGATCGGCGGGGCTCATATGCGCCGCCAGCGTCTGCGCCCAGTCGAGCCCCAAGGCTTCGCCCAAATGCGTGAAGGCCTGCGTCACCGCGATCTCGTCGTCGCCGCGCCGTTCGGCGAGGTCGACGATGCCGATCGCGCCGTCGGTCTTGAACAGCCGGACGACCGACGACGCGAGCGCCTCGGGCGCCCCCGCGTCGAGCAATTGCTGCGCCAGCATGTCCCACTGGCGCTTGACCGAGGGGCTGAGCAGCCCGTCGACCCCGGTCATCAGGCGGTCGACCCCGGGCTCGAGCCGCGCGACGACCGGCCCCGGCTGCGCCGCACCCGATGTCGCGCGCAAGAGGTCGGCGATCTGCGATGCCATCGCCGACGCGGCCTGCGAAAAGAGCGACAGGCGGATCGCCTCGTCGATCTTCGCGGCATCAAGGGACATCCAAATATCGTGCATGCCGAGCAGCCGTTCGACCGCGACGAACGCCGCGGCGACGTCGCCGAGCGAGCAGCCTTCCTCCTCGACCAGTTCGAACGGATGGACCACGCCCATGCGGTTGACGATGCGGTTCGCCAGTTTCGTCGCGATGATCTCGCGGCGCAGCTGGTGGTCGGCGATCGCGGCGGCAAAATCGCGCTGCATCTCGGCCGGGAAAGCGGCCGCGAGGTCGGTGCCGAGCGCCGGATCGTCGGGCAGGTCGCTGTTCTCGATCGCGTCCTGCAACGCGAGCTTCGAGGTCGACAGCAGCACCGCAAGCTCGGGCCGCGTCAGCCCGCGCCCTTCGGCGGCGCGGCGCAGCAGTTCGTCGTTCGCCGCCAGCCCCTCGACCTTGCGGTCGAGCCGGCCCGATGCCTCGAACGTCTCCATCAGCCGGACGAGCGACGGCACCGCCGCCGACCCGCCCTTTTCGGCGATCGACAGCGCGAGCGCCTGCAGCCGGTTGTCCTCGAGCACCAGCGCCGAGACATTGTCGGTCATCCGCACGAGCAGCGCGTCGCGGTCGTCCTGCGCCAGCCGCCCTTCGGTCATCTCGCGGTTCAACGCGATCTTGATATTGACCTCATTATCCGAGCAATCGACGCCCGCGCTATTGTCGATGAAGTCGGTGTTGATCCGCCCGCCATGCGCCGAAAAGGCGATGCGCGCCGCCTGCGTCACGCCCAGGTTCGCGCCCTCGCCGATCGCCTTGACCCGCAGGTCCTCGGCATCGACGCGCAGCGCGTCGTTCGCGGGGTCGCCGACCTCGGCATTATTCTGCGCCGCCGCCTTCACATAGGTGCCGATACCGCCGAACCAGAGCAGGTCGGCCGGCGCCTTGAGGATCGCCGAGATCAGCGCGCCGGGCTCGATTTCGGCCTGCGACAGGCCCAGCACCGCCTGCACCTCGGGGGTCAGCGGGATGCTCTTCTGGCTGCGCGGGAAGATGCCGCCGCCCTTCGAGATCAGCTTCTTGTCATAATCCTCCCAGCTAGAGCGCGGCAGCGCGAACATCCGCTCGCGTTCCTTCCAGCTTTTCGCCGGATCGGGATCGGGGTCGAGGAAGATATGGCGATGGTCGAACGCCGCGACCAGCTTGATCGCCTTCGACAGCAGCATCCCGTTGCCGAACACGTCGCCCGACATGTCGCCGCAGCCGACGACGCGGATGGTGTCACTCTGCACATCGACGCCCAGTTCGGCGAAGTGGCGCTGGACCGAGACCCACGCGCCCTTGGCGGTGATCCCCATCGCCTTATGGTCATAGCCCTTCGACCCGCCGCTCGCGAAGGCGTCGCCGAGCCAGAAGTCGCGCTCCATCGCGAGGCCGTTGGCGACGTCGGAGAAGGTCGCGGTGCCCTTGTCGGCGGCAACCACGAAATAGGGGTCCTCACCGTCACGGATCACGACGCTCGCCGGATGCACGACCTTGCCCGCGACCAGATTGTCGGTGATCGACAAGAGCGAGCGGATGAAGATGCGATAGCATTCGGTGCCTTCGGCGAACCAGGCATCGCGGTCGAGAGACACGTCGGGCAGCGCCTTGGGATAGAAGCCGCCCTTCGCGCCGGTCGGCACGATCACGGCATTCTTGACGCGCTGCGCCTTCATGAGGCCCAGGATCTCGGTGCGGAAGTCGTCGCGGCGGTCGGACCAGCGCAGCCCGCCGCGTGCGACCGGGCCCGAACGCAGGTGGATACCCTCGACGCGCGGGCTGTACACCCACACTTCGCGCCACGGCAGCGGCTTGGGCAGCCCGGGGACGAGGCTCGAATCGATCTTGAACGCCAGCGCCTCGGCCGCCGCAGGGGCAAAGGCGTTGGTGCGCAGCGTCGCGCCGATCACCGCGTGGAACAGGCGCAAAATCCGGTCGTCGTCGATCGACTTGATCGCCGCGAAACCCGCCTGGATTTCCTTGTCGAGATAGTCGGCGCGCGCATCGTCGCGCTTCGCGGGATCGTGGAGCGCGCAGAAGCGCTCGACCAGCGCGCCGGTCAGGTCGGGGGCGTGGCGCAGCGCCGCGACCACCGTGTCCATGCCATAGCTCGACCCGCCCTGCCGCATGTAGCGGAACCAGGCGCGCAGCCAGACGATCGCCTGCGGGTCGGTCTGGGTGACGAGCACCAGCTCGTTGAACGCGTCATTCTCCGCGCGGCCGTCGAGCACCGCGGCGATCGCCTTCTCGATCATCTCGCTGTGCGGCAGCAGCGCCAGTTCGTCGACCGACGCGGGCAGCTTGAGCGAGAAATCGTGGATCACCGCGGGCACTTCGTCGTCGCGCTCGGTGCCCGGGATGCGGCTCGCGCCGAGTGTCGTCGGGATTTCCTCGAGCACCTCGAAGCCGAAGTGCTCGAGCGCGGGGACGACGTCGGACAAGGCGAGCGGCCCGACCGCGCTATAGACCTTCAGCCGCAACCGGTCGTCGCCGTCGAGGCTCTTGCGCGCGAGGCGCACGCTGCGTGGATTGTCGGCGTCGAGATCGCGCAGCCGCAAGATGTCGCGCGCGGCTTCCTCGGGGTCATAGAGATTGCGGTAATTGGGCGGGAAGAGCGGCGCAAAGCGCGACGCCAGCGCCGCCGCGCGGCCCGCGTCGCCGCGCTTCGCGAGCGCCGCCTCGACCTCGGGCTGCCAGCCGCGCACCATCTGTTCGAGCTGCGCGTTGAGCTTCTCGGCATCGGGCACCACCCCGCCGCTGCGCAGGTCGAGCGTGTAGCGCAGGAGCGCCGCGCCGCCGTCCTCGAGCACCATCGTCCAGCCGATCACCCCCGCCTTCGCCTCGCGCACCAGCAGCGATTCGACCGCGAGCCGCCGCCCCGTCGACACCTCGTCGCGCGGCAGCCAGACAAAGGCGAACAGGTGACGCCCGAGCGCGCTCTGCACCATCACCAGCTTCGGCCGCGGCCGGTCGGTGATCGACATCGAGGTCAGCACCAGCTCCTCGAGCGACGCCGCGTCGAACGCGATCAGCAGGTCGTGCGGCAACGCGGTCAGCGCATGCGCCAGCGCCTTGCCGGCATGTCCCGTCGGGTCGAAACCGAATTTCGCCATCAGCGCGTCGAGTTGCGCGCGCAGCACCGGGACCTTCGCGGGCGGCGCCGACAGCGCCGCGCTCGTCCACAGCCCGGCGTGGATCGACAGTTTCTCGACCGTCTTGCCCTTCATCTCGGGCACCACGACCAGGTCGAGCAGCACCCGGCGATGCACCGCCGACAGGCGGTTCGACTTGATCAGCAAGGGCGCCTGCCCGCCGGCATCGAACCAGGCGAAGGCGGCTTCGAGCGCGTTAGGCGACAGGAGCTGGCTGCTGCTCGACGCGCTGATCCCCAGCGGCGCCTCGACCGCGCCGTCGCGGGTGCGCCATTCATGGCCGAGCTGGGTCATCGCCCCGCCCTCGAACCAGCGCAGCAGTTCGGCGGCCTCGCCCTCGACGCGCATCGCGGCGTCGGCGAGCATCGCGGCGCGCATCGCGCGCCAGTCGGCGACCGCCGCGCGGACGTCGGCGAGCGCGCCCTCGAGCCCGTCGAGCAGGCGGCGCCGCGCGCGCGCATCGCCGCGCTCCAATTCCATATAGATCACCGATTCGCGGTTCGCGCAGCCCGGCGTCGCGGCTTCGGCGCCGGTCAGCGCGCCCTTGGCATCGCGCGTCGCGGCGACCACCGGATGCAGGATACGGTGGATCACCAGCCCCTGCGCGCCGACGATCTGCGATACCGAATCGACGAGGAAAGGCATGTCGTCGTTGATCACCGCGAGCCGCATGCGGCGGTCGGTGCTCTCGGCGGCCATCGGCTCGAGCAGCAACGACGGCACGCCGGGCGCGCGGTCGAGCGAGGCGCGCGCGGCGAATTCGCCCGCGTCTTTCAGCGCCTTATCGTCAAGGTCGTCGCCCTCGCCGGGCAGCGCGCTGCCGTGCAGCGCGGCCTGATAGGCCTTGGTGATCTTTGCGGGGATTTGGACCGTCGATGCGGGGGTTTCGGCTTCGATCGTATCGGATTTGTCTTGCGGCATAGGGTTCAGGCTTCCCGACCAAATAGGCGGGCCTCTGCCGGGGGGTGGCTGGCCCGTTCGCTACTCGCCCCTATGCGCCCGCTCGCCGCGCGGCTCAACCCCCGCGCGCACGACTGCGCAAATATATTTCAATTTTCGGGTTTTCTGTTGCGCGGCGCTCGCCGACGCGGGGACGCGTGCCTGTTACGGCGCGATCGTCACCGCCTTGCGCGCCAGCTTCGCCAGCAGCGCCTCGTCGTCGGCGGCCTTGGCGACGATGCCGATATGCCCGCCCGGCATCGCGCGCGCGATCAGCACGACGAATTCGGCGTCGCCGGCATCATGTTCGAGGATCACCGCCGGTTGCGCCGCGCGCAGCGTGTCGAGCGACGTCGCCGCCTTCGGCGCGGCCGCGGGCTTGCGCTTCGCGCGCTCGTCCTTGACCAGCCCTTTCAGTCCGCCCGGATAGGCGTCGAGATAGGCCGACAATTCACCGCGCCCCACGCCCGCGCCCTGCGCATGGCCCAGCACGCACGCATATTCGGCGAGGCGCGTCTTGTCGTAGTTCGCGCCGAACACCAGCTTGACCAGCGGCGTCATCGGCGCGCGCTCCTGCGCCTTCAGCCCGGCATCGTCGAGCAGTTCGGCGAACTCTTGCGGCGCCTCCTCGGCGGCGAGCGCGAAGTCCCACGCCTGTCCGACCGCCTGATAGAGCGCGCTGCGGCTGCGGCTGTCGGCGGCAAGCGCCCTTTCGGCGGTCGCGCGCGCCAGCGCCAGCCAGTCGGCCAGCCCCGCGTCGTCGCCTAGTTCGTCGCCCAGTCCGTCGGTCGCCTCGTCCGCGACCACGGCGGGTTCCTCGACCGCGGGCAACGGCAACGCCGCTCCGGCCTCGGGAAGCGCGCCGAAGCCCGGCGCGGGCTCGTCGTCGATATGTTCGCTGTCGGGGCCGTCGGCCCACACCGGCACGGGGGCGGTCAGCGGCGGCGCACTGCGCAGCGCCTGGTCGACCGACAGCTGCAATTCCTCTTCCTGGTCGGCGGGGGCCGCCTCTTTCCAGTTGATCACGCCCATGATGAAATCGATCGTGTCGTCATCGGACGAAAAGGGCAGCAATATGCCGCGGTACATGATCGTCGTGCCGCGATCGTTGACGAATTCGGCCTCGAAGCCGATCGGCGCGCGGTTGGCGATGATCTGGAGATAATGGTCGGTCAGCCGCGAGAGCAGCGAGCGTCCCGGCACTTCGCGAATATATTGGACGTCCTCGTCGATCTGCGACTCGATGCGCAGCTTCTCGCCCAGGAACGACAGGCCCGGATTGTCGACCCCTGCGGTGAAATCGAGCAGCACCGAATAGGGACCGAAGTCGTCGATATTGTCGAGATCGAGATCCTCGACCGACGGATAGGCGCGGTCGGACAGCAGGGAAGCCCAATAATTATAGGCGCGTACCTGCATCCGCCGTTCGTCGACCCCGACCGACGTCGGCGATTCGATCGCCCCGTCATCCTGGCCGTGGCTGCCCGAAAGCAGTCCGCGCATGCTGTCCATCATTTATCCCCAGTCGCAAAATATAGGTAAGCGTGATGCACCAGGACTGGTAAAGGGCGCGTAAACGATGGCGGCGGGAGGCACCGCGGCACCGCTTCCCATCCTTACCCTCGGCCGAACGCAGGCTATCGAATGACGGCAAGCGACCGGAAGTGGACTTTCGAACGAGCGAGCTCATTTCCCCTCCCGCAAGCGGGAGGGGCAGCGAGACTTGGGCGTTCGCGCCCTAGTCGCAGCGGGGTGGGCATCGCACCGTTGCTGACCCACCCCCAACCC
>NZ_LYVN01000100.1 GCF_001990265.1 Sphingopyxis sp. KK2
CCCGATCCCCTATGCGCCCTTCCCATCCGCCGCGCTGCGGGAAGGGCGCATAGGGGATCGGGGGCAGGGGGATCGTCTGGGTGACGACCTGGGTCTGCGGGGTCGCGGTGCGAATGACGCGCTTCGTGGTGACGACGCGGCGCACGCGCTTGACCGGCTTCTTGGCCGCGTGACGCTTGCGCACGACGGGTTTCTTGCCGGCGCAGGGCGAGCAGGACTTGGTTGTCTGCGCGCGGGCCGCGGGGACGTCGCTGATCTGCATCGCGCCGGTGCCGATGATCGCACCGCCGCAGGTGCAGGCACAAAGCTTTGCGAGGGCCATTCGGACAGACATAGTTTTCTCTCTCTTTTCCCGTTGCTTGGTGGGAAGGCGTCACACCCCGACACCCGATTGCACCTCATTGGGGCCAAAAGGCCAAAGCTTTGTGAACGCCGCAATTGCGTTAACCGCGTTTGACTGTCCGACAGCGGGAAAAGGAACGCGAAATCAACCGCCGTCGGGTCGGATGTCCCAAAACGGAACGGAAGTTGGCTCAATTCTCTCGGCTTGGTTAAGCTGCGGCGCGAAATGCCTTCCCGCGAGGCACGCAATCGGCGATCGAGAATCGCTCCGACAGTGGGGTGGTTCAGCCCTGCTTCACGCAGCAAAGTCCATCCGCCGCTTCGGCGCTTGTAACGTATCGACCGGCTGGTTATAGGCCCGCCCACTCCCCCGGTCCGCCATGCCCGGCGGAGCGCGAGACGAAAGGACTTTAGAGCCCGTCATGCCGACTCAGACTGCCGACATTGGCGCCGACGCGCTCCGCGAAGCCAAATCCAACCTCGATTCGGACTATGTCCCCAGCGACGACGAAGAGTTTATGAACGAGCGGCAGCAGGATTATTTCCGCGGCCTGCTCCTCGCCTGGAAAAAATCGATCCTGACCGAAAGCGAATCGACGCTGGCGCAGCTGCAGGACGGTCCGCTGCGCGAACCCGACCTCGCCGACCGCGCGTCGAGCGAGACCGACTGGGCGATCGAACTGCGCACCCGCGACCGCCAGCGCAAGCTGATCTCCAAGATCGATTCGGCGATCCGCCGCATCGACGAGGGCGAATATGGCTATTGCGCGGTGACCGGCGAGCCGATCTCGCTGGCGCGGCTGCAGGCCCGCCCGATCGCGACGATGACGCTGGAAGCGCAGGAGCGTCACGAGCGCAACGAGCGGATTTCGCGCGAAGATTGATCCAGCCTGCCCCGGTTCGGGACGGTTCTGCTATATTTACATTTCCGCAAGGGCTGCACCCTATTCCCGCCGACAGTATTTAACGCGGGGAACAGGTCGCAATGGAATCGCGCGTAACGACATCGATAGACGAAGAAGTGGCGGCGCTGTCGCGCAGCGCCGATCGCGACAGCCTGTTCATGCAGGCCAATGTCACCGTCGGCGGCAACGGCCAGCCGGTGCAGGTGCGCGTTCGCAACCTGTCGGCGGGCGGGATGCTCGCCGAAAGCCCGGTCGCGGTCACGCAGGGCGCGACGGTCGAGGTCGAGTTGCGCAATATCGGTCCGGTGGCGGGGCGCATCGTATGGACCGGCGAGAAGAAATTCGGGATCGCTTTCGACCGGGCGATCAATCCGCAGGCGGTGCGCCGCGACGTCGCGCCGCAGCGCGAGGAAGTGCCGCCGACATTGGCGGGGCTTCGCCTGAACAAAGGCCGGCCGCCGATCCGTCCGCGCTGACCCGTTCCGCTTGCGGAAGGAGCAGCGGGCGATCCGCGGCCGTACCTCAAGCGATCGTCAGCCGATCGCGAACAGCTCTTCCTTGATCTTGAGCTTCTGTTTCTTGAGTTGTGCCAGCAGGCCCACGTCGGGGGCCGGGCGCCGTTCTTCATTCGCAATTTTCGCATCGAGGTCCGCGTGGCGGGACTTCAGGGCGGAAAGGTGCGACATGTTCATCGGCCAGTCTCCTTCTTTTTCGACTCGGTTGGCAGGACCGAATAAATCATGGATCGCGACGCTTGTCGCCCGGTTAACGGCGCGATTCGGCCAGCCGGTCCCCGTTGCGGATAAATTGTGATTCTGGCAGGAAGCGCTGCGTGAGCCCCGAAGATATCAGCCAGCGCCTCGAACTCCTCCGCATCGAGCATCGCGACCTCGATGCCGCGATCGTCGCGCTGGGCGTGACGGTCGTTCCCGACCAGTTGCAACTGGCTCGATTGAAAAAGAAAAAGCTGCGGCTGCGCGACGAAATCGCGTGGTGCGAGGACCAGCTGATCCCCGATATCATCGCCTGATCCATTCCGATTCAAAATGGGACGGCGCCGCAAAATAATGGTTAGCGCCGTTGCGACCACCGCAGCGGTCGTGGCATTATTTTTTTCATGAACGGGGCGCATCCAATCCTGCCGCAGAACGGCTTGACCGTGCAGCGTGCGCAGGTCGAAAATCTCTATGTCGAGGCGATGGTGCTCGCCGACGAGGCGCATACCGCCTTTGCCGCCGCGCGCGACCTGAGCCGCGTCGCGACCGGCGATGCGCAGGGCAGCCTGCTCCAGATCGGGCTTGCGTGCGAATCGCTGAAGACGACGACGCGGCTGATGCACATCATCGCCTGGCTTTTGCACCGTCGCGCGATGATCGCCGGCGACGCCGGGGCGGGGCCGAACGACAGCGCGGCGCGGATCGGTGAGCCGGTGACGGCCGACTGGGAAATCTGCATCCAGTTCGAATCGCCGGTGCGGCGGATCATCGCGGCGAGCGAACGCCTGTTCGAGCGCATCGCGGCGATCGAGGCGGGGTGGGAGGCGCCGGTCGCCGCAACCCCGGTGCAGGCGATGCTGGCGCGGCTGGAAGCGCGGCTTTGATTTGACCGGCGGTTTCGGGGCGGGAGGTTGCCGTTCCGCATTGTCATTCCCGCGAAAGCGGGAACCCAGGGGAAAGCTTCGCTGACTCACGCTCTGGGTCCCCGCTTTCGCGGGGATGACAAAGTTAGATGATCGTCCGCAACCGCTCGCTTGCGCTCAGCGGGCCAGCCACTCGACCCATGCGCCATGGGCGTGGGCGCGGCCGAGCATCACGGGTTCGCCGCCGCCGGGCCAATGGCGCACCACCAGTTCATGATGATGCACGGTGCGGTTCGCCTCGAGCGCGATCCAGGCGAGCGGGCGGTCGGCGGTGGCGCGGGCGCCCGCGGCCTCCATCGCGGCGGTGACGCGCGCCTGCTGGTCGGCGGGGACATATTGCCAGACGATCGAATGCATCAGCAGCCGCGTCGTGCCCGCCGCCTGCGGCTCTGCCAGTTCGGCCTCGACGAAATCGGCGGCATTGCTGTGGACGATGTCGGGTTTCTCCGCATCGGCGGCGGCGATCGCGGCTTCCACCCGGTCGAAGCGGACATGATGTTCGGGCCAGATATAGGCCTTGAGCCGCAGTGCCTGCACCGGGTCGGTGAGGTCGACCGGGGCGACGTCGCAGCCCTTGGTGGCGACGATATCGATCTTGTGCTGCGGCGGATGCACCCCGCGCCATTCGGGGGTGAAGGCCATGACGCCGGGCGAGGGGCCGACCTGCACCCCGGCGAGATCATAATGATAGCGCGCGAGCATCAGGTTGATCCCGGCGCTCGACCCGATTTCGAGGCACTGGAAATGCGGCGGCAGGCCTTGTTCGGTCAGCCACAGCATCGCGGCGATGAAATTCGACGAGCGACCCGCCTCGTTGGTCTGCGGCGGGCCGTCGAGCCAGGGGAGCAATGTCGCCTCGTGGCGGCGGACGACGCCGGCGACGATCGCGGCGTCGTTGATTCCCTCGGCATCGGCATAGATGGGCGCGAGTTCGTGCGCGGCGCCAGCGAGATGGAGTGCGTGGAGCCCGCCGGCGGCGCGCAAGGGGAGGGCGTCGGCGAGCGGGGCGCCCGTCCAACTTGCGATCCGGCGCGCGAAATCGGTTGCGGGGGCGTCGAGCAATGTCGCGAGCGCGGCGACGATGCGCGCGGTGACCGGGGCGTCATTGGCGCGGCAATAAAGGATCTGGTTGGCAAAGGCGGCGCGGACCGCGTCGGCGCCGGTATCGCCGAGTTCGACCGGCTGGTAACGCTCGCTCATTGCCCTTTCTCCCGGCCCGTCTTATGGGCTGGCGCGCTTATGCCCGAACCGATCATCTTTGCCATCCCGAAAGGGCGCATCCTCGACGAGGCGCTGCCGCTGCTCGCGCGTGTCGGCATCGAGCCGGCGGCCGATTTCTTCGATCCGAAGAGCCGCGCGCTCGTCTTCGCGACCAACCAGCCGCATATCTCGCTGATCCGCGTGCGGGCGTTCGACGTCGCGACCTTCGTCGCGCATGGCGCCGCGCAGCTCGGCATCGTCGGGTCGGACGTGATCGACGAGTTCGACTATTCGGAGCTGTATGCGCCGGTCGACCTGGGCATCGGCCATTGCCGCCTGTCGCTCGCGGGTCCCGCGGACAGCGCGCCGCCGGGGCTGGGTGCGAGCCACATCCGCGTCGCGACCAAATATCCCGGCACCACGCGCCGCTGGTTCGAGGCGCAGGGCATCCAGGCCGAGTGCATCAAGCTGAACGGTGCGATGGAGATTGCGCCGAAGCTGGGCCTCGCCTCGCACATCGTCGACCTTGTTTCGACGGGGCGGACGCTCGTCGAAAATGCGCTCGCCGAACAGACGATCATCAGCGAGGTGTCGGCGCGGCTGATCGTCAACCGCGCCGCGTTCAAGCTGCGCTCGGCCGAGGTGCCGGCGCTGGTCGAGCGCTTCCGCCAGGCGGTGGGCGATGCGGCGGCTTGATGCCTCTGCGCCCGGCTTTGCCGCGGATTTTGCCGCGCTGGTCGACGACCGGCGCGAGAGCGACGCCGATGTGTCGGCCGATGTCGCGACGATCATCGCGCGGGTGAAGGCCGAGGGCGACGCGGCGCTCGCCGACTATACCGCGAAGTTCGACCGCTTCGATCTCGATGCAAGCGGCTGGTCGATTTCGAAGGAAGACTGTGCGGCGGCCTATGCGGCGCTGGCACCCGAATTGCGGAGCGCGCTCGACTTGGCGGCGGAACGCATCCGGGCCTATCATGCCGCGCAATTGCCCGAGGATCGCGACTATCGCGACGCGGCGGGGGCGCGGCTCGGCGCGCGCTGGACGGCGGTCGACGCGGCGGGCGTCTATGTCCCCGGCGGGCGCGCGGCCTATCCCTCGTCGGTACTGATGAACATCATCCCCGCGAAGGTCGCGGGGGTGCGGCGGATCGTGATGATGACCCCGACGCCGGGCGGCGAGGTCAATCCGGTGGTGATGGCGGCGGCGCATATCGGCGGGGTCGACGAAATCTGGCGCGTCGGCGGCGCGCAGGCGGTCGCGGCGCTCGCTTATGGCACCGAGCGGATCGCGCCGGTCGATGTCGTCACGGGGCCGGGCAATGCCTGGGTCGCCGAGGCGAAGCGGCAGGTTTATGGGCTGGTCGGCATCGACATGGTCGCGGGACCGAGCGAGATCGTCGTCGTCGCCGACAATCGCAACGCGCCGCATGTGATCGCCGCCGACCTTTTGAGCCAGGCCGAACATGACCCGACGAGCCAGTCGATCCTGTTCACCGACGATGCCGATTTTGGCGACGCGGTCGCGGCGGCGGTCGCCGAGGTGATACCGGCGCTGGCGACCGCATCGACGATGGAAGCGAGCTGGACCGGCAATGGCGCGGTGATCGTCGTGCCGACGCTTGCCGATGCGATCCCGCTCTGCGACCGGCTGGCGCCCGAGCATCTCGAACTCGCGGTCGATGCCGAGGTCGCCGATGCGCTGTTCGCGAAGGTGCGGCATGCGGGGTCGGTGTTCCTCGGCCGCCATACCCCCGAGGCGATCGGCGATTATGTCGCGGGGCCGAACCATGTCCTGCCAACCGGTCGCCGCGCGCGTTTCTCGAGCGGGCTGTCGGTGACCGACTTCATGAAGCGCACGAGCTTTCTGGCGCTGGACGAATCGGCGCTGCGCGCTATAGGGCCCGCCGCCGTTGCGCTTGCGGGCGCCGAGGGGCTGCCCGCCCATGCGCTCAGCGTCCAGAACAGATTGAACTGAATAACATGAACAAACGCGCCCAGTCCCGTTCCGCCGCCCGCCTCGCCGCCGTGCAGGCCTTGTACCAGCATGAGATGGAGGGGACGCCGGTCACCCGGCTGATCCACGAATTCCACCAGCACCGCATCGGTGCGACGATCGAGGACGCCGAATATGCCGAGGCCGACGTCGCTTTCTTCGACGATATCGTGAAGGGCGCGCTCGCCCGCGCCGACGAGATCGACGCGGCGATCGTCGCGCGGCTCGCGAGCGGCTGGTCGATGGAGCGGCTCGACCGCACGATGAAGGCGATCCTGCGCGCCGGCGCCTACGAACTGATGGCGCGCGGCGACGTGCCCGTGGGCGCGGTGGTCAGCGAATATGTCGATGTCGCGAAGGCGTTCTTCGACACGCGCGAGGCGGGGTTTGCCAATGGGTTGCTCGACGCGATCGGCAAGGATGTGCGCGCAAAGGACTGACACGAACGGAGTTCGGGATTGAGCGAAGCCGATTTCATCGCCCGCCTGCGTGCCATCGCGACCGATCCTGCGGCGCGGGGGCTGGCCGACGATGCGGCGGTGCTCGGCGATCTTGTGCTCACGCATGACATGATCGTCGAGGGTATCCATTTCCTGCCCGACGACACGCCGCAGGACGTCGCGTGGAAGCTCGTCGCGGTGAACATGTCCGACCTTGCTGCCAAGGGCGCCGCGCCGGTGGGCGTGCTCGTCGGCTACAGCCTGGGCGACGACGCGTGGAATGCGGCTTTTGCCGACGGGCTCGAGCTGGCGTTGCGGCGCTTCGGCTTGCTGCTGCTCGGCGGCGATACGGTGCGGGTGCCGGCGGGGACGCCGCGCAGCTTCGGGCTGACCGCGATCGGTCGCGCCCCCGCGGGCGGGGCGCCGTCGCGCAGCGGCGCGAAGCCGGGCGACCAGATCTGGGTGACGGGGTCGATCGGCAATGCCGGGCTGGGGCTCGCGATGCGGCTGGGGCAGGTCGATGCCAACGAGACCTGCCTGTCGGCCTATCGCCGCCCGCAGCCGCAGCTGACCTTTGGCCAGGCCGTCGTGCCGCATGTCCATGCGATGATGGACGTGTCCGACGGGCTGCTGATCGACGCGCAGCGCATGGCCGAGGCGAGCGGGTGCGAGATCGCGATCATGCTGGAGGCGGTGCCGCTGTCGGCGGCGCTGCTCGCGGTGCGCCCCGACGTCCTCGACACGCGGCTCGCCGCGGCGACGGCGGGCGACGATTACCAGTTGCTGTTCGCCGCCGATCCGGGCGCGGCGGCGGCGATCCGCGAGATCGCGGCGGGGCTGAATATCGCGGTCACGCCGGTCGGCCACGCCGGTGTCGGCAGCGGAATCCTGCTGACCCACCGCGCCCGGCGCGTTGCGCTGCCCGCGCATCTCGGTTTCATGCACTGAGAGCGAAGCTAGCGAAAACGGCCAAATAACCGGGCTTGCCCTCGGTTGGCTTTCTTCCCATAACCCCCCGGTCTTAATTTGGGGCGGTCGCATCAGGGGAGAGAGCGAGCCGGCATCAATAAGTCGGACGTTCGACTGCTATCTTTCGCGTTCGCCCTTCTCATTGGGGAAGGAAGAGACACGCATGAATCCGGTTTTGATCGCGATAGCGTGCGGCCTGTTGGCCGTGCTCTATGGCTTTATTACCTCCCGACAGGTGCTGGGCGCCTCGGCCGGTAATGAAAAAATGCAAGAAATCGCGGCGGCCATCCAGGAAGGCGCCAAGGCCTATCTCGGCCGCCAATATCGCACCATTGCCATCGTCGGCGTCGTCGTCGCGGTCCTCGTCGGCTGGTTCCTCGGCCCGATCTCGGCCACCGGCTTCGTGATCGGCGCGGTGCTTTCGGGCGTTGCGGGCTTTGTCGGCATGAACATCTCGGTCAAGGCGAACGTCCGCACCGCGGCCGCGGCGCAGACCGGGCTGCAGGCCGGCCTTACCATGGCGTTCCGCGCCGGCGCGATCACCGGCATGCTCGTGGCGGGGCTCGCGCTCCTCGCGATCTCGGTCTTCTTCTGGTACCTGATCGGCCCCGGCGGCTATACCGTCGGCGGTGAGGACCGTACCGTGGTCGATGCGCTCGTCGCGCTCGCCTTCGGCGCCTCGCTGATCTCGATCTTCGCGCGTCTTGGCGGCGGTATCTTCACCAAGGCCGCCGACGTCGGCGCCGACCTGGTCGGCAAGGTCGAGGCGGGCATTCCCGAGGACGATCCGCGCAACCCCGCGGTGATCGCCGACAACGTCGGCGACAATGTCGGCGACTGCGCCGGCATGGCCGCCGACCTTTTCGAAACCTATGTCGTCACCGTCGGCGCCACGATGGTGCTGATCGCGCTGCTGCTGAAGGGTGCGGGCGATGCCCTCGTTCCGCTGATGAGCCTGCCGCTGCTGATGGGCGGCGTGTGCATCATCACCTCGATCATCGGCACCTATTTCGTCCGCCTCGGCGGCGGAAAGAATGTCATGGGTGCGATGTACAAGGGCTTCCTGGTCACCGCGATCCTGTCGATCCCGGCGATCTGGTTCTCGACGCAATATGCGCTCGGCGACATGAAGACCAACATCGTCGGGACCGAATTCAACGGCACCGACCTGTTCCTGTGCTCGCTGCTCGGCCTGATCATCACCGGGCTGATCATCTGGATCACCGAATATTATACCGGCACCAATTATCGCCCGGTGCGGTCGATCGCCAAGGCATCGGAAACGGGGCATGGCACCAACGTCATCCAGGGTCTGGCGATCAGCCTTGAATCGACCGCGCTGCCGACGCTCGTCATCTGCGCGGGCATCATCATCGCCTATCAGATCGCGGGCATCGTCGGCATCGCATTCGGCGCCACCGCGATGCTGGCGCTGGCGGGCATGGTCGTTGCGCTCGACGCTTATGGTCCGGTGACCGACAACGCCGGCGGCATCGCTGAAATGGCGGGCCTCGACGACAGCGTGCGTGAAAAGACCGATCTGCTCGACGCCGTGGGCAACACGACCAAGGCGGTGACCAAGGGCTATGCCATCGGTTCGGCGGGTCTTGCGGCACTGGTGCTGTTCGGCACCTATACCGCCGATATCACCGAATATTCGGCGAAGCTCGGCCTCGATGCGCCGCTGACCTTCTCGCTGTCGTCGCCGTACGTCATCGTGGGTCTGCTGCTCGGCGCGCTGCTGCCGTACCTCTTCGGTGCGTTCGGCATGACCGCGGTGGGCCGTGCGGCGGGCGAGGTCGTCAAGGATGTTCGCGAGCAGTTCAAGAACAACCCCGGCATCATGACCTATGAATCGAAGCCCGACTATGCGCGCACGGTCGACCTGGTGACCAAGGCGGCGATCAAGGAAATGATCGTTCCGTCGCTGCTCCCCGTGCTCGCGCCGATCGTCGTCTATTTCGTGATCCGCGGCGTCGCGGGGCCGGCCGAAGCGCTCGAGGCGCTCGGTGCGCTCCTGCTCGGCGTGATCGTCGGCGGGCTGTTCGTCGCCATCTCGATGACCTCTGGCGGCGGCGCATGGGACAATGCCAAGAAATATATCGAGGACGGCAACCATGGCGGCAAGGGCAGCGAAGCCCATAAAGCCGCGGTGACCGGCGATACCGTGGGCGATCCGTACAAGGACACCGCGGGTCCGGCGGTCAACCCGATGATCAAGATCACCAACATCGTGGCGATCCTGCTCCTCGCGGCATTGGCACACGGCGCGGCGTAAGCGGCGCTGCCCTTGTCGGCAAACAAAGGCCCCGCCGGAGCGATCCGGCGGGGCTTTTTGGTTTCAATTTCAACTTAAGTTTGTTGCCATTGGGGGGCGGCCTTCCTAGGCTGCGTTGCAGAGGGAAGGCGGGGGCAATCGGCCCCGATGCCAGTGGGTTGCGCCCGTTCGTCGGGGCGCGGATACGGAGACAGGGATGATCAAGAAGATGTTTGCCGCGGCTTTGCTGGCGTCGGCAATGGGGTTGCCGGTCGTCGGCATGGCGCAGGATACACCGGGCAAGCCGGTGCCGGAAAAGGTGAGCCTCGACGTGCTTGCCTCGCTGCCGCTGATGAGCGACCTTCAGATGTCGCCCGGCGGCACCAAGATCGCGATGACGCTCGGCGCCGGAAACGAATTCGGCTACGCGATCCTCGACCTGTCCAAGCCCGGATCGAAACCGCAGATTTTTGCGCGGGCATCGACCTTCAAGGACGCCGGCCAGCGCGACGTCACCAACTATCGCTGGGTCGACGACCGCTATCTGATCCTCGAACTGGCGTCGCGCGAGTTCATTGCGCTGTTCGGACAGCGCGTCGATATCGGTCGGCTTGCCGCCTATGACACCGTGACCGGGAAGACGCATCCGCTGGCCTGGGACGGTGCGACCGCCGACGCGTCGAACATCCTCCACATCGACAAGGAGAAGAAGCGTATCCTGCTCGCGCGCCAGGTCGACGACGGCGATACCGAAAAGATGTTCAGTTACCAGGTCGATTGGGTCGATGTCGCGACCGGCAAGGTGCTCGAAACGGTCCAGCGCACGAACCCGGTCGTTGGCGGCTGGGCAGCCGATGGCAAGGGCGTCGTCCGCATGGGGTTCGGGTCGAACCGCGACACCGGCGAAACGCGCTATCTCTATCGGTCGGGTCCCGGCGAGAATTTCCGGACGGTGCAGCGCGTCATCGACAAGGATTTCACCGGATCGGGCATCCAGCCGATCGTGTTCCTCGACCAACCCGACATGGCGATCGTGTCGAGCAATCACGAAGGCTACAGCGCGATCTACAAGGCCAATCTTGCGACGATGACGATCGGCGAAAAGCTTTTCTCGCTCCCGGGCTATGACGTCGGCGGTGCGATCCCGAACGAGGCCGAGAACGACATCGTCGGCTTTGCCTATGCGACCGACCGTCCGCGCCGCAAGTTTACCGATCCGCGCCTTGCGGCGATTCAGAATTTCCTGAACGAGGATTTCGGTGAGGGAAATGCCAATATCGTCAGCAGCGACGACGGCGACAAGAAGCTGGTCGTGTCGATGGCCAGCGCCGACCAGATCGGCAGCTATTATCTCTATGACGTCGAGAGCGGGAAGTTTGCGCTGATCGGCCACCGCAGCGATGCGCTGGGCGATGGCAAGCTCAACCCGGTCAAGGCGATCCGGTACAAGGCGAGCGACGGGCTGGAGATCGAGGCGATCCTCACCACGCCGCGGCTGCGCGCCGGGCAGAAGAACCTGCCCATCGTCGTGCTGACCCATGGCGGCCCTTATGGCGTGCGCGACTATGCGTCCTATGACCAATGGGCCCAGACGGTCGCCGAACAGGGCTATGTCGTGGTCCAGCCGAACTATCGCGGTTCGGGCGGTTACGGCAACGAGTTCGTCAAATCGGGCCGTCAGGACGGCTTCGGCACGCGCATGCAGGACGATCTCAACGACGTCGTCGACTATCTCGCGGCGCAGGGGATGATCGATCCCAAGCGCGCCTGCATGATGGGCTGGTCCTATGGCGGTTATGCCTCGGCGCGGGCGGCGCAGCGCGACCCCGCGCGCTGGCGCTGCACCATCGCGGGTGCCGGCGTCTATGACCTTCCGATGATGCGCGACTATGACAAGGGCTATCTCGGCTCCTTCGGTGCCAATTACCTCGCCAAGGGCGCCAACTCGCTGACCGACGTGTCGCCGGCGCGCAACACCGATACCAAATGGGCGCCGATCCTGATCGTCCATGGCGTGCGCGACCCGCGCGTCCCGATCGCGCAGGCGCGCACGCTCGTGTCGCGGCTGAAGGGCAGCGGCAAGAAGCAGGGCGTCGATTTCGAATATATCGAGCAGCCGAAGAACGGCCATTATGGCGCGTATTTCACCAAGGAAGAGCGCGTCGAATGGCTGGGCGGCACGTCGAACTGGCTCGAACGGTTCAATCCCGCCTATGTGCCGTCGGATGCGGATTATGCCAAGAAGCCGGCGGCCGATCCGTTGATCGCGGCCGCCAAATTCTCGGAATAATCGGGATTTGCGCTGGTGAAAGGCCGGGCCGCGGGGGTTATCCCTCGCGGCCCGCTTTCATCTGGGCGGCATAGCCCGCCTGGACCATCGCGCTCATCCGGTCGAACAAGGCGTCGGGGTCGCCGCGGCGCAGCGCCGGAATGGCGGCTTCGGCGCCCTCAGCAACGACCAGTTCGCGTGTTCCCGCCGCGACCGCGTCGAGGATCTGCGTCGCGGCGAAATCGGGTGACAGGCCGTTGTCGATCGCCTTGTCGCTTTCCCCGCGCACGCTGCCGTCGGCGTTGAGTGCGTTGCGGCTGACGTTGGTCGCGATCGAGCCGGGGGCGACGACGAGCACTTTCAGCCCGAGATGCTCATTTTCGGCGCGCAGGCTGTCGTGATAGCCGATCAGGCCATGTTTTGCGGCGCAATAGGCGCTGCGCAGCGGCACCCCGGCGATGCCCGCGACGCTCGAGATGGCGACGATCTGGCCGCCGCCGGCCGCGACCATGCGCGGCAGGATCTGCTGGGTGAGCGCGATCGGCGCGAGCAGGTCGACGTCGACGATCTTCTGATACACCGCAAAATCGGTCTCGATCGCGAGGCTGCGCTGCGAGATGCCGGCGTTGTTGACGAGGCCGTCGATGCGGCCGCACCAGTTCCACGCCTCGTCGGCCATCAGCGGCAGCGCGGCATAGTCGGTCGCCTCGAACGGCAGGATCATCGTGCCGGGGCCGCAGTCCTTCGCCACCGCCTCGAGCGCCGCGACATTGCGGCCCGACAGGATCAGCTTTGCGCCGCGCGCGGCCAGCGCGCGGGCCAGCGCCGCGCCGATCCCTGACGACGCGCCGGTCACCCACCAGACTTGATCGTGCATGAAGGTCTCCCAAATATGATTTCCGTATCAACCTGAAACGGAGTTGGAGGGGCGTCAAGGCGGCCACCCACGCATTTCCGCCAAGGGGTGGCAATTTTGTTGCGACTCTGTTATAATAAATATCAACACGCCGACATTCTGCCTCTTCCCGTCGCTGGGCTGGGGCACGTTCGGCGTTTCCGATGGAGCCATATCCCTTGTCACGCTGACTGGCTAGCGCCGCCGAAATGCTTCGATCCCCCTCCGCCGAGGGCAGGATGGTCCGGCTTTGACGCGCTTCCCCGTCCCCGACAAGGCACAGAAAGGAAACTGCATGTCCGCAAACACCCTCCTCTTCGAAGTCGGTGACTATGTCGTTTATCCGAAGCATGGCGTGGGGCGCGTCATCGAACTGCAGCGGTCGGAAATCGCCGGCATGCAGCTCGAACTTTATGTCCTGCGCTTTGAAAAAGAAAAAATGACCCTGCGCGTCCCGACCAACAAGGCCGAGGGCGTGGGCATGCGCAAGCTGTCGTCGGACAAGACGCTGAAGGAAGCGCTGCAGGTGCTGACCACCAAGCCGAAGGTCAAGCGCACCATGTGGTCGCGCCGCGCGCAGGAATATGAAGCGAAGATCAATTCGGGCGACCTGGTGTCGATCGCCGAAGTGACCCGCGACCTGTTCCGTGCCGACGACCAGCCCGAGCAGAGCTATTCGGAACGCCAGATCTTCGAAGCCGCGTCGAGCCGCCTCGCCCGCGAACTGGGCGCGATGGAAGAGAGCGACGAAAAGACGGCGCAGGCGAAGATCCTCCAGATCCTGAACGAGCATGCGCCGAAATATTATGTGGAGAAGGCGCTCTAAGCGCGGACTTCGCCACGGCGGGAAAAGGAAAGGGCGGTCCCGGTGGGCCGCCCTTTTTTGTTTATCCCTCTCCCTTTGGGGGAGAGGGCAGCGAGACTTGCCAGCTTGCTGGCTAGTCGCAGCGGGTGAGGGCATTCGGCGTTCAGACCCTCACCCTCCCACACGGCTGCGCCGCGCGGGCCCCTCCCTCTCCCTCAAGGGGAGAAGGGTTTAGGGATAGGTCGCGCGCACGAAATAGAGCCCGTCGGGCGGCGCATTGAGCCCGAGCGCCTGCCGGTCGGCGGCGTCGAGCGAGGCTTTCAGGTCGCGCGCCGACCATTTGCCTTCACCGACGAGCGACAAGCTTCCGACCATCGAGCGGACCTGGTGGTGGAGGAAGCTGCGCGCCGCGGCCTCGACGATGATTTCCTCGCCGTGGCGGCTGACGGTCAATCTGTCGAGCGTCTTCACCGGGCTTTGCGACTGGCAATGCGCGGAGCGGAAGGTGGTGAAGTCGTGGAGGCCGAGGAGCAGCTGCGCGGCCTCGTGCATCGCGGCGGCGTCGAGCGGGCGGGCGAATTGCCAGGCGAGCCCCTTGTCCCAGGTCAGCGGCGCGCGGCGGTTGACGATGCGATACTCGTAAGCGCGCCCGGTGCAGGCGAAGCGCGAATGCCAGTCGCCCGGCGCCTCCTCGCACGCGATGATCGCGACGGGGGCGGGGCGGAGCTGCGCGTTGATTGCCTCCATCAGGCGGAAGGGCGTGAGCGGCTTTTCGATATCGACATGGCCGCGCATCGCGATGGCATGGACGCCGGCGTCGGTGCGCCCGGCGCTGAACACCGCGGCCTCCTCGCCGGTGATGCGGGTGATCGCCGCCTCGATCGCCTGCTGCACGCTCGGCCCATGCGCCTGCCGTTGCCAGCCCATATAGGGGCGGCCGTCATATTCGATGGTGAGGGCGAAGCGCGTCATGCGAGGCGCGTGCCCCGGGCGATCGCGCGGCCGCGCAGCAGGTCGGCGGCGTCCATCGCGGGCTTGCCGGCGCGCTGGACGCGCGTCGCGCGGATCGCGCCGGGGTTGCACGCGATCACCAGCGCATCGTCGAGGGTGGTGCCAGGCGCGGCGCCCGCGATCGTCTCGGCCGGGTGGATGACCTCGGCGGCGAGCAGCTTGTAGCGTTCGCCGTCGAGCTCGAAAAAGGCGCCGGGCATCGGGTTGAAGGCGCGGACCTGGCGCTCGACCTGCACCGCGCTCGTCAGGAAATCGAGCCGCGCCTCGCTCTTGTCGATCTTGGCAGCGTAAGTGACGCCGTCGTCGGGCTGCGGCTCGGGCTGGAAGGCATGGAGGTCGCTCAGCACCTTGACCATCATCAGCGCGCCCATCTCGGCGAGCTCGTCGGTCAGCATGCCGGCGCTCTTGCCCGTCACCGGGGTCGTCTCGACCAGCCGCATCGCGCCGGTGTCGAGGCCGATATCCATCTGCATGATCGTGACGCCGGTCTCGCCGTCACCCGACAGGATTGCGCGCTGCACCGGCGCCGCGCCGCGCCAGCGCGGCAGGATCGAGCCATGAACGTTGAGACAGCCCTCGCGCGGCGCGTCGAGGATCGGCTGCGGCAGGATCAGGCCGTACGCCGCGACCACCGCGATATCGAGGTCGAGCGCGGCGAATTCGGCCTGCGCCTCTTCGCTCCGCAGGCTCTTCGGCGTGCGCACGGGCAGCCCATGTTCGTCGGCCCAGTTGTGGACGGCGCTCTGCTGCAGCTTCTTGCCGCGCTGTGCGGGG
>NZ_LYVN01000101.1 GCF_001990265.1 Sphingopyxis sp. KK2
CTGATCGTCGGCCCGACCGGCGCGCGCGGAATATCCCTTGTCGAAGATATAGACCTGCGCGTCCGGATAACGGCGGAACTGCAGCGCCAGCAGTGCGAGCAGCACCGATTTGCCCGCGCCGGTCGGGCCGACGATCAGCATATGGCCGACGTCGCCGACATGGGACGACAGGCGGAAGGGCGTCGAACCGCTGGTTTCGGTGTAAAGCAGCGGCGGGCCGCCCAGGTGCGCGTTGCGCGCGGGGCCAGCCCACACCGAAGACAGCGGCATCAGATGCGCGAGGTTCAGGGTATGGACGAGCGGCTGGCGAACATTGGCATAGACCTGGCCCGGCAGGCTCGACAGCCAAGCCTCGACAGCATTCGTGCCCTCGCGGATGCAGGTGAAACCGAGGCCGTTCACGATCCGCTCGACCGCACGCACCTTCGCCTCGACCCGCCCGCGATCCTCGTCCGCCACGGTAATAGTCGCGGTCAGATAGCCGAAGGCGAGCATGTCGGCCCCGAGCGCCTGAAGCGCGAGATCGGCATCGGCGACCTTGTTGTCGGCATCGCTGTCGAGGAGCTGCGCCGGCTGGTTGTACATTACCTCGCGCAGCAGGGCCGTGATCGACTTGCGCTTGTTGAACCACTGGCGGCGCAGCCGAGTGAGCACCCTGGTGGCGTCGGTCTTGTCGAGCGCAATGAAGCGCGTCACCCAGCGGTAACCGAAGCCCTCGTGATTGAGCGCATCGAGAATTCCAGGCCGGCTCATGTTCGGAAAGCCCGACAGGGTGAGCGTTCGCAGGTGCCGGTTGCCGAGCATCGGCTCGAGTCCGCCGGCCAGCGGCGTGTCGGCGAGCAGGCCGTCGAGATACATGGGCGTCTCGGGCACCGCGACCGGATGGCCGTTCCGGGAAATACTGGCGTGGAGGAAGGTCAGCGTTTCGGCATCGTCCAGCGCGCGAACCTCGGGCATGAAGCCCGCAAGAAGGTCGAGCGCGCGGCCGGTTTCGGCGATGAACTGGGCGAGCGCCTGCCGCCAGTCGCGACCTTTCTTGTCGTCATTCCGCTCGACGAACGCACGGCCGGCGGTGTCGGCCTGATCGGGCGGCGGCAGAAAGGTCAGCGTCAGATGATAGACGCTCTCGAAATGCGCGCCGGCATTTTCAAAGCGCGCGCGGCGCTCCTCGTCGACGAGCCAGGACGCGGCATCGGGGAAACGGCTTTCGGGATAGCCCGCCGCTTCGCGCCGCTCGGCCTCGAAATGCAAGGCCCAGCCCGATCCGAAGCGTTTCAGCACATTGTTCGCCCGCGCGCAGGTCGCGACAAGTTCGGCGTCGGTTGCCGATTCGAGATCGGGCCCGCGAAACCGGAGCGTGCGCTGAAAGCTGCCGTCCTTGTTGATGACGACGCCCGGCGCGACCAGCGCCGCCCAGGGCAGATGGTCGGCGAGCCGCTCGGCGCGGCGCCGATATTCTCCAAGGTTCAGCATGGGAGGTTCAGCATGCGAAATGCCCCTTCTGGCGAAGGTGGCGGACGAGCACGGGCGCGAAATCGGGATCGCGCTTCGCCGCGAACACCGCTAGCGTATGGCCGAGCGCCCACAGGACGAGGCCGGCAATCCACTGCTGAAGCCCGAGCCCGAGCGCCGCCGCGCATGTCCCGTTGACGATTGCGATCACGCGCGGCGCGCCGCCGAGCAGGATCGGTTCGGCAAGCGCCCGATGGAGGGGGACGTCGAAGCCTTCGATCTGCGTGCCATGGACAGCGGAGCCGCTCATGCGACCAGCGCTCCCCCGCCGAACGAGAAGAAGGACAGGAAGAAACTCGAGGCGGCGAAGGCGATCGAGAGGCCGAAGACGATCTGGATCAGCCGCCGGAAGCCGCCGGCGGTCTCGCCGAACGCGAGGGTGAGACCCGTCGTGATGATGATAATCACCGCGACGATCTTGGCGACGGGCCCCTGGACCGATTCCAGCACCTGCTGAAGCGGTTCCTCCCAGGGCATGCCCGACCCCGCCGCGCTGGCGGTTGCCGCGAACATGACGCCAAGCGCAAGGGCAGCGCCGCTGAGCCCTAGATTCCGCGGCGCGGAAAAACGCGATTGAAGCATGATCAATCTCCTTGATGATCGGTTCTGGAGGGAGGCGTGAGGTCGATGACGGCATATCCGCCGCCCTCGGGGTGGAGACCGGCGACGCGCGCGACCGTCTCGACGCGGCGGGCGAGGCCGCGCCCGGAAAGGAAGACGATCATGTCGATCGCCTCGGCAATCAGCTGTCGCGGTACCGCGACTACGCTTTCCTGGACGAGCTGCTCGAGCCGGTAGAGCGCGGCGACCGCGCTGTTCGCGTGGACGGTCGCGATGCCCCCCGGGTGTCCGGTATTCCACGCCTTGAGCATGTCGAGGGCTTCCCTGCCCCGCACCTCACCGACGATGATGCGATCGGGACGAAGGCGCAGCGTCGAGCGGACAAGGTCGGCCATCGCGACGCCGCTACCGTCACCGCCCGCTGCCCGCGTACGAAGCGCGACGACGTCGGGCGCGGCACATTGCAGTTCGCGCGTGTCTTCGATCAGGATGACCCGCTCGTCGAGATGGGCCATCTCGGCGAGGAGCGCATTGGCGAGCGTCGTCTTGCCCGACGATGTGCCGCCGGCGACAAGGATATTGCGGCGCTCGACCACCGCCATCGACAGCAGCCGGGCGGTGTCGGCGGACATGATGCCGTCATGCACATAGTCGAGCAGGCTATGGATCTTCGCGGCGGGTTTGCGGATCGAGAAGCAGGGCGCGAGGCTGACGGGCGGCAGCACGCCCTCGAACCGTTCGCCTGCCCCTTCGCCGTGCGGCGGCAATTCCGCGGAGACGATCGGCGCCGCGGCATGGACCTCGGTGCGGGCATGCGACGCGACGAGCCGGATAATGCGCTCGACCTGCGCGGCGTCGTAGCGAACGCCGGTATCGATCCGCCCCTCACCGAGACGGTCGAGCCGCAGCACCCCGTCGGGGTTCACCATGATCTCGACAACGTCCCCGTCGGCAAGCGCGGCGGCGATCGTCGGCCCCATGGCGCTCTGCAGCATCGCCCGGCGGCGTTCGGCGGAAAGCAGCCCGGTCACGACCGCTCCTCCGTTTCGTCGACGGCGCCGATCGAGCGCTTGCCGCCCGCGATCTGGCGACCGACCTGCGCAACGAACGCCTCGAACCGCTCGCGGCCGACCGCGCGCGCGGCGTGGTCCGCCTCGGGAAGCGGCGCGGTGACCATGAGCTGGTAGCGGACGAAGAGCGACAGGCTCTCGAGAAGCACTTCGACGTCGCGCGCGACGCGGCCCATCTCGCGCGACATCCGGTCGAGCCGGACTTTCAGAAGATCGTCGATCTCTTTCGATCCGCGCCGCGCGAGATAGGCGGCGAGCGCGGCGTTGACGATCCCGCTCTTGGTCGCGCCGGGCTTTGCCGCCAGCGCGTCGAGCGCTTCCCCGAGCGGCCGGTCGAGATAGAGGTTCTGGCGATATTTCATCGATCAGAGCCCCAGCGTCAGTTGGGGGTTGCCGCCCTGATCGATGCCGTAGGCGCGCGCTGCCGGCGTCAGGCCGCGGGCGCGGTCCATCGCGCGCTGGTCCGCCGCCGCGTCGCCATCGTCCTGATCCGGAGCCGGAGGTTCGTTCTGCTTCGAGGGCTCGGCCTTCGCGCCGGCGTCCTCGCCGAACCCGGGGTGACGCTGCCGCTCGAGACCGCCCTCGTCGCCTCCCGGCTCCATGGCCTCCACGGCATTTGCGAGACGGGCGTCCTGCTTGCGGACGAAGCGTCCCCATTCGTCGGGTCGGGCCGGCGGGCGATCGGCATAGCGACCGTCCGAAAGCACAGGCGGCGGTGCGAGCCGGTCCTGGAAATTGGCATCCTCATAATAGCGCAGCTTCTTCGCGCGGATCGGCGAGAGCCCGGCGACGAGGACCAGTTCGTCCGACGCCGGAAGTTGCATCACCTCACCCGGCGTCAGCAGCGGCCGCGCGGTTTCCTGCCGGCTGACCATAACGTGCGCGAGCCAGGGCGCGAGCCGATGGCCCGCATAGTTGCGCATTGCGCGCTGTTCAGTCGCGGTACCGAGCGCGTCGGAGATGCGCCGCGCGGTACGCTCGTCGTTGGTCGCGAAGGCGACGCGGACATGGCAGTTGTCGAGGATCGAATTATGCTCGCCATAGGCGCGCTCGATCTGGTTGAGGCTCTGCGCGATCAGGAAAGCGCGGATGCCGTAGCCGGCCATGAAGGCGAGCGCGGTTTCGAAGAAGTCGAGCCGTCCGAGCGCCGGAAACTCGTCGAGCATCATGAGGAGGCGGTGCCTGGTCTGCCCGTCGCCGGAGGCATCGAGCCGTTCGGTGAGCCGGCGGCCGATCTGGTTGAGGATGAGCCGGATGAGCGGCTTCGTGCGGCTGATGTCGGAAGGCGGCACGACGAGATAGAGCGATACCGGGCGTTTTGCGTCGACGAGGTCGGCGATGCGCCAGTCGCAGCGCGACGTGACCTCGGCGACGGTCGGGTCGCGATAAAGCCCGAGGAACGACATCGCGGTCGAGAGAACGCCGCTCCGCTCATTGTCGGACTTGTTGAGCACTTCGCGCGCCGCCGAGGCGACGACGGGATGGACCCGCGGCGCATCCTGCGTGCCGATATGGTTGGTCGACATCATCCGCTTCAGCGTCGCGACGAACGGCCGCTGCGGATCGGAGAGGAAGGCCGCGACGCGGGCGAGCGTCTTCTCCTCCTCGGCATAGAGGACGTGGAGGATCGCGCCGACGAGCAGCGAATGGCTGGTCTTCTCCCAATGGTTGCGGCGTTCGAGCGCGCCTTCGGGATCGACGAGGATGTCGGCGATATTCTGGACGTCGCGGACTTCATATTCGCCGCGGCGGACCTCGAGGAGCGGGTTATAGTGGGCCGAGAGCGGATCGGTCGGATTGAACAGAAGCGCGTGGCTGAAGCGCGACCGCCAGCCCGCGGTCAGCTGCCAGTTCTCGCCCTTGATGTCGTGGATGACCGCCGAACCTGTCCAGCTGAGCAGCGTCGGCACGACGAGACCGACGCCCTTCCCCGACCGGGTCGGCGCGAACGCCATGACATGCTCGGGGCCGTCATGGCGCAAATAATCATGATGATGGCGGCCGAGAAAGACCCCATCGCCGTTCCTCAGCCCGGCGCGGCCGATCTCCCCGGTGTTCGCCCAGCGGGCCGAGCCATAGGTGGTGATCTGCCGCTGCTGGCGCGCGCGCCAGAGCGAACCGAAGATCGCGGCAGCACATCCCAGAAAACCGCTGGCGCCGGCGAGCGCCCCGGCCTTGTCGAAGACCGCCGGCGCATAGGCGTCGAAATGATACCACCAGGCGAAAATCTGCCACGGGCGATACACTGGCGCACCGAAAAGCGAGAACCAAGCCGGCCCGAGCTGCGGCTGATGGGCGAGCATGGAAGCTGCCCACTGGGTCGCCGCCCATATCCCGAAGATCACGATCGCGAACACGACGAGGATCTGGCCGATGAGCAATTTTGTGGGGGTCATGACGGGCTCCGCCGGTCGGCGGACATCCGCACCGGTTCATGCCCAGAGGATCAGCGAACTGGTCCCCCATGAAAATTACGGTCTTGGCGCGCCATTAAGCGCCGAGGAACCCCGAGCACATCACCCAGCTCCGAACTCCAACATCCCAATGCCAATTTTTTGCTAGCAGCACGCGCCCGAGGTCGACTTAGCGCCCGATTTCGGCTGTTCGGGAGTTTTTTGTGTGCTGCCAAAAGCTGCCGCAAGAGTTCTGCGGTTGGCCAAAGCCAATCCGAGCCGATATGGATCAATTCGCGCTATTTCATGCCTTCTCGCCGCTATCCGATCGAGGGTACCAAGGAGTAGGTAAAACAACAAAATGAACGGCGTCAGGGGGCTGCTTTGAAGATTTACGCTGTATCGATCGAGAATTTTCGAGGCATCAGTTCTGCGAAGCTGGTGCTGCCGGACCATGCTGTCTTCATCGGCGATAACAACACGGGCAAATCCTCGGTTTTGGAGGCGATAGATCTTGCGCTCGGGCCGGACAGATTGAGCCGCCGCCCTCCGGTCGATGAGCATGATTTTTTCGAAGGCAAGTATCTTCCCTTGGCCGCTGCCCCCGCCGCGGAGGGCGCTGTGGCCGATGAAGCTGAAGAGAAACCAGTCGCGGAAGCCCCGAAGATCATCGTCGAAGTCACCATCGCCGGTCTATCGGAAGAGCAGGAGGCCAGGTTTGGCGGCAACATAGAGTGGCTCAATGTCGAAACGGGCGATTTCTTCACCGAGGCCAACCCGGAGGGTGTCGATGCCGCGAACATTAAAGCGGCGCTCCGCGTCACCTTCATCGGCGCCTATGATTCCGATGAGGACGATTTCGTCGGCAACACTTTCTATTCGCGCAGCCTGAAGGAAGCGGACAAGCCCGAGCCTTTCTCTAAGAAGGACAAACAGCACTGCGGCTTCCTGTTCCTGCGCTCCCTGCGCACCGGCTCGCGCGCGCTCAGCTTGGAGCATGGCAGTTTGCTCGACATCATCCTGCGGCTGAAGGAAATTCGGCCACAGATGTGGGAAGGCACGATCGGCGCGCTCGCCGCATTCGATGTCGCAAGCGATCCCGCGCTCGGCATTTCCGGCGTGCTCGACAGCATCGACAAGTCGTTGAAGAAATATGTGCCGCGCGAATGGGGTGTGAAGCCGCACCTCAAGGTGTCAAACCTCACGCGTGAACATCTGCGTAAGATCGTGACCGCCTTCATCGCCACCGGCGACGGTGATCACGCCGCGCCCTTCTTCCGCCAAGGCACCGGCACGATCAACATGCTGGTCCTGGCTATGCTGTCGCAGATCGCCGAGGACAAGCAGAACGTCATCTTCGCCATGGAAGAGGTCGAAACCGCGATCCCGCCCTATGCTCAGAAGCGGATCGTGCATGAGCTGCGCAAGCTAGCCGCGCAGTCGATCGTGACATCGCACTCGCCTTACGTCCTTGAGGAATTCAAGCTCGACGAGACCGTGATCCTGTCGCGGGCCAATGACGGTGTGCTCAACCAAGCGCAGATATCGTTGCCCGACAGCGTAAAGCACAAGCGCTATCGGCAGGAGTTTCGGACGCGCTTCTGCGAGGGCCTCCTGTCCCGCCGCGTGCTCATCGCCGAGGGTGCGACCGAGGCCAGCGCCTTTCCGGTGGCCGCGCGCCGGCTGTCGGAGCTAAACTCCGCCACCTATGCGTCGCTTGAGGCGCTCGGCATCTGCATCATCGATGCGGGCACGGAGTCCCAGATCGCCGATCTGGCCGGGCTGTATAAGGGCCTCGGCAAGCGGACGTTTGGGCTTTGCGACAAGCAGACCGATCCGGCGAAGGCGGCGATCGAAGCCCAGGTCGAGCGGCTGTTCATGCACGAGGAAAAGGGGATTGAAGATCTCATCCTCAAGAATACGACCCAGGATGCGCTTGAGCGGTTCTCCGACGCGCTCGACTGGCCGCAGCATATCCTTGCTAAATATCCCGATCCGAAGGACAGTGTGATCGCGGCCCTGAAAGAGTATTTCGGCTGGGCAAAGGGCAATTGGGGTGTCGCCGATTTCCTCGGCCAGTGTTCCGAGGCTGAGGTCCCGTCCTGGATTCGCGACGCTTGCATAACGCTGAAGGCGATCTGTGATCCGCCGCCTGCGCCGCCAATACCGCCCGCGCCTCTTGCACCGGCTCCACCCGTCCCGCCACCGCCAGTGAATGGCGGGCAAGCCGCGCCAGCGTCCAGCGCTTAGAGGGCGCGATGGTCGATCTGACGCCGGCGCAAAAGGAAGTTTTGGCTGCCGAGGGACATCAGCTCGTCGTCGGCGGTCCCGGCTCGGGCAAGACCACCGTGTCGATCCTGAAGGCGGCGAAGATTGCGCGCGAGAAACTGAGGCCGGGGCAGCGCATACTTTTTCTCAGCTTCGCGCGTGCGACCGTCTCGCGTGTGTTCGAGGCGATCGATGAAGAACGGTCGGTCACCAAGGAGGAAAAGAATCGGATCGAGGTCGATACCTATCACTCCTTCTTCTGGCGCATCCTCAAGGCGCATGGCTATCTTGTCGGGTTTCCGCGGCGGATGACGATCCTTACGCCGCCGAATGAGGCGATCGCGCTGTCAGCGATCCGCAGTGGCTTCAAGGCGCCGTCAAAGCTGTCGGATGAGGAGAAGGCGCACAAGGCCGCGCTGGAAGTGGCCGAGCGCATGCGGCTCGCGACTGAGGAAGGTAAGGTCTGCTTCGATCTGTTTGCCGAGCGCGTGGCCATCTTGCTGCATGGGTCAACAAAGGTCCGCGAGCTTGTCTCGACGATGTACCCGTTCATCATCCTCGATGAGTTCCAGGACACGAGCGCAGATCAATGGCGCGCGGTCGAGGCGATCGGGAAGAGCAGCACGCTGATCGCGCTGGCCGATCCCGAGCAGCGCATCTTCGATTTCATCGGCGCGGATCCCGAGCGGCCGAACCATTTCAAGGAGGCGTTCAAACCGTCCGAACACGACTTGGCCGGGGACAATCACCGAAGCAAGGGAACCGATATCGCTATCTTCGGCAATCACCTCCTCACGGGCAAGTTTCGCGACCAACCCTATCAGGGCGTGGAATATGAAGGGTTCGCGTCGAATCCCAATCAGGCCTATGCGTCGCTCGTCGCTCAGGTGCTGAAAGCCCGGCAACGGCTCCTCGCGCTGGGTCGCCGGGACTGGTCGCTCGCAATCCTGGTTCCGACCAAGCGTATGACGCGTCTGGTCTCCGACAATCTACGTGCGCCGTTTGGCAACGTGCCGCCGATCACGCACACGGCGGCGGTGGATATGGAAGGTCCGATTCTTGCGGCCGAGGTGATCGCCTTCCTCCTGCAACAGCGCAGCCACAGCAACTGCTTCAATGAATTCGTCGACGTGCTTTGCAGCTTCTTCGAAGGACGAGGCGGAGCGACCCCGACAAAGGGCGATCTGGAGGAAGCCGCGCGCTTCAAGTCCGCGCTGGAGAAATGGAATGGATGCCTCGCCAAGGGCAAGGCGACGCCGGGTAACAGCGTCCTTCAGGCGACATTCGCCGTCCACCAAGCCGCAAGTACCATCGCGCTGACGGGGCAGCCCGATGCCGACTGGACAGCGGTTCGAGCCGTTCTCGAAGCCGGCGCCTGCAAGCGTCTCGTCGAGGTTGCCGAGGAAGCCCGTAATGTCCGCCTGCTGGAACGCGGAACCCAACTGCGTCAAAGCCTCTCACAGGATTGGCGCGACACCGGAGGCTATAAGAACGCGCTCACCGTTACGCGGCAGTCCTTTGTCCAGGAGCATTTCGCGACGGCACACAAACCCGAATCCGGCATCGTTGTGATGAATATGCACAAGGCCAAGGGGAAGCAGTTCGACGAAGTCATCGTCTTCGAAGGCTGGCCGAAACGGTTCAAGGGCGAAATCGTGGGCAACCCTGACCGTATCGTCGGCGGCAATGTGAATTCCGGCGCGATGACCCAAGCCCGCCAGAATCTTCGCGTCAGCGTGACCCGCGCTAAGATTCGCACAACGATCATGTCGCCCAAAGATGACGTGTGCGTATTACTGATCCCCGCCGAATAACTTGACTAGGGGCGCTCTAATGCGCTGCGGATCTCGGCTAGATCAGCCCCGGCATCCTGCCAGCGATGGCTGAGCCGGCGCCAAGGGGTAGGGAACGGCAGATATCGCTACACGCCTACCTGAAACCAGCCCGTCCGAAATCGGCCAATACCGCCGACGAGGCCCTGCCGATGTTAAGATCAAATCTTGAAAATCTGGGCCGCATTGCCGCCGAGGAAGGCTGCTCTGGCTGTCTCTCCAAGGTCAAGGCCAGCTAGGCCCTCGAGCGCCTTGGCGGGTTCTATCATCGGGTAGTTCGTGCCGAACAGGACTTTCGATGCTCCATGAGCCTTTAGGTACTCGACAAGTTGCAGCGGGTACCGTTTGATGGTGTACGCCGAGGTGTCGATGAAGACATTCTCATGTTTTGTCGCAACGGCAATGGCTTCGTCAGTCCAAGGGTAACCGATATGGCCGCCCACGATCACTAGTTCGGGAAAGTCTAGGGCGACCTGATCCAGATAGATCGGCCGGCCGACTTCCGATGGCATGAGCGGCCCCGTGTGCCCAATCTGTGTACAGAAGGGTACACCCTCGTCCACGCATGCCGCGTAAACCGGGTAAAAGCGACGATCGGTTGGCGGCGCTTCCCAAAGCCACGGAAGAACACGGATTGCCTTGAATCCCAAGTCCCGGATGCTTCGGCGAATTTCGCGAACAGCCTCCATCGGCCGCGATATGTCGACTGACCCGACGCCCACCAGGCGCGTCGGCGCTTCCGAGACAAATTCCGCAACCTCCTCATTGGAAATCATGACGTTGCGTGGCGCCACCCAGGCACTGATCAACATCTTGTCGATGCCGCCCCGATCCATGGCAGCGATTGTCGTTGATACGGGTAGCGCTTTGTTCGGAATTTCGCGCCGTGTCCATCGGCGGAGGGAGTCGAACATGGAATCCTGGCTATGGCGAAGCGTCGGGTGCTGCCCCCATGCATCGATGATCATGGCTTTCTCCTGCATGCTCTGTCGGCTATCTATCTAGAGTACAGCTCTGGAGCAATACTCTAATGCGGACACGCGACAAGATCAGAATGGCTGCCCTTGAACTCTTCGACAGGGACGGAACCGAGAAGACGAGCGTCGCGACAATTTGTCAGCGCTCCGGCGTGTCGAACGGGAGTTTCTTTCACGCGTTCCCGACCAAGGATGCGCTGGCAGCCGATCTCTTCCTCGCCATACTGATCGACTATCATGGAGAGATTGTCGCGGCGCTCACCCGATCGAGCGATGCAAAGGCGGGCATCGAAGCTATTATTCTCGCACATCTTCGGTGGGTGACCGAAGAGCGTCAGAAGGCGAAGTATCTTTTCGAGCAGGCAAAAGCAGAATGGCTCAATTCGATCCGCGCCGAACAATCGGCGGAAAACGAAAGGTTTGTTGCGATCGTTGACGGCTGGCGGACGCCATTTGTCGAAGCGGGAAAATTGCGGGCGATGCCGGTAAGCATCTTTGTGGCCCAGATAATTGGTCCGGCGCAGATCATGTGCCGCGCATGGCTCGGCGGGCGTTCCTCTAATGAACCCGGGCGGTATAGTGATATGCTTGTGACCTGCGCTGTGGGCGGGTTAGTCGCTTAAGGGTATTTGCAAAGCTTCCACCGATCCGGATCCATAGGGTCATACCTCCTTAGATCATCCTGACCGACCGTCCGCTCTATCCACTTCCATACCCAAAGCAGACTGTCTCCGATCGGCCACTAACCGCGGTATCGCGCCTCCGACAAATCGAGTTCGCGGGTCAACTTTCGGGCGATTTCGCTGCCGATGGCCCGGCCCCGAGCGAGCTCGACGAGGGCCTCGCGCTCGGCCTTCACGCCGATAAGCTGGAACTCGCGAATGAGCCGCTCTTCCTCGCGGACCGCGGACGAGATGCCATTGCTGCGGCTCTCGATCCGTTCGCGATACAGATCCATGACCCTTGCGCCTGCTGCGGTGTAAAGATCCGCTTCGCCCAGATCCTCTGCCATGGCGTGCTGGCGGCGCTCGATGGCCCGTATCGCGGCCTCGGCCGTGGCGACCCGCGCGGCGTCTTCCTCGGCCTGTTTCGATGGCTCCGGCGGCATGACCAATCCATTGAGGAGCAGTGGAAGCGCAACCGTGGCAAGAAGGAGCGAAACGATGATCACACCCGTTGCGAGGAAGATCGCGAGATCGCGAGCAGGAAACGCTGTCCCGTCGTCGAGCGCGAGCGGCAGCGTCAGGACACCGGCCAACGTGATCGCGCCGCGCACGCCGGCGAAGGACATGGCCGCAACGAGCCGCCAATCGGGACTCTGGATACTGTCCCCGGGCTCGCGTCGCCGCAGGATCGTGAGGCGGAGCGAGACCCACACCCAGACGAAACGCAGAGCCGCCAGGCCGGACACGATGGCGATGACGTACAAGCCGAGCCACCATGGCGCGGCATGGCCCGTTAGTGCCACCGTTTCCTTCGCACCCGCAAGGATCGCGGGCAGCTGCTCGCCAAGCAGCACGAAGATAATGCCGTTGAGCGCGAACTGGAGCGTGTCCCACACCGAATTGCGCCGCATCCGGGTAACCGCCATCGCCTGCCGGGATATTTCGGCGAAGGTCATGGTAACGCCCGCACTGACCGCCGCAAGAATGCCCGAGGCGTGAAAATGCTCGGCGAGCAAATATGAACCGAAGGGAATCAGCAAGCTGACCAGGATTTGTGAGCCGGTATCCTCGCCCCAGCGTTTCGTCACCCACGCCTTGGCGCGGGTGACCGCAAGCGTCACTGCGACGCCGATCGCCAGTCCCGCGCCGGCGACCCACAGGAAATTGAGCGCGGCGGTGCCGGCTGAAAATGTGCCGGTGAGGGCCGCGGCAACCGCAAACCGCAGACAGACGAGGCCGGATGCATCGTTGAGCAACGACTCTCCTTCTAGGATATGCATCATCCGCTTAGGGATCGGCGCGCGCGCCGCGATGGCGGAAACCGCGATCGGGTCGGTCGGCGAGACGACCGCGGCAAGCGAGAACGCAACGGCCATGGGCATCGCGGGGATCAGCCAATGAATGAAGAAGCCCATGCCGATTACGGTCAGGAGAACGAGCCCGAGCGCAAGCTCAACAACGGTCGAGACGTCTTTGAGCAATTCGTCCTTGGGAATGCGCCAGCCGTCGAGAAACAGCAGCGGCGGCAGGAAGAGCAGCAGGAAAAGCTCCGGGTCGAGCTCGACACGATAGGATGTCGATAGACCGATGACCGCCCCGAGCACGATCTGCACCAGCGGCGTCGGCAGCGACACCGGCAGCATGCGCGACAGGGCGCCGCTGACGACGACAGCCAGCAGCAGGAAGAGCACGATCGAGACCGTTTCCAATAGTTCGCTCCAATTTTTTTGCGGTTGTCCGACCCTTAGATGGTAGCCGCAAGTCAAGGCAAGCCGGGACATCGGCCCCTCGCGAGCGGCCTTCACAGGTGCGCAACCCGTTCGCCTGTTGGCAATGTGGTGAGCGCCAATCGGCTCATTTCATCCTGCATCCAGAGCCGGCGGCCCGCTATCCGCCGATCCCCCGGAAGCGGGCGCATCGATCAAGAAATGCTCGGCCCGCTCCGGCTCCGTCCGAATGTCCAGCTGATGCCGTCGCCGCGCGCGATTCCGGACACACTCCGCCCTGCATGCCGGTCGAGAACCGGACGCCACGGTACGAGCGTAAATTCGCGCGACTTTTTAATGAGCGCGTAGCGCCCGCCGAGCATATCGACGTGCCGGCGATAAATGCCGACAACCGATGCTCCGGATTTCGTCTCGGCGAAGGGAATACCGAGTTCTTCGGACATCTGCGCGCCGATCCTCAACAGCTCGCGCCGCCGAAGCGTATCGATCATCCCGGATTGAAAGCTTACTCCGTCGCCCGATTCCCATGCCAGCCCTTCGGCCAGCAGCCACCGCCGACGCTGAGCCTGGGCCTCACGGACATCGTGCCCGAACCCGGCATCGCGTAGCGGCACAGGTTCCTGGCTGACGAACTCGCGGTCGATCCAGGTCGCGGCATCGGCGCCGACCAGGCGTTCCAGCGGCTCTGGCGAAAGGGTTTCGACCGATACGGGGCGATCCCTTGCGCGCGCCGTCTCATAAGCAGCCGCACGCTCGAGATGGTCGGGGGCGATAATCCATGTTCCATCCGCTTCGCGCGTTACCCCGCCCGTCAGCCGGCGAATGGCCTCGAGGCGCCGGACATGCGTTTCGGCGAACGCCTCGGTGGCGCTCGGGTCATGGCGGAGATGCAGGTCGATATCGTAACGGCCTTCATTTGCGGCGGCGATTTCCGCTACCGTTCGATCGGCGTCCCGCACGCTGCGAGCAACGGGTTCGATCCGCACGATCGCGCCGGCAGCATGGGCATCGACATGCTCGCCCTTCCCGATCTCCACATGATGGGTGCGTCCGTCGGTCGCCTCGACAAGCAAATAGTGCCGATCATTGATCTCGTCGACGAGCCCGCGCTCGATAATGCGTCCGACAATCGGGCGCCTCTCCATTGCCGCCGGATCATGGATGACCTGATCGGCAAGCGCCGGAGCATGGCCACGCTCCGCGAATGCGCGTTGCATCGTGCGGATGATATCGCCGCGCTCGCCCATCCGCCGGAGCGTTTCGGCGGCATCGGGAGCGAGCCGCCAATGGGCGGCGCCAACCTGCGCGGCGAGACCAAGCCGCTCGAGCTTTCGGAGGCGTCCCATCCGGAGCGTCTGGTCGAACGCGCCGCGGGTGGTGGAGCTGACGAGAACACCGGCCTCGCTCTCGCGCAGCAATGTGCGGTCGATGCCGGTCAACCGCTCCTGCTCGATTTCGTCGCGGAGCCTGGCCGCGATCGTGCCGGTGGAAAGAGGGCCAAGATCGAGATCGATGAGCTCGGCGGCGCGCTCCCGCAAGCCTCCCGTCATATATTCGCGGGCAATGATCAGATCCTTGCCGCGATCGTCCTTGCCGCGGACGATAATATGGGTGTGCGGGTGGCCGGTGTTGAAATGGTCTACCGCGACCCAGTCGAGCCGGGTGCCGAGATCTTCTTCCATTCGCGCCATGAGGCGCCGTGTCAGCGGCCTCAGATCCTCATATTCGGCGCCGTCCTCGGCCGAGACGATGAACCGGAACTGATGGCGATCGCCGTCACCACGCTCCAGAAACCCCTTGGCGTCGACCTTGTCGGCGTCAGCACCGTAGAGCTGGCCGCGTCCGCCGTCGCGGGTCGTACCATCGCGTTCGACGTAACGGAGGTGCGCGCGCGCCGCGGCCCTGCCCTTTCCGGCCAGCTTCACGATGCGCGATTTGACGATGACGCGGCGCTGGCGAAATGCCGCATAGACATCGCGGCTGGCAAGCACTCGGCCCGCGCCAGCGCCACGACCAATCCGGCTGCCGTCGAAACGCCCGCGCCGGCCCGAACCCGCTCCCCCCGCACGCGCGAGATTGGCAGCCGCGAGAACGCGATGGAGGAACTTCTTCCCGCCCCCCTTCCCC